>NZ_CP075585.1:1119137-1492183 GCF_015356815.2 Candidatus Rhabdochlamydia porcellionis
GAAAAATTTGTTTATAGAAAAAAATCAAGTGTATGGCCTAAGTATTTAACAACCAAGGCAATCTTGACTTTTTAAACCGCTTTGAATTAAAGTGTTTTTCAATGCAAATTTATTTATTTTAGGGCTTTAGTGTCTCAACGCATTTATTCTTTTGAAGAACATCAGCTCTGCATGAAAAAAGTTGACTCCGATGCGCTGTATGTTATGCAAAAACTTCGCACTGCAGGTTACATAGCCTATCTAGTCGGAGGAAGTGTTCGAGATCTGTTACTACATAAAAATCCCAAAGACTTTGATATTTGTACATCTGCACAACCAGAAGAAATAAAAAAAATATTCAGAAATTGTATTTTAGTGGGAAGGCGTTTCCGTCTTGCTCATATTCGATTTGGGAAAAAAATATTAGAAGTTTCCACCTTTCGCTCTGGAGATAATGAGCTCGATGAATTGATTGTACGTGATAATAAATGGGGAACGGCAAAAGAAGATGCTCTAAGACGTGATTTTACCATTAATGCACTGTTTTATGATTCAGACTCTCAGTCGATTATTGATTATATTGGAGGTTTTGAAGATATAAAAAAGCAAACTCTGCGCACTATTGGACAACCTTTTATTCGTTTTCGTCAAGATCCTGTTCGCATGCTAAGAATGCTTAAATTTCAAGCAAGATTTGGTTTTACCATTGATGATCCCTCGCACATTGCTCTGCTTGAATGTCGCCAGGAAATTATGAAGAGCTCTCCTGCACGTATATTAGAAGAATTGCTGCGTATGTTGGAATCTAAAGCTTCGGAGCCTTTTTTTCGTCTTCTTGCAGAACATGGGTTTATGCATTTATTAATGCCTTCACTAGGAGATTTTTTAGACTCTAAAGATGCAGAAGAGGTTTTCTCTTTTCTAAAAGAAATCGATCATTATTTCATGAAATCTGATCATATAAACCTATCACGTGCTGTTTTATTAGCTGCTTTGGTATTCCCTATTCTGGAAAAAAAGATCTATACACGTTATATGAATCGAGATATCATCTTGCATTTAGGACAAATAAGCGAAGAAGTGCATGAGTTACTTGATGAAATGTTTCGCCCTTTTATCAATCTTTCTCGTAGATTACGTACAAGTTTGCAGTCGATTTTGGTTTCGCAATATCGCATTACTCCTTTTGATTCTAAAAAACCACGCCGTATTCGCATTCCTCAAGATCCAGATTTCATGCAAGCTATGCAATTTTTTGAAATTCGTTGTACATTGGAACCAGCTCTTAAAGTTGTATGGGAACAATGGAATCATGCTCTTACAAACCCTGTATCTAATAAACGACGACGTAAAAAGAAAATAAAAACAGATGAAGCCTCTTCTTCCTCAGCAACTTAATCTAGCTTCTGATATTCAGCTAGAGTATTTAGGACCACCCGTTGACTTAGGTCCTCTTCCTGCTGTATTTTATTTTGCTCTATCCGCTAAAGATTCTCTGACTTTAGATCCCTTTAATCAACCAGTTGCGTATCTTTCTCAGTTTCCTTTAAGGATTTTTTCGATGACTCTGCCCTATCATGAAGAAGGAAAGCCTGCTACAAAAGGACTTATAGAATGGGCAACAGCTATGCAAAAAGGTGAAGATCTATTAGGAAGTTATCTGAAAAAGATCCAAAACGCGATCACTCTTCTGCTAAACCAAAAACTCATTCTACCAAATAAAATTGCAACAATGGGACTATCTAGAGGAGCTTTAATTGCTGCACATGTAGCAGCAAAAAACCCTGAAATTCCCTATTGGTTGGGATTTGCTCCTTTAACTAAACTCTCTTTTCTTCCAGGTTTTTCAGATTTGGTCAGCTGGGACCTTGTACATATAGTTGATTTGCTATCTGATAAAAAAACTCGCTGTTACATTGGAAATAGAGATGTTAGAGTAGGAACACGCAATTGTTTTGATTTGATAGAAACCCTTACTGAAACAGCTTACCAGAAAAGATGCCTTTCTCCTCCCATCGAATTGAGGATTTTACCTTCGATTGGACATCATGGTCACGGCACAGCAAAAGAAACATTCCATCATGGAGCAAAATGGATAGCTAAACAGCTTAAGGTCTTTTAATGCCTTGTGATCTTTTTATGTTTTGTGGAGAACCAAGCGGTGATTTACATGCAGAATCTCTTTTAGCTGAGCTTAAAGTAAAAAAGCCCACCCTTAGCATATTTGGCGTTACTGGACCGCGCATGCGATATCAAGGAGTAAATTCTGTTCTTGCTATGGAAGAATTGCAGGTTATGGGGTTTATTGATGTATTTTGCGCATTTCCTAAACTGGTACGCATGTTTTACAAAGTAGTAAACGCTATTTTATCACTACAACCAAAAATAGTATTTACCATTGATTACCCAGGTTTTAGCTTAAGATTACATCGATACTTAAAAAAAAGAGGTTTTAAAGGACAAATTGTGCATTTTATCTGTCCTTCGGTATGGGCATGGGGGAAGCATCGAATCGCTTTTATGGAAAAGCATTTAGATCATCTATTCACTATCTTGCCCTTTGAATCGCAAATTTTCCGAAAGCTCCCTACACAATATGTTGGTCATCCCCTTAATTTTCGCATTCAGTCTTATAACTATCAAAACCTTGATTTGCCAAAAGATAAGCAAATCATTGCGCTGTTCCCTGGGAGTAGATCTAAAGAGATCGAGCGTAATTTACCTCTTTACCTTGACACTTGCAGGCACCTGTGCATAAATAAACCTAATTTGCATATTGCTCTTTCTGTAGCACAACCTAAATTTCATTCTCAAATTCTCTTCATTCTGCAAAAAAAAAACTGGAATCATCCGATTACTTTTGTTCCCTCTACTCATAGCTATGAACTCATGCAAAAAACCCATCTTGCAATTGCTAAATCAGGAACGATAACCCTTGAATTAGCCCTTCACTTTGTTCCTACAGTGGTTACCTATGGATTATCCAAACTCGATCTAATTGTAGCAAGAGATCTATTACGCATCCGACTACCATTTTATTGTTTAGTAAACATCATTGCAAATCAAGAGATCTTTCCCGAGCTCATTGGGCCTTATTTTACTAGTACATCTCTTTTATCTCGTATGTATCACTTACTTGAAAATCACCCAAGCTATCGAGAAAAATGTAAGCATATAGTAACTTTACTTGGCACAGCAAATACAGCAAAAGAAGTAAGCAAACAGATTTGTCTCATGCTCAGTAATTAAAATCTTATTTTATCTAGAAAAAAATATAGATTTTTATTAGACTTGATCTAATTTATGAAAGAATTACATATTTACATCGATCGTCTAAAAACGGGGCAAATAGATAAGATTTCTGAAAGCATTTCATCTGATTTTTTAGAAATTGATGAACAGGATCTTGTTTTTGATAAGATTTTTAAAATAGAAGCTGAAGCCTATTTAGCAAATGATCATTTAATTATACAGTTTACATTAAATATTAGCGCTTTTATCCCCTGTTCTATTTGCAATAAAATGACAGAAAATTTTTTAAAATTGGACAATACTTGTTTTTCCATAGCATTATCTGAGATCAAAGGTGCTATTTTTGACTTTACCGATGAAATACGCTCTACAATCCTCAATCTAGTTCCTTCTTTTTCTGAGTGTAATCAAGGCAATTGCCCAGATAGATCTATAATAAAAAAATATTTAAATTCCCCTGTAAAAGATGGATCTAGCAAAACAAAAAACGTCTACTTTCCTTTTGCAGAAGACAATTTTTTCATTGAACTTTAAATAAAGTCTTAAGTTAGTTATAAATAATCTAAATGATTTTTTAAGGAGTATTCAATTATGGCTGTCCCTCGTAATCGCACCTCTAATGCTCGAAAGAATTCCCGGCGTGCTCATCATGCTAAAAAACCAAAAAATGTAAATAGCTGCACAAATTGTGCTCAAAGTTGCTTGTCTCACCGTATTTGCTCTCATTGTGGATTTTATGCAGGACGTTTGGTAGTTAGTGAGAGGAAAGATTAAGTTACCCCTATCTATTGGCATTGATTTAATGGGAAGCGATGCTCCTGCAAGAGAATTGCTTGAAACTATTCTCTTGCACTATGACTCATTTGACGACTCCATTTATTTGACTCTGTTTGGCACTTCGGAAGTGTTTGAAGGTCTTTCTTCCCCTTCTATTTGTATTTCTTTCTTTCCTGTACAAGAAGCCATTTACATGCATGAGTTGCCACTAATTGCTATTAAACGCAAGCCTCATTCTTCTTTATGTGTAGGAATTCGCATGTTAAAAGAAGGCCATTTGCATGCCTTTATTTCAGCGGGGAATACAGGCGCTTTAATGAGCTGTGCAAAGATACATCTATCCTCACTATCTGGCTTAAAAAGGCCTGCTTTACTAACCCTATTCCCTGGGCATCAATCAGAGATTGCTTTGCTCGATGTAGGGGCTAGTATTTCTTATAAAGCAGCCCATCTTGTGCATTTTGCAGCCATGGGAATCGCTTACCAGAAAAGTCGAGGTATTTCTTGTCCTAAATTGGCGCTTTTAAATATCGGTTCAGAAGCAAAAAAAGGCACCCCGGAACTAAGGGATGCTTATCAAACGCTAGAGCACTTATCTGATAAAAATGATTTTACCTTCATAGGAAATGTAGAAGCTAGAAATGTATTTCAAACAAAATTAGATGTTTTAATCACCGATGGATTTACGGGTAATATATTTTTAAAAACCTCTGAGGGGATTGCTTTTAATATTCTAAAAATGATCGGTGATATTGATAAAGAAAATCACTCTTTATCATTGCAAAGAGCTCTTCATGAATTACGTCAAAAACTCGATTATTCTAAATATCCAGGAGCTCTTCTTGCAGGAATTGACAAAATTATCGTTAAATGTCATGGGGAAGGCTCTTCTTCGAGTATCCTAAGCAGTATTAATAGTGCTTGTCAGTTAATTAAATATAATTTTATTGATAAGGTTAAAGAACAGTTGCAATCATTGCTTTTTTCTGGAAAAAGAACATAAAATCTTATAGGATTACTTCTTTTAAGTCATATACTCACTAAAATCTGTTCGCTTAAAGGACCCGATGCAAGAAATTTTATTAAATATTGAATCAAAAGAGATTCGCTATGCTGTGCTTAAACACGGAACTCTTTATGATTTGATTGTAGAAAGAAAAAAAAATCGACAAATAGCCGGTAATATTTATCGCGGCCGTGTAACAAATATCTTACACAATATCCAATCTGCTTTCATTGATATTAATGAAGGAGAAAATGGGTTTATTCATATTTCTGATATTTTGGAAAACACGCAGAAATTTCAAGAAATATTTGATATGGATTTTGAATGGAATCATCAGATCTCCTCAAAACAGACAAAGCAACGCAAAGAGACCGATATTTCTAAGCTCTTAAAGCCAGAGCAATCTGTACTTGTACAGGTAGTAAAAGAACCAATAGGTACTAAAGGAGCGCGATTAACTTCTAATATCTCTATTCCAGGTAGGTATCTTGTTTTGTTACCTAATACTCCTCATAGAGGAGTGTCGCGTAAGATAGAAGATCCTGCTTCAAGAGATCGTTTAAAAAAGCTCATTCGTGCTTTTGAAATGCCTCAAGACATGGGGCTTATTTGCCGAACAGCAAGCATGAATGCTTCTGCTGAAATGCTTATTAATGAAGCAAGTGAACTGCTTAAAACATGGCAATACATTATTGATCAATTCCATAAAGCCAATAAACCTACATGTCTGTATGAAGAATCCGATCTCATTAAGCGCGCTATTTTAAGTGCAATTGATAAGAAGTTTGAGCGTTTGCTGGTCGATGATCACTCTGTTTACCAAAGATGTAAACGCATGTATACAAAATATGCATCAGAGCACCCTTTAAAAATTGAGTTGTACAGAGACAAAGTGCCTATGTTTGAAAGATTTGGTGCAGAAAGAGAAATTGAAAGAGCTCTGCGGCGTAAAATTTGGCTCCCAAGCGGTGGTTATTTGTTCTTTGATCGAACAGAGGCGATGTATACAATTGATGTAAATTCAGGACGTTCTCAAAGCTCAGCATCTGATGTAGAAGAAGCACTGGTACACATTAATATGGAAGCTGCAGAAGAAATTGCTCGCCAACTTCGTTTGCGTAATATTGGAGGCTTGATTATTTGTGATTTCATCGATATGCGTTCCCGCAAAAATCAACGCCGCGTTTTAGAACGCTTAAAAGAGGCAATGAAAGATGATTCTGCTAAATGCACAATTTCAGGTATGAGCGAATTTGGTTTGGTTGAAATGACTAGACAGCGTAGCCGAGAATCTCTTACTCAAACTATGTTTGTAGGCTGTCCTTACTGTCACGGAAGTGGAATGATAAAAAATCATGAAAGCATCTCTATTGAAATTAAACGATCTCTTAAAAAACTAATTTGTCAACAACAGCATTTTGGCCTAAAATTAGTTACTCATCCAGAACTAGAAGCTTATTTGAATCAGTACGACAAAAAAAATCTGATAAAATTAGCAGAAAGCTGGCATGCTCAACTCTATTTTGATAGTAATGACAACTTACATCTAAATGAATTTCAATTTTATTCAACAATCAATGGAAAAAAACTCGAAATCTAAATTCTTTTTAGAGAATCTGCAGCTCGCTATTGACCAAAATCTTATTCCTAAGAAATCTGCTGTTATTTTGCACGAATTTTATACAGGATATAAATCAGCAGCTCTACAGACGAGTGAAAAAACAGAACAAATTTTTCTTACCTTTCTAGATCTTGTTATTCTACAATGCGCTTCTCCTTTTTCTTTTCCTCATTACCACCAAAAATTGCGTAAAGATTTTGATTATCATAAATTTGCTCTTGATTTTGTAAGGCCTCTTATTGATACATCCTCTTCTTCTTTAAAAGGAGAACTTTACTTAGAGGAAATAGATTCTCACTTAAAGAATAAAGACAATGTTGTTCTCTTTGCCAATCATCAATCAGAGGGAGATCCTCAAATGATTAGCATTTTATTAGAGAAAAAATTTCCAAAAATTGCAGAAAAACTCATTTTTGTTGCTGGTGATCGTGTCATCAGCGATCCCTTAGCAGTTCCTCTAAGCTTGGGTTGTAATTTACTGTGTATCCATTCAAAGCGCTATATTGATAGTCCTCCAGAACTAAAAATGAAAAAGCAACTACACAATAAAAAAACTATGGATACCATGAGCTGCCTCTTAAAAAAAGGAGGAAATATCATCTATGTAGCCCCTAGTGGTGGTCGAGATAGAAGCAATAACAAAGGAATTATTGAAGTAGCAGACTTTGACCCTCCTAGCATTGAAATGTTTTATCTCATAGCTAAACGCTCTTTACGTCCTACACATTTTTATCCTTTAGCTTTAAAAACCTATGCTATCCTACCTCCTCCTAAAACCATCCAAGTAGAATTAGGAGAATCGCGAACAGTGGGCTATGGACCAATTCAAATAGCGTTTGGTTCCGAAATTGACATGGAAAACTACTCATTGAAAAAATCATCCGATAAACATGCACGTCGCAAAGAACGTGCAGAATTCATTTATAATTTAGTGCGTAAGATGTACAAGGACTTCTTCTAAGGTTTAGATAGATCAGTAAATGCTTTCCTCTGAAATTGCATATCTATTGCCATTACAAGATCATCTTCTCGAACCGGATTTTCTTCTGAAGAAAATTGAGGAATAATTTCCAAACAAAATGGAATCAGTTTCTCTCCACGATTTTTGAACCTATCCGGTAAATCCTGTTTAGCATGAGAAACACTAACCCCTTGAACTCCAAGCATTCCAAAGTTGGTCATTTCACCTTTTGAAAGGCCTCTAGAGATTAAATGGCTTGAGCATTCAGCAATGCAACTATCACTAACAATTCTACTAGATAACCCAGAACCATCGCAAGCAACTCTACCATCACCTAGCCACCATGATTGTGTATAAGTTGGTGGCTTAGTAATAAGGATCCCTACCACTGTAACCTTTGTAGTTATAAAATGAGCAGATACTCCAGCTCCTTCTTCTATCCCTTTCAAATTAGCTTGAGATAGAGCAACTCCACAAAAAGCCTTTTTATTTTTAAGTAAAATATCACATGTTTTTTCTTTGAATCCTTTTGCTATCTGAGAGCCAGAAGAATCCCACGCTATATAGGCAACCTGCCCTTCTAATTCTATTTGGGGAAAGAAATTTCCTTTATTTTCATAATTTAAAGGAATAGGAGAGGAAGCAGCAAATCTTGGTATTTTTGTATCTTTGTTAAAAAATGAAAAAGAAGTTAATTGTGGAAAGCTCTCTCTAAGAAGATCTAGAATAGTCATACATTTCTCTGACTTTTGCAATTCACCTGGGAGCGGTTCTGATAAATCAATAGTATCTTTTATGTCTTTCATAAAAAGAATGGGCAAATCTCTGTTCACTTCTGGTGCTTTAACACAAAGTTCTAGTTCTTGGTCATCTACTTTAAATCTGATCTGCTTATTTAAAGATGATAACCTTTGTAAATCCTGAAAGTTTTTTTTAACTACTGATGAACTTTGAGAACGTGCAGTTCCAGAGATAGTAGCATTAGCTATGTTACGAGTAAGCGCTGCCATTTCATCTGCTGGCATTTGATTTATAGAATTATATGAATTTATCGGAATATTCATGACTGAAGAAGATCTTTGATGTCTTGGAACAGGATTATTTAAGTTATTCTCTAAAGGCATAACAGACTCCTTTTGAATCTTAGATTTTAATACAGCAGATCAATGATAGTAAATTATTTAAATTAATGGCAACCTTATTACAAAGATAAAAATTTAAAAAAAGTTAAGTAAAAATACGCTTTTCTGACGTTTTCTCGACAAAAAAAAGGTTTTAAATCAGAATGCAAATCATAACATTTTTAAGATAAGAGTTTGATTATGAAATATTTTTTTCCTTTCATTTGCCTGGTTGCTCCTTTATGTGCAGTAGATCAATCTATTCTTTCCTATACGACTATTCAGGATCAATACACAGTCCCCATTCTTACTCCATCTCTTGCTAAAAGAAAAACCGAAAAACTCATTCTAGAAAATGGTTTGAAAATTCTTCTTATTTCCGATACAGAGACCCCTCAATCCAGCGCAGGTATTTGTGTAGGAGCTGGATCTTGGAATGATGATTACCCAGGAATAGCTCATTTTTTGGAACATATGTTATTTATGGGGACAAAAGCTTATCCAGATGAGTCTGAATACATGCAATTTATTAAAGATCATGGAGGTAAGGTAAACGCCTATACAGCCCCAGATCGAACGGTTTATATGTTTTCCATTCATAATGATGCTTATCCCCAAGCAATTGATCGTTTCTCTCATTTTTTCATTGATCCTTTATTCTCTACAAGTTGTAGACAAAGAGAACTTAATGCTGTTGATAACGAACACGCTAAGAATATAGAACACGATGGATGGCGTCAGTATATGATCTTAAAAGAGACAGGAAACCCAAATCATCCAAATTGCAAATTTTCTACGGGAAATAAAGACACTCTTTGTGAAATTTCTCAATCTGATTTAAAAAATTGGTACGCAAATCATTACAATGCAAATTGTATGCATTTAGTCATGATCTCTCCTCTACCTATTGCTGAAATGAGAGATTTAGTGGTTACAAAATTTTCGCCTATTACTAATACCTCCTTTCAGAAAAAAACCTCTCAAAGTTCTTTGTTGTCCGAACAGCAAAAAGGAAGCATGATTTTTATTAAACCGGTTAAAGACTTAAAAACTCTTTCTTTATGCTGGGAGATTCCAAGTGTATTTGCTTCTAATATAGAAGAAAAAGTCCCAGAATTTATTGCCTATATTCTCAATAAAGAGGTAAAAGGAAGCTTATTTGCTAAATTAAAGAAGGAAAATATTGCGGAAAACTTCCATGTTAGCTGTGATCGTTTCAGTAAAGATAACCTGCTTTTTTGTGTTGATGTTTCTTTAACCGATTTCGGCCTTTTACAAATCGATAGCGCTATATCATATATATTTGCAGCGCTTGAACGCTTGAAGATAGAAAAATTACCTGACTATCTATTTCAAGAATTTAAAACCATGGCAATTATAGATTACCAATACCAATCCAGAGAAGATGCTTTTGAAATGGCCTCAGAAATAGCTTCTGATATGCTTTATGAGGATCTTAGCTCCTACCCAATTAAAACGAAAATTCCGAGCGTTTTTTCTCCTCAAAGAATTCATAGCTTTTTAAATACACTAAACTCTTCTGAGTGCGTCTACTTCGTTATTGCAGATCCGAGCAAAGTAGGAGTAATCCCCGATCGAAAAGAAAAGTGGATGGAAGCAGAATACACAGTGATTCCAATCGATCAAAAGAAACTACAAGCCTGGCAGAAACCTGAAGTTTATCCTGAAATTAACCTACCAGGACAAAACCCTTATTTACCTACTCAATTAACTCTGCAAAGTACATCTTTGCAAGAAATTCCGATTTTGATTCACCAAGATGAAGGCTCTGAGGTATACTTTTTGTCAGATAACTATTATCGCACTCCAGAAACCGTATTTACCTTTCAGCTCAAGTCACCTCTTTTAGATCAAACTCCAAAGGCTCAAGTGCTAGCTGATTTATGGTCTTATGCCCTCCAGGATCTGCTTGCTGATGATTTATCCTTTGCTAAAGATGCTGGAATTCAAATAGAGTTAAAACTAAAACCTTTAGAAGCTATTCTCTACATTCAAGGGCTTAGCGAAAAAATGTCTTTACTTACTAAGAAAGTGTTTCAAGCCTTTAAACAAGTGACTTGTTCACAAGAAAAATTTCAAACTTATGTTAGCTCCCTAGCTGCTAGTTATGAGAACGCTTCTAAAGAGCTTCCTCTATGTCAAGCTGCAGAACAAATGCGCGAGATTGTTTTTGATCAACCTACTAGTCAGCAAAAGCTGCTAGCTCTACAAAAAACTTGTCTAAAAGATGTGTGTGATTTCTCAGAGAAATTTAGTCAATGCCTTTATATGCAAGCTCTTTTATACGGAAATCTCAATCAAGAGCTAGCAATACAGCTTTCTAAAGAGCTACAAACAATTTTAGCAGCAAAGCCCTATTCTCTTCAGAGCCAAGCTAAAGCTAAAGTTCTTCTTCTGTCCGATCTACACGGACCTTACAAGCTCGTTTTTGAAACAAATCGACAAGGAGCAGCTGCTTTGTTGCTTTTACAAGAAGGACCATTTAGTTTTGAGTCATGGGCTACTCAACAAATCTTAGGCCAAGCCTTAAAAAGCGCTTTTTATGAGACATTGCGCACTAAACAACAAACAGCCTACATAGCTAAAACCTGGGACGATGAAAAAGAAAAGCAGCTCTTACAGTATTTTGCAGTACAATCTAGCACACATACTCCTGCTGATTTATTAGCGCGTTTTGAATTATTTTTAGAAGATTTTGACAGAAATCTACCTATGGAAATTCCCTTAGAACGTTTTGAAAAGATCCGTACTAGCTTAATTACCTCTCTTGCTATGAGATCAGAAAACATGTTTATTAAAGCAATAGAAACCGCTAAATTAGCTTTTTATTATCAAGACTTTGAATGGATAAATAAGCAAATGGATAGCCTAAAAACTCTATCCTATAGTAATTTTTGCACAGCTGCTCAAAGGTTGATCTCTCGAAAGAATACACGTAGATTGGCTATTTTAGTAGAAGGCATTATGACAGATGATAAAAACTTCCGCTATGAACTTACCTCTAAAGAAGATGTGCAAGCTCTAGGTCAACTTACATCTGTTAATTAAAGGTCTTTTAGTGACTAGAAAATGGCTACCTTTTTTACCTATTTTAATCATTTTGTTCTTTGTCTTGTACTTTTTCTTGACAGGAAAATACAAGGCATTGGATTTCAATCTCATCAAATCTCAGCATGTCATTTGGGAGCAATATGTACAAGACTACCCTATTCTATCTGGGTTTTGTTTCATCTTAATTCATACAATCTCGGTAATACTGATTATTCCAGCTTCTACCTTATTAACACTGATTGCTGGATTCTTATTCCCCTTGCCATTAGCAATTGCCTATACTTGCTTTTCTGAAACGTTAGGAGCTGTCATATTTTTTTTTATTATGCGTACTGCGTTTTTTCAATTTCTTTCCCATAGAAAAAAAGCCTATTTCATTCATTTAAGAGAGTCTTTTTATCGCTATGAAATCAGTTATCTGCTTTTTTTGCGCTTTAGCCATATCCTACCTTTTTGGCTAATTAACTTACTTTCTGCTGTTTTTCGAGTAAATACCTATACCTTTATTTGGACAACTTGTGTAGGGGTCTTGCCCCTAATCATTGTTCTTGCACAGGCAGGAGGAGGCCTTTCTACTTTTTTTAGAAATGAAACCGATTTCTCTTTTGCGGCCATTTTTAATACACAAATTAAATTAAGCTTACTTGTTTTAGCGCTTCTTGCTCTTTTACCTATTTTATTAAAAAAATGTTTTCCTCATAAAAAAGCTTTAAAGTAATTAAATTCTATCGACTATATTCAATAAAATTCTAAAAATAAGTTATTTAAACTATTAAGTAATAAAATACAAAAAAAATAAATTCATAATTTTAATAAAAGTATTTACAAAATAATTTATTTATCTTACTTGTAAAATTAAGTTTAAACATTTGAGAGAATTATGAAACACCATACTAATTCAATATTCGGTTTAGGATTAAGCATAGTTGCTTTAGTCTATCTTTTAGGATGCAAAACACATGAATCTAGCTTTTCTGTCTCAGATTTATTAAAGAAATGGGATAGTAAAGGTCTATCTCTATTTAATAAAAAATCTCCTCAAGATGTTTTTCTCTGTTCAGAACCAAATAGTTTTAGAAAAAAATCTTTTTATAAAGAACCTGTGTATACCGATTTTTGTAAACCTGATTGTTGTGATGAAAAAAGAGTAAAAAGCTTCGACCCTTGCATAGATGTTACTCCCTCCGCTAGAGGTTGTATAGAAACAACTGGACCTTATTTAGAAACAGCTTACTTATATTGGCGTAGTTCTATTGAAGACTTAAGTGTCACTTCCAATATACAACAAATATCTACTAATCAAACTAAAGAGACGATTAAGCAAATTGATTATAAATACGAAAGTGGCTTTAAACTAGGGCTAGGCTATAACCTATCTTATGACTATTGGGACATCTTTGCTAATTGGACTCGCTTACATACTCAACCTCATTCCTCTTGGAGTTCTACAAGTCAAACCTTAAATGCTTCTTTATTAGCTCCTTTTGAAGGTTCTGGTATATTAGGATCTAATTCTGCAAGTTCGCGTTGGAACCTACATTTCGATACTGTTGATTTAGAATTAGGCAGACGTCTGTTTCTTGGACGTAATCTAGCAATCCGCCCTTATGCAGGATTAAAAGGAGCTTGGGTAACATCTAGATTGAACACTTCTTATACGGGAATCAATAGTCTAGTTTTTAACTCAGCTGACGTGTCTTTAAAGGATAGAAACCAGGGGATAGGGCTTAGATTCGGAATGCAAGGTAGATGGGATTTAGGATGTTCTAATTTTGCTATCCTAGCCAATATTGCCGGAGCAGTTCTTTGGAATAATATCAAAGTCCAAAATAATACCACTGAAAATCGTTTAGATGGTACTCTTGGTGGTGGCAGTAAACACGCCCATTATCGTACCTTAAAGCCTCTAGTAGAATGCTTTATAGGATTAGACTGGGGTTCCTGTTTCTGCAAAAAATACTATTTAGGGGTTTCAGCTGGCTATGAAATGCAGTTCTGGTGGGATTATAACACATTTTTTGTTGCTCCTAGAAACACCACTATGTATGATTTAAAGCTTCATGGTTTAACCGCTACTATCACAATTGACTTCTAGGATAACTTCATATTGTGATAGACGGCGTCTACATCATCTATTGCTTCTAGATATTCGATCAAATCAAGATTTAATTTTTGACTTTCCGAATCGCATTCGATATATGTTTTAGGAACCATTTGAAGCTGTGCTTCTTCACAGATAAATCCTTGGCTTTCCAAACCCTCTTTTACTTGAAATAATTGATCAGAGGCTGTTGTAATGATGCAAAAGCCTTCTTCTAGATCGAAATCTTCCGCTCCTGCTTCTGTCACAAGGTTAAAAAGCTCTTCTTCACTGGCATTTTTTTTACCCTGAATAATTCCTTTACGCTCAAAATTAAAAGCCACAGAACCGAGGTTTGCAATACTGCCTCCTTTCTTATTAGTGGCAATTCTCATTTCAGAAGCACTTCGATTTTTATTATCGGTCATAACTTCTACAATAATGCCTACACCCGCATATCCATATAACTCATAAGATATTTCACTATAATCTGCTTGAGCAGCACTTGTAGCTTTTTTAATATTGCGCTCAATATTCTCATTAGGCAAGTTTGCATTGCGTGCTTTTTGCAGAACCATTCGCAGTTTGGTGTTTGCTTTAGGATCAGCCCCACCTTGTTTTACAGCGCTAATGATCTCTTTGGTTAAACGAGAAAAAAGCTTTCCTTTAATAGCGTCTGCCTTTCCCTTACGATGTTTTATATTTGCCCACTTGCTATGCCCTGCCATAATTCTCCTCTAGATCAATCTTTTTTGCATAAAAACTTTAGCAAGGTATGTATTTTTTTCCTTAATAAATTTTTCTTGGCGCCCAAATTCTACAAACCCCAGCTTTGCATACATTTTGCAGGCAGGATTACCTTCATAGACCTCTAGATGCAAAATATCAATTTTAAATTTCTCTTCCGCTAGCTTCATTAATTTTTCCATTAACAAGTGCCCTATACCATATCCCCTTTTATCTTTCTGTATAATAATAGAAAAAAGGCAGGTATGCTTTAGTTTTTCATAAGCTTGTATATAAAGCGTTGCCATTCCACAAGGCATGTTATTATGCTCTACTGTTATCCCTGAGCCAAAGCGGGAGTACCCAATCCAAATCCTAATAGCATCAGCTACTTCTGGTTGCGTAAGCATCGGGAACCAGTGTAAGACCTCAGGGTCAGAAAGCCATTTGGTTAAATAGGGAGCGTCCGATAGATCCGTTAAACGAAAGTTCAGATTAGAAAAGGTTTTTCTTTTCCTGTTCATATCAATGAGATTCCAAATAAAATGCGTGCATAGTATCGGTTGTTTTCTTTGACGTAGTCTTTTTGTTCAGCAAATTGGTAAAAATCGTATTTATGAAGTAGATGAATCAAAGGATTCCCTTCCATTACTTCTGTATAAATCTCTTCTAATTTAAAATACACTTTTGCCAAATGTATGACGTTTTTTAATAAACTATTACCTAATCCTTTATTTTGATGAATAGGATCTACGATAATTTTAAATAAACAATGATGAGAAACTTTTTGATAGGGCATTAAAAATAAAGTAGCTATTCCACAAGGTGTCCCATTAAGTGTAGCGGTAAGACTTGCGCTATAACGACAAAATCCTAACCAACACTGCAGTGTGTTATGTACTTCTTGTTCATTACTAACAGGAAGAAAATGTTGCAATTTAGGGTTCATAAGCCAACTACGCAAATAAGTCTCATCTGTAATATGAGTATATCTAATATCTAATTCTTCTGTTTCTGCCATCGATTAACCAAATTCTTGAAGATATGCATTAATAAAGCCATCTATCTCTCCATCGAGCACAGCTTGCACATTGCCCACTTCATACTTTGTTCGAGTATCCTTTACTAGAGTATAAGGCTGAAATATGTAATTACGGATTTGGCTTCCAAAACCAATTTCTTTTTTTTCTCCTGAAATCTGTTCTAGTTTTGCTTTTCTTTCCAAATATTCTTTTTCATATAATTTAGCTTTAAGCATCTTCAAACAGGTTTCTTTGTTTTGTACTTGACTTCTCTCTTTTTGACAACTCACTGTAATCCCTGCATATCGCATACGCACAGCTGAATCGGTTTTATTTACATGCTGTCCCCCTGCTCCTGAAGCACGATAAGTCTCTATTTGTAATTGATCTTCCCTGATTTCTATTTCCATTTTCTCATCAATTTCAGGAGTAATATCAACAGAAGCAAAACTGGTATGACGACGTGCATTACTATCAAAAGGAGAAATGCGTACTAATCGATGAACACCACGTTCTGCTTTGGCATAGCCATAAGCAAATGACCCAATTAGCCGAATAGTAATGCTTTTTAACCCAGCAACATCACCGTCTACAAAATCAAAAATTTCTGTTTTCCATCCTCTTTTATTCGCCCAGCGTTGATACATGCGAGAGAGCATGCTTACCCAGTCGCAAGATTCTGTGCCTCCTGCTCCAGCGTTGATTGTTAAAAAACAATTTTTTTTATCTAACTCTCCAGATAACATCTTACGAATTTCCAAATCAGATAGTTGCTTATCAACTTCTTTGAGTTCTTGTTCTAGCTCGTAAAAAAAATCTGGTTCGCCTTCTGGATCCACTTCATTGATCAGCTCATATACATTTTTAAAACGCTGTTTTACTTGCCAAGCAGGAGTCGTCCAAGCTTTTAAATCATTAATTTCAGAAATAATCTTTTGCGCTAGATTCTGATCATCCCAAAAACCAGGACTCTCCATTTTTTTTTCTAGAAGAGCTATTTTTTTTTTCTTTTCTTCTAGGTCAAAGATACCTCCACATATGTGCCAAACGATTTTGAATTTCTTTAATCATATTTTGTATAGATTCTTGCATAAACTAACCCAAGTTTAAATTTGATCCTTAAAGATGCCATAATAATATAATTCGATCCCAGTGCATTTTTCAAAGAATTGGCTCACTTACATTTTTTCAAATTTAAAAATTTACAAAAATAGTAAAAATATTTATAAAGCTTGTATTAAAAAATTAATTTTTATTCCTTTCAGAAAAAAAAGAATTTCAGGAGATTTATGTCAATACAACCAGTTAATAATCCCCCTATAAAAATCTATACAAAACCTATTATCCTTTCTAAAATACAATGGCTGGGCAGGCAAATTTCTACATTTAGAAAAACGTTATATTCTCAATTAACTAAAATTACCTATCTTTTTTATCAAACAATCAAAACCCATCCTAAAAAAACTCTAGCTATTTTTGCTGGGATAACGGTTACCCTTTTTACCTACTATAAAGGAAAAATGCTAGTAACTTTCCTAAAATCACTTAATAAAGAGTCCAAAGAAAAAACGCTTCAACGAACAATAAAGACTCTTTCTGAGCAGTTTTCTAAAGAATCAAAGAAATTAGAACAACAACTTCTTGTTCTAGAAAAAAGTGTTCAAGATATTCATATAGCTCAAAAAATCATAAATGATTCTATAAACAATAAACAGCTTCAAATTATAACCCAATACAAAGAAATTAAAGAGGATTTTAAAAAATTAATCGAATGTAAATCCCATGTAAGTGCTCTACCAGAAGAAAAAATTACCCTGTTAAAAACAAATATTAAGAGTCTGCCAGCTCTTAACCAAAGAATTGCACAATTGATAACAGAAACCAATAAGTACAAAACTCATCTTTCTCATGTTTCCAATCCATTTGAGCCTTAATTTTTATACAAGAGAAGTGTCGATAAAAACTGCTCTTTTGTAAACAAACAGGATTTTTTTTCTATGTGTATGGTAATAAGACATCGAATTTAAGATAGATTTATATTCTTAAGATGTCTTATAACTATTTTATGAATTGCAAGAAAAAAATATAAACTAATTATTTTAATTATGCTCATTAAATATTAAGGAGATCAAAGATGAATATACGAGGTTTTTTTAACTCTGCCTATGCTACTACTGCAAACGCAGCATCCAGTGTTTATGTCTTTGGTAAAGACATAGTTGGAAAGGGTTGTTCCTTGTGCTACTCTCTAACAGATAAGGTGAAGCTGGTTGCAGGAAGATTTATTCCTACTACGATTTCTAATACAGTACAAGCATACCCAAAGAGTTTTGCTTGTGCTAGTGGCATTGTTATTGGTGGAGCTGTTGTACGTGTTGCTTCTAGATTCTTTTCTAAAGAAGCCGAAGCTAGAACAGAAAATCGCGAAATAATAACAGATCTAAATAGCGTGAAAAGTTCCTGTATCCAAACAGATGGGGATAGCATTGAAGTGCAGCAATTAAAAGATCACCTCCTCCGTAGACTAGATGAATTAGCAAATAAGTACCAAGACTAAAAACCCTTTAGAAACAGATAAATAACAAGTTTTTCAAGAAGGCTAGAGATCTAACGTCTTCTAGTCTTCTTTTATCTTATAAGCTTTCACTAAGAGCAGCTGTTTCCTGCAGAGCAATTGTGTCTTCTTCTATCTTATAATCCCATATGCCTTCAGAAGGGATAAGAGGTTTTTTCTGAAAGACCACCTGGTCTTTTTCTTGAAAAGCTTGCAGGCAAATCCCGTCTTCCACTTCAATATGCATCTCTTCTGCGAATTCGACATTTTCGGCAATAAAATAAGAATTCCCTTTTAGAGTAATTGTGCACTTTTGATGGTAAGAGATTTGGTTTTTCCAGTAGATATTAGAAAAAGCACGATTAATCCCTTGGTTTTTTATTCGGACGTTACTTAAGCGACATCTACCGAGTTGTTGGGAATAGACTAAGCGATCTTCTAGGTAGTGTCCTATTACGTGTTCAGCAATAATATGGAGGACTCCATCTAAATAAAGATTTTCTAATTGCACTTCTGCTATTTCCAAGCGTAGCTCACTTCCCCAAGTCATGTGGCCAGATTGGATTTTTTGAGCAATAATCGTGTATAGAGGCCCCAAGGCAGGATGGTATTGAAACAGAGTAGAAGGACCTTTAGTTATATATTCTTGATGAGAGGAGAATACAGGTAGTGAAAAATCGCATCGATTTTTTAACAAATCGTACCCATTATATAAGATATCATAAAAACAACCTTCTGGTGTTTCTAATAAAGAAGGTGTTTTTGTAGATTTTTTTTTCACTGTGGAAATGGTTTTATGTCTTAGGTTGTAACTTAAAAAAGAGTCTAACTCTTCTATTTGAGTAGCTGAGAAGCACTCAGCGATGTTTTGCATCATTGACTCTAGTCTGGCAATTTCGCATTCTTCGAGATGCCCTTCCTTATTGATAAAACAAGTTTTTTTCTGATTAACGAGCATTCCGGGAATAGGACATTTCTTAGTGACTTCTTCAATCGCTTTTACATCAGCAAATAAAATATTTGTATTGGAAAAAAAACGCGAATAAGAACTTCCTTCTTTCAAAGGAGAATCTTTCATTTGATATTTTTCAAGGTCACAGTATTCAATGTTTGTTAGGAAATATTGTTTTTTTTCATTTACGCAAAGCATATTAATCCCTTCTGCAGCCTCTAATAAACGTAAGCAAGAAGCAAAGCCAAATTGTTTATTTTTCTGATAACCAATCCCACAAAACGCAAGTAATCCATAATCCACAGAGGCTATTGGATTATTAATCTGTCGAATTAAAATCTTAGTATATCCTTGAGAGGCAAGCCAAGCAAAGATTTTTTGCTCAATGGCTGTTTTCCACAGCATTCCATGGCCACCCGGCTTTCTTAGAATGCGGCTATTTTGCGTTTGCAGCCATTTTCCCTGGGTATTTAATGTAGGTACAAGGGGTTGTTGAAAAAAACGAAAAAAAGCCTTAGAACGCCCAAACCACTTATTTTGTTCACAGATGGATAAAATGTGAAAATGATTGTTTTTTTCTTCAGAGGTCATCATAGCAATAGGTGTTGTAAGCTGTTTACCAAATAGTTTAAAATAGAGATACTCTTTTGCTTGAAGATCGCGAATTAATCCTTCTAATAAGCTTCTACCGCAAAGTTCAAGTTTTGCAGCAGGAAGAGAAGAATGCGTTGCTGTGTCCATTAATTGCAGTCTATCAGCAGCTCCCCCTACAGGATAAATCTCAGCTAAATAAGGAAGTGCATAAAGACCTTCTAAGATATATTTACAAGTTGAAGAATCCTCTAATGCTATACTAATCCCTTCAGGTTGCTCATAGCTCTTATGTGCATGAGATAAAGTACGGTTTGCAAATAAAGATAACATCGTGGCGTGATAACCTACTATTCCTCCAATGGATTGATAAAAAGATTCAACAGGATAGAGATCTTTTAAAAGATTTTGTATATGCTCTTTATCAAATGGGTAAAAAAGATGGTCCTGATTAATCACGAGAATGGATTTCAAGATCAGCTGATCTTTTACACTTAGCGGCAAATGAATTGCTTTTGGAAGAGGTTTTTCTAATAAATTTAAACGTTCTTGATCGCTTTTACAAGAGCTAAGTTTATTTGCTAGAGCAAAAAAAATCTCTTGATCTGCTATCATTGCTATACAAAATTAACTATAAATTAAGGAATAAGGCCAATTTGCCACGATCTAGTTCTAAATTGCAAGCGATCTTTTAAGGATAAAAATGATTTTATAGAGAAATTTTTCAACTCATTTATCCACAATTAGTTGAAAAAAAAGAAACGAGAATCTTATCCTTGTGAAGTTTTTACAAAACGATTTTTTTTGACTATAAATTCCCTCTAGAGATACAACATGTCCTTCGAGGGGAGAATAGAAAATCCTCGAATTAGCTATCCAAAGTTCTCGTTCTTTGGTTTTTCCATAAGGGGTTTATAGAAAAATCGTGAAACGTTGTGGTTTTCGTAAGGTTATTAGGATAGGAAATTAAACGCAGTTTTTCTTAAAAAAAGCAACTACGGGTAATTAGTCATTTCGATAAGGAGAAGTAAATGGCAAAAAAGAAAGAATCTAAATTTATGCAAGCACTGCAGATTAGTGATGAATTAGCTGCAGTTATTGGCAAAGGTCCGATGCCTCGGACTGAAGTGACAAAAAAATTGTGGGAATATATTAAAAAACACAAATGTCAAGATACCAAAAATAGACGCAATATTAATCCAGATGAAAAGCTTGCCAAAGTTTTTGGCGGTAAGAAATCCATTAATATGTTTGAAATGACAAAAATTGTAAGCAAACATCTTAAAAGTTAACTAAAAGATAAGCTCGAAAAAAGTGCATGTATTTGCGCTTTTTTTGGGCTTAATTTCAAAAATATGTCTCCTATTCATCTTATTTCAGCTATTTTGCTTGCCGGAGGAAAAGGCACAAGATTTAAAAGTACCATCCCCAAACAATTCTTAACCTTGGGCTCAAAACCACTGGTCTTACATAGCTTTGAGCTTTTAGCAAAGTCCGGTCTCATTACAGAAATCATTGTGGTTTGTGAGGAATTTTATCGACATTTATTTACTTCTAAGACTCACTTGAAAATTGGTTTTGCTAACCCAGGGTTTAGAAGACAAGATTCTGTAGCCAGTGGCTTAGCACAAATCACAAAAGGGTCTTTTGTCTGCATTCATGATGCGGCTCGTCCTTTCCTGCAATTAGAAGATTTAAAAAAAGTAATCGAACAAGCGCTGATTCATAAAGCTGCGGCTTTAGCTATGCCTGCTAAAAATACTATTAAAGAAATAGATTCCACTGGTTTTGTCAAACAAACCCTAAATCGGGAAATTCTTAGAGAAACTCTAACTCCACAGGTTATTGCACTAGATCTACTAAAGAAAGGCCTTCTTGAAGCAGAAAAAAAGAAAATAGATATTACAGATGATGTTTCTGCCGTAGAGTTAATGGGACATACTGTTAAACTAGTTTTAGGCAAATTTTCCAATATAAAAATTACTAATCCTGAAGATTTGCAATTAGCACAAAGCTTTCTAAAATAATGCGTAACTATAAATTATTTATTGCTTACGAGGGAACACGTTATTCAGGTTGGCAAATACAAAAAAATGGTATATCCATTCAAGCACTGATAGAAAAATATTTATCCATTATTTTGCGCAATTCTATCAAAATTGTAGGATCTGGCCGTACGGATGCAGGGGTACATGCAATAGAGCAAGTTGCACATTTTAAAACAACAATTCCTTTTGAGCTTTCTTGCCTACTTAAATCATTGAATGGCTTACTTCCACCTGATATCAGAGTATTGAATATTGAAGAGGTTCCGCTTGACTTCCATGCACGCTATAGTGCAACAGGCAAGGTATACCATTACTATTTATATGTAGGCTCTGTTAAGGATCCTTTTAATCGTTTCTATGCTTACAGAGTTCCTCATCTTGTACTTTTAAATACATTAATACAAGCAGCAAAGCTTTTTATAGGCACTCATGATTTTACTTCTTTTGCAAATGAAGCTACTACAGGCTCTGCTGCAAAAAATGCAGTCCGTAGCCTTAGACGCTTATCCATTCTGCAAGAAGAAGAATATATCCGCTTAGAGCTAGAAGCTAATGGTTTTTTATATAAAATGGTTCGTAATATCGTTGGTACATTGCTTGATATCTGTGCAGGAAAAATAGAGCTAGAAAAAATCCCCGCTATTTTTCAAGCAAAAGATCGAAGATTAGCAGGGCGCACTGCACCTGCGCACGGACTTATATTAGTTAAAGTGGATTATGAATCTATTAGTTTGAATCCGTCTTCTCCTTTTTTATTAAAAAAACTATAAACCCTGATCCTCAAAAGACATGGGTAAAAGCAGTCTATCTCCAAATAAAGGCACTTTGTATTTTAGGTCGGGATTGATAATATATATATAATCTTCGTGATACAAAGGAATAACTGGCATTTCATTTAAGAAAATTCTTTCCGCTTGCTCTAGAATTTGAGCTCTTGCATCTGATTGCTCATAAAAAGACTTATCTAATAAACGGATATATTCTTGGTTTTCCCAATTGGAATAATTTTTAATATAATCTCTATATTTAAACCCTTCTAAAATACTCATAGGATCATTATATAGAGCATCTCTGCGCATAAAACACATGTGATAATCTCCTTTAATCAGTTTATCCATGGTAGTTTTCGATTCTAAATATTCTGTTTTTATCAAAACACCTAAGGCATTTAACCACTGTTGTTGGATTGTTTGTATCAGTTCACTAACTCCAAATGTCCGGGAATAATAATAGAGAATCACGGGATCAAAAATCTCTTTACTTACCCCTAGTTCAACCATTGCTTCTTCTAATAAAATTTTTGCTCGAACCATATCGTTATCTTTAAAGAAAGACCGATGGCGGTTTTCTTTTAAACAAGGGGGAATGAGATTTGTTGCCGCTAGACTAGCCTGATAAGCACTACTAATATAATCAGCCAAAATACTTTTTTTAACACCTTTTCCAGATGATCCGATCAGTTCTTGACGATCAATCGCAAGGCCAAAGGCCTTGCGGATTTTAGAGTGATTAAAAGGAAACTTCTCTGTATTAAGGGTAATCAATAAAGTAGAAGCCCTTGGTTTTCGAGAAATTGTCCATCTTTTTTCTAAACTAGGAACTGCATCTAAAGGGATAGAAGTTAAAGAATCACCAATCACATCAATCGCACCTTTTTCGAACATCTGTAGTGTGATTTGATCATTCCCAATCACATTGAAAATAATTTTTTTAGGTCGTAAATCTTGTGTTTTTCGATAATAAGGATTACTTATAGCAATGATTTGGTTTTCATGATCCCATTTTTCTAGTAAATAAGGACCATTACACAAGAAGTTAAGGCCTGCATGATCAGCCCAATTGAAATCCCGTCGATCATTTTTGATATTTACAGGAAAAAAAGAAGAACAAGCAAGCAGTTCAAAAAGATAAGGAGTGGGTTTATCTAAAGTGATCTTAAGGGTTTTTGCATCTATTGCCTTGATACCTACCTCATCAAGAGGAATAAGGCCTTGTTTTGCAGCATCTGCATTTTTAATAGGAGAAAATAGCTTTGATTGCAACGAGGGAAATTTAGGATCTAGAATATCCTTCCAAGATTGCTCAAAATCATAAGCTGTTACAGGAGTGTTATCTGACCAAACAGTATCTCTTAAGAAAAACGTAATCTGCAGATTATCTTCGGATAATTCATAGGATTCTGCTTGAGCAAGCTTAATGGAACCATCTGGATAGAGCTTTACAAGCCCTTCAAAAAATAGAAAATGCATCTGAGAAGAATATCGTTCTCCTCCTTTGCGAGGGTCCATTGTTTTTGGTTCCGCTTTAATATTTAAACGGAGTACTTGAACTGTTTTAATTTGATTCGAGCTTTTAACAAATATAAAAAAAAAGGTGCCAAAGATAATGATTATGAGGAAAAAGGTTCTTTCCATAGAAAATAGCCTTGAGCCAACAATTCAAAAAAAGAAGAGTACTGCATTATACTATTAATTGCAAACCACAAATCTGCAATTTAATTTTCAATTAAGATAAGACTAAAAATGTCTTTTTAAAAAGAGTTTAAGTGTTTAAACAATACGATCGATTCTATCTAAATAAACAAATCCTTTGATTTCTTCTGGGCATGTAGGAGTTACAAGAACCGCTTCTACTTTAGCTGCTTGCAATGCATGAATACCTTTTAGTGTGTCTTCAAACCCAATGATTTTCTCTTTTTTACCTAATTGTTCTATTGCTTGTAAATAACCATCAGGAGCTGGTTTAGCTAATTGATAATCCTCGCGTGTTATCCAAAGAGGGATGACGTTTAAAATAGAAAGAGTTTTACGAATAGACTCTACTTGAGAGAGTGTAGAATTTGTTACAACTGCAGATAACGTATTACTCGTAGCTAATGCTTGTAAAAGAGCATGAACTCCTGGCATAAGCTTTAAAATAGTAGTTTTTAATAGATTTTGATAAATTTCTTTTTTTTCTTGATACAGCATCTCTTTTGATTTTTTTTTTAATAAAGAGGGAAACTCTCTATGAAAAGCTTTCCAAATCCCAAATGCACTTGAATGCGCTTCTTTGCAGAAACGAATAAAATCCCAATTTAGATAAATCTCATTCTTAGAACACATTTCCTTATAGGCAAGAAAATGCAAGGGCTCTGTGTCTACAAGCAGACCATCAAAGTCAAAGAGAATGATATCATAGGAGGAAAGAAACTTCTTAAACATATTTATTAATACCGATGACTGGACTCGAACCAGCACTTTATTTCTAAAAGTAGATTTTGAGTCTACCGCGTCTACCATTCCGCCACATCGGCATATAGATGCGATAGTATAGAGAAAATTGCAGATAAATACAAGAGCTCTTAAGTTAAAATCTGCCTAAGTACATAGGGCAAAATCCCTCCTTGCAAATAATAATCCACTTCAATTGCAGAATCAATCCTAACCAATAAAGATATTTCTTGAGTGAAACCATCTTCTCGATTAATCTTTAAAATAACTTTTTGATGTGGTTTACATTCTTTTTCTAAACCAATTAGATCAAAAGTTTCTGCACCACTAATCTGAAGACTTTCCCAACTAGCATTTTCTTGAAACTGCAAAGGAAGGACTCCCATGCCTACTAAGTTGCTACGATGTATGCGCTCAAAACTACGCGCTACTACAGCACGCACACCAAGCAATGCTGTTCCTTTGGCTGCCCAGTCACGAGAACTACCCATCCCATAATCACTACCAGCAAAGACGATCAAAGGGACTTTACGCTCCGCATATTTCTGACATGCTTCAAAAATCTGCATTTCTTTTCCTTCGGGCATGAGCTTAGTAAAACCACCCTCTTTTCCTGTGAGCATCTGATTACGAATACGCACATTAGCAAATGTACCTCTCATCATAATATGGTGATTTCCTCTTCTACTACCATAACTATTAAAATCTGTCTCGTTAACGCCATGCTCAATCAAATACTTACCAGCAGCAGAACTGGCTCTAAAAGCACCAGCTGGAGAGATGTGATCCGTAGTGATAGAATCACCAAACAAAGCAAGTGGTCTCATACCGGTGAGATTTGGTCGAACAGGTAACTTTTTGGAAAAATGCTCAAAAAAAGGAGGACACTGAATATATGTGCTTTTTTTATCCCATGCGTATTGAGCTCCTATCTTTCTCTCTATTTTTTTCCAAAAAGGATTATCCTCTAGAATATACTTATAGCGCTTTATGAACATCTCAGGTTGCATGGCTTGAAAAATAGTTTCTTCGATCTCTTTTGCAGAAGGCCAGATATCAGCTAAAAAAACAGGATTCCCCGATAAATCATAGCCCAATGGATCCTTCTCAAAATCAATATACATATTCCCTGCTAGAGCGTAGGCTACTACAAGAGGAGGTGACATCAAAAAATTAGCTTTGACCGATCCGTGAATCCGCGCTTCGAAATTACGATTACCACTCAATACACTAGCTACTATTAAATCATATTGCTTAATCGCGTTTTCAATTTTTTCATCCAAAGGACCACTATTACCAATACAGGTTGTGCAACCATAAGCAACTAAATTAAAACCCAACACATCTAAATACTTTTGCAATCCTGCTTTTTGCAAATAATCGGTAACCACACGTGATCCAGGGGCTAAACTCGTCTTAATAGAGCGATTGACTTGCAGTCCTTTTTCTACGGCTTTTTTAGCTATGAGTCCCGCTCCAATCATTACGGAAGGATTGCTGGTATTCGTACAACTAGTAATGGCAGCAATCACGACTGATCCATGCTTTAAATGGATATCTCGCGAAGAATGCTGCGTGTATCCTGGATTAATGACGCTATAATTTAAAGGGCGATTGGTTACCATTTCGGTTTCACTCCAAGTGGTAGAGCTTTCTTTGACTAAGCAAGGAGTTCCTCCCATAATATGCGGTTCATATAAATGAAAATTTCCATCTGAATGGGTTGCAATAGCAATCTTTTGATTCTCTTTTTTTTTACCATAACCTCCTTCTGAGATAGGAGCTAAAAACAAATGATTAAATCGCTTCTTTACTTGTTCTAAATCAATCCGATCTTGAGGACGCTTAGGACCTGCAACACAGGGCTTAATATTAGCTAAATCCAATTTAATGATACGTGTGTAATCAATTTGATCGAAAAGAGGCACTCCATACATTTCTTGAGCTTGTAGATATTGTTTAATCCTTTCTATCTCTTCTTTAGTACGCCCTGTCATCTGTAAATAATCCATTGTCTGGTCATCTGTAGGAAAGAAACCAATGGTTGCTCCATATTCAGGTGCCATATTTCCAATTGTGGCACGATCTGCAAGAGTTAAGCTAGCAGCTCCTTCTCCAAAAAACTCAATAAACTTACCCACTACCTTTTCACTACGCAATAGCTCTGTAATTCTCAAAGTCAAATCAGTCGCTGTTGCTCGGTCTAATAATTTGCCGGATAAATACACTCCAATTACCTCAGGAGCTTGTAAGAAATAAGGCTGTCCTAACATAGCAGCTTCTGCTTCAATTCCTCCCACTCCCCAACCAAGCACTCCTAATCCATTCACCATTGTGGTATGCGAATCAGTTCCTACAACGGTATCAAAATATAATAGCTTATCTTTTTCGGTTACGATAGTAGCTAGATGTTCTAAATTAATTTGATGGACAATACCAATTCCAGGAGGAATGATTTTAACTGTTTTAAAAGCCTGCTCTCCCCAGCTTAAGAATTCATATCTTTCTTGATTGCGTTGAAATTCGATTTCCAAGTTAAACAAAAATGCATCTGGTGTTCCTGATCTATCTACTTGCACAGAATGATCTATTACTAATTCTACAGGAACAATAGGTTCAATTTTTTTAGGATCTAATCCTTGTTTAGCCATTGCATCGCGCATAGCAGCTAAGTCAACAAGCAATGGAACACCGGTAAAATCCTGTAATAAAACACGTGCTACTACAAAAGGAATATCGTATTCCAATGGTTCTTTATTCCAATGAGCCAGATGTTCAACATCTTCTTTTCTAATACGCCTGCCATCACAATTGCGTAAGATAGATTCTAACATAATCCGAATGCAGATCGGCAATCTGGATAAATCAACCCCTAACTGCTTTGCTAATTTAGGCAAAGAGTAATACTTGTATTCCGTGCCTTCTAGAGATGTGAGTGTATGTAAAAAAGAGCTCTGCATATATTTCTCCGCATCGATGTTAGTTTTTCTTTTTAAGCCAACTGCATTTCCAGCGCAAGAAGATTTATGTTGAGAATCCTTACTTTAAATATACTGTCAAAGAAATCTCCCAGGTAGCTAAATTAAAATAATTTATTGAAAACGAAATAACCCTATGATATAGATCTAAACGATTTAGTTATCTTCTTGCACGTGTGACGTTGGTTGTTAACCTTAAGTTTGTCATAAAAAACAAGGCGGAATCTATGGAATTGAAAGAAAGAAGCTCTTGTAGAATATCTCAAGGGCCTCTTATTGATGTTTTTGATCTTGGTAAGCTCCCCCTATCCTGTTTTCCTCTTCCATCAGACCCTTCGCCAGAAGATCATCCTGTTTTACTTTCATTAAATGAACAATCTGGGCTAGTTCAACTTAGACATACAGTGAGCCCAGATGAAATGTATAACCAATATTGGTATATGTCAGGCATGAATGCATCCATGAAGCAAGCGCTTAAATCTATAGTAGATGAAGCGATTAAACGCTCTCGAATCTCCTTAGAAAAAGGAGATATTGTAGTTGACATTGCATCTAATGATGGCACCCTTCTCAGCTTCTATCCTCCCTATTTATTCAGAGTAGGAATTGATCCAGCCAAAAACATTAAGCCAGAAAACTGTGATTTGCACATCAATACCTATTTTAATGCTAATGATTACGTCCATTATTTGGGAAATAAAAAAGCAAAAATTATCACAAGCATTGCTGTTTTTTACGACCTTGAAGATCCTATACAATTTGCTAAAGATGCAAGTTCAATACTTGATGAGAACGGTTTATGGATTATTGAACTAAGCTATCTTCCTACTATGCTAGAGAGAAACTCTTTTGATACGATCTGCGCAGAGCATTTAGAATATTATTCTATGACTTCTATCGAATATGTGTTGTCTGCAGCAGATATGGAAGTAGAAGACGTTTCATTAAATGATGTAAATGGAGGAAGTTTTAGGCTGTATATTCGACATAAGGGCAAGGCAAATATAACCAATGCAGTAAAAGAGATACGCGCATATGAAAAGACTCATGATTTTACTAAGGCTTCTATTTATTTCGCTTTTGCCTCTAGGGTAGAGAATAATAAAAATGAGATGCTCTCATTTCTTAAAGAGCAAAAAAACAAAGGCAAAAAAGTTATCGGATATGGAGCATCTACTAAAGGTAATACTATCCTTGCATACTATGGTATAGGGCCTGAGTTACTGCCATTTATAGCAGAGCGCAACCCTATTAAATGGGGGAGGCAAGCTGTAACAAGGATCCCTATTATTTCGGAAGAAGAAGCTAGAGCTATGAATCCTGATTATCTACTTGCATTCCCCTACCATTTCATGAAAGAGTTTCTTGAAAGAGAAACTGACTTTCTCAAAAAAGGAGGAAAGTTCATTTCTCCTGTTCCTAAACTAACCGTTATTCCTTAAAAAAGACAAATAAGAAAAATGATCGACTATACCATACAAAACCACAAACCAAATTTGGCCATCGTTTCCTCTCACAACATCAATTGTGCACTTGCTCATTATGCGGATGCATTGAAAGATTTTTTATATCTGATCTTTAATGTTGAAATCATAGATTTAAAAACTAATCAGCTCCTAAAACAAGAAGGTGAAAATTATCAGAAAATGAGTGAAATCCACATTGATCAACTATGTGCAAGGTTGCAGGAATTTGATATAGTGAATGTACACCTTGAACTGGGTCTTTACGGAACTTCAACAGAGGCAATCATGTCTCGCATTTTAAAAATCTGCCAAGCTTCAGGACGTTTGATTCTTACCATGCATACAATTGATTATAAAGGAGTTCACACTGGGCATTGTCATGTATATCAACAGATCATGCAAGCTTTAAAGCAAAGACCTTCTAGCAATCCTTTTCATTTAATCACTCATTTACCCCAAGAAAGTACGCTTATAAAAAAAATGTATGCCATCAATAATGTGACTGATTTTCCGTTGCTTTTCTTAACTAACGAAAGGAGAAGAAAATTCCAACAAAGCCGTAATCCAAATGTATGGAAAAAACAATTCGGATTTAAAGAAGAAGATATCACAATTGGGATGTTTGGTTTATTAAGTGCACATAAAAACTACCTTCACGCTTTACGTACCTTAAACCTTCTTCCAGATCATTATAAATTACTGATCGTTGGGGAAGCTCATCATATGAATGCTAAAGAGTGGCAAATAGATCCCGTGGTTCAAGAAATGGTCTCTTATTTAGATAATCATCCCGACTTAGTGGATAGAGTCGTTTTTACAGGATATCGCGATGATGCAAAGTATTTTGAAGACTTAGCAAATATCGATTTTGTGCTTCTTCCGTCTTTTGAAGTGGGACAGAGTGGTTCATCAGTACTTTCAACTGCTCTTGAATTATCTTGCGCCATTCTTAAAAGCAACACCTCAAATACATTAGGCTATAAGGCGTACTTCTCTAAATGCTTTGAAACATTTGATATTGGAAATTATTACGAAACAAGACACAAAATATTGAATTTTGATAGAACAAAACTGTCAAATCTCAACAAGAAGTTAGAATCATTTTCAGAAGTTCAAGTACGACAAATTTATATGGATATCTATGAATTGATGAAAGAGACTAATCCCATTCAACTATCTTGGCAACCCCTTAAATCGCTTTCTATAAACACTCTTCCAATCCGTTCCCTACCAGTAAGGCTTCTTAGAGTTGTGCCTAAACCGGTTAAATCCCTATTGAAAAAACTCAGAGATGTGACAAAGACTATATCATGAAAGATGCCAGACATTAGAGTAAAACCAATTTTAGAATAACTACGATTCCCTATGATAAAAGAGCTATCTTGTTAGAAATAGCTTCTACAAAGAATATTAATAACGCCTAAATCCTTTAAAAGCTTTAGACCAACTGTAAATGACCCTTTCTTTTGCTTCTTTATCATAACGAACTTGGATACAGATATAAGGATATTCATGCTGATTATCGTAATCACGTCCTTCTTTTCTTTGATAGAGTTGAATCAAAATCTCTTTATTATACCATGCAGGCACAGATACATCTAAATGGTGATAAGATCTTTCAAACTCTAGATACTCTTGAGTATAGGAATTTTCCTGATAATATTGTTGCAAAATAGTAATGATTTTCTCTGGGTGCTCTTGTATTCCTTCTACATAAAAGTCTACTTCTGCACCGATCATGTGTTTAGAAGTGGAATTCAAGCTATCAGCATAGGTATTGTGAGCAGGACAGCGATGTCCACAGGTAATGATCACTTTAGAACGGGTTTTTTCTTGTACAAAGTTCAAAAGATCGATCAAAATAGGATAGATAAACTCTTTGCCTTGATGCACTGGAAGAGAATGTGTGTGACATCCGCCACAATCAAAGTAGGTTTGATTCTCTTCACTTCGCGGAGGATTAAATCCTGAACCTTTACAACGAAAATACTCTTTAGTAATTTTAGTCTGCTGCCCTATATATCCATTTTCCCAAGGATAAGGCTCTCTTATTCTATGTTTGGGAGTATTGATCTGATAATGATATTCATCATGGTTGCGGTGAATAAATTCGCCCTTAACGTTCAGTCTACGTAGTTTTTTCTGCTCTGATTGCTCCATACCAGAGCACCCTATCAAAAGTAGTAAGAGAATAACTTGTTTCATCTTCACCCTATAAGGTTTTGCCCAACTACATATTCTAAAATCTCTTTCCAGCTAGTATATTTTTCTAAAAAATGTTTAAGCATTTCTTTATCACTTTTCTTTCGTTTTTCGCAAGGATCTAATAGACGATCAAGCGTTGAATCTAAAAAAGGAAATAAAGCATTTAGGGCAAGTTCTTCTTCAAAATCAAATTCTAAGAGAATCATTTTAGCAGTGGGTACACTAGCGTCCTGTATAAAAGCTTCATGAGTTATTTTTAGCATACGTAACACCATCTCTTGTAAGTGCAAAATGCTTGAACAGAGTTTTTTCTTTTCAGATGCAATGGTTTTGCTAAAACGAGGATCTAATTGATAGAGTTGCATTTTTTGATGAATAGCAGCATGTAAGTCAATGGGTTTCCAATCCATAGAAACCTCTTCTAACGAAGAGTTTTCTATATCTTTAAACCCAAGACCACTTGTCGCATTGATAAATCGGCAATTTGTATGTTTTTTAGCAAAAGAAGCAATGCATTCTGATTCCATTACCCATTTTATCGTAGTATAAACAAGTTCATTTTTCATATTTTTTCGGCGTAAAAGCTTTTCTGAGGCTTGTGTATTCTCTTCCAGTTTTTTAGGATCGACAGCAGAATGAGATACCACTTTTTCTGCATATCTTTGCATACCTGTATAAGATAGATCTACCCCGACAAAAACAATGGGATTACAGCCCATTTCTACAGCAAAAGCTAAGCTAAGAGTTGTCACAGATAAAGCCTCCATGCCTAGGTCAGGACCTACTGCTTGATGGTCTATTCCAAGCAGATTTTCAAAATGTTTTTCACAAGAGCCTCCTGTATCAGAAACAAGATACCCCATCTGCCCATTACACGTATTCCAAATATCTGGATGCACTCTGGTTGCATAAATGAGCGGTGTTTCATACGCAGATGCCATTTTTAATCTTTCAAATTCTTCAAAATTAGGATCAGCTGCTATATTTAGATGTGGAGCTATGCCTTGATTACTCAAAGCAGTAATGGCCGATCCTCCTGCCAGAATCAGTGCGCGATCATGCAAATTCTTCAAGGGCTCTATTGCATCTAATAAAGAAGGACCTGCTCCACAAATAATCGCAGGAACATCTACAAACTGCCCTTGAAATCGATTAGCTAAAAAAGAATGAGGCCATCTAGATACATTCCTCATGAGATTTGCTAACATGTGATGAGACTTTAGAATCTCTGTTGTACTTGCGTGTACAACAGTTGTAATCCTTAAGAGTTGTAAATACAACTGTTCAAATTGAGGTTTTCTACGATAAGAATTGGTTGCTTGGATAAAAATATGTTCTACTGGATAGTTGGATACAATTTCTTCTAATTTTTTTGCATAAGGCTCTTCTACATAGGACAGAAACATTTGACTATCTTGAAGGATTTGCTTACTGTAAGTAAAAGATAAAAAACTCTCTATTGCATGAATTGAATCCTCTAAAAAAACCACCCTCCTTGTCTTTTCTTCCAAAACCCACTTTTTTAAACTAGGATAAGCACTAGACCCACCAATTCCATAAATATATAAAACCTCAACATCTCTAAATTCTGGAATGAATTCCTCTTCAGATAAAGTTTCACAAGAGCTGGAGAAATTCAATAAAAAACTAAGATCCGGATACCTTTCACTTAAAAGATCTAAAGAACTATTTCCAACAAAGCTTTTTCCCATCCCACATCCCCTCTTTTGAAGTAGTCGTTTATGCATTGTGGTAGGTTTTTTCTATGTAATTGCTATCAGATGTATAAATTCCTTCTAGTATTAACTGCCCTTTCTGATTCCAACGTTTACGATCGTAACGCTTTGGTGTATGGAAAACTTTTTCTTCACGCAAAATTTGATTACAGAAAAAATGACGATGCACTCCTATGGATTCTCCTTTTTCATAACAACCTTCATCTATAAGTACCTGTTCCTCATTCCAAAGCCGATCCCAACCATGTTTTTGTCCATTTTGATAATCAATGGATCTTTTTAGTAAACCCGATTCCCAAAAAAGACGTACCTGCCCATCTAATTGATGCAAGCAATAAGGAATAAGACTTTTGATACTACCTGTTTCATAGAAATACTCCTGTAAACCTTCGGGTTTTCCGTCTATAAACCTTTGTATACTCGCTGGTTTTTGAGAAGAGTAAAAATAACGCGTCTTTCCTGTTTTTTTACCCAAATAGTACCAACTTTTTGTGAGAATTTGCCCTTGAGGGCTAAAAAAAGTAGAGGGCCCATGCAAAAGACCTTGGTCATAAAACAAAATGGCTTGGCAGGTTCTATCTTCAAAAAACCAACGACACTCCCCTTGTTGCTTCCCTTCATGGATCAAATAAGCCTGGGTAGTTGTTAAAACCAGATTTGGTGATTCAAGAGATTGAGGAAGATAAGGACAGAAATGTTCATGTTGAACATCCAATCCCAATTCTTCATCATATATAATTAGTTTCTCTTGAGTGAACACATAGTTCTCTTTTATCATATTTTTACACTCTTGAAAGTAGATAAATGGATTTCAACTGCTTTTTTAAAAAATAAATGCTGATGTAAAACTCTTGTGGGAATATGCTCTTCTTGCCTCAAAATAGGCCATTTCCAAATTTCCCAAAGGGGCAGTAAAAGCTTCTGTACACAAATATTTTGTGCTAAATCAGACTCTAATAGAGCAAGTTCTCCTGTTTCCAAAATAGAATGAGGGTAATGCTTTTCCCATAGCTTTAGCAATTGATTGCATAGATTAAGTGCTTCTGTAAAGCTATTACTCAATTTATGTAAAACAGCTCGTACGCTTTCTTGGGTAATTTCAGATCTAGCTGCTCGATCTGTGAGTGCGTAACTAAAAGAAGCGGTATCAAAAGCGCTTGGCAATGAAATTTGTTCTAAAGGAAGGTATTTGACATGTGCTAAAGACATTGCTTCCTGATCAGTATATATCCATTCGATCACTTTATTTTTTTCAGCAAATTGATCTAACCAAGAAGCGCTTGCTAACCAATCTGGTTTTGAGATTCTCTTTTCTTTCTTTGCATTGATACACTCCACCCAATTTCCCTGGTCTGCTTGCATACTTGCTGCGTATACTTGATGTTTTGGAGAACAAAAGTCCATACCCACACAGATAATAGGATTACACCCTAAATGGGCTGCGATCAATGCGCAAAAATTAGCTGATGTAAACCCGCTATCCATTAATGGATAACCGAGACCTAATTCTTGATAGATCCATTTTTCTAAAGGATAATTATCTGAATCGGATATCCAGAGTTTTTGACCATGTAAAGAAGCAAGCTGTCTAGAGGAGATCCTAGACTGATAAAAATAGGGTGTTTCATAGCCTGTTTGTGCTAAATATCGACTAGGAGGAGGATCTGGGTCAAAAGCAACCCCAAAGTGAGGATAAATCCCTTGTGTCTCTAAAGCACACATAGCAGAACCTGCACCAAATAACAAGGCTCTTTCTTGCGTTTGAGCAAGCATGGGTATTTGTCTATCTAATGATGGGCCTGCTCCGCAAATGATTGCAGGTATATTTTGACAACAATTTTCTAAAGATTCTCCCAGAAGAGATACTGGTATTTGATCTATATTTTGTAATAGATTAGCTATAACAACCTCTCCTAAGTCACGGAAATCAGAAATCAAAAGATGCACTTGGACATGCATCTCTTTGAGCATTTGAGAGAAAGTACGCTCTTCTTCATCTATAGCTACTTGAGTCAAACGTAAAAGACAAAACTCCCAGATAATTCTGGAACATAAACTAGCATTGGAATCCCAATAATACAATCTAATCCGTGGATCTTGCAATTGAGCTTTAGCTTGCAAGAAAGCCTGCAAGTTTTTTTCAATACAAATTAAAAATCTTTTGGGATTTTCTAAAAGCCATTTATCTAAACGAGGAAGTAAATGTAAATCAAATATAGACAAAACATCCGTATCATAAGATTCTAAACGATCCAAACTATTTACTATTTGCAACATGCAATTAAATCCTGATAGGAAGGCAAGCCTTCTTTTAAGACTATTTCATTTGAAGCTATATCTAAATATTTAAGCAAAATACCCTCTTGATTTGCTACAGCGACAAAAGGAGCTTTCACCCAATAATTATACCCATTTACCTGGCTTAAAGCCTGTTTTGTTCCTCCACTTTTCTTACATTCAATTAGCAATAAAGGCAGAAGTTGATCATGCATAGGAAAATAGCATAAAATATCCAGACGCCTTTTTGGCACATGCTTTCCTTGAAGATGAGGCAGTTCACTAAGCGCCTTTTCTATGACGATACATTCTTTAGGGAAAAAGAGTTCTTCAATTAGAACCTTTAATAGTTTTTGCCTGATTTTTTCTTCAGGCGTTGCGCGAATAGCAACGCCACGCATTTTATCAATAAGCCAAGGTTTATTATTATTCGGGTCGGATGAGACCATAATGACCGTCCTTACGACGATAAAGAACTTTTAATTTACGATCTTCTTCTGAGCGAAAAATCAAAAACTGATCTTGAGAGAGATCTATTTTCATAAGAGCCTCTTCTGTATTAAGTGTTTTAAGAGGCTTCACTTTTGTATCAATAATCATGGGAGGCAAAAGATCTTGCATTTCTCTTTCTCGGTTTTCCTCTTCTATTTCTGCATTAATTTGATCTATTTCAGATTTTTTAAAGATATCTACTGCCATATCTACTGTTGTAGACACTTTTTGATAATAATCTTGAATTCTGTCTTTATAACGACAGATTAAAGTATGCAATCGATTAATTGCTTGATCAATGGAAACATACATATCTGTACTTGTAGCTTGTGCTTTAATCTTAAGATGATCAAGTTTGACCATTAATACACAGGCATGTTCAACCTTATGAACTTCTAATGTAACATGTAGATGCAAGATGTGATTATGCAAACGTTCAATCTTGGAGAGTTTATTCCAAATGTGGTTCTTTATCGAATCGGTTACTTGAACTTGACGCCCGATAATATCAATACGGTAACCAAGATCTTGATCAAATTTATTTTTGTCGTTCATAATACCTCTTATGCTGTTAAACCGATTGCATTTCGATTATATCCCTATTAAGCCAAAATGATCAATATTCATGAGGTTTGTTGTTCAAAGATCTTTTTCGTTTGAAATTAACAAATATATAAACAGAAGATTTCTTCTTGCAAGAATAAATCTTGAGGATGGTTGATTTTTATGACATACTTTAAACAAAAAAACATCATAAAATCTATGCAATTTTCCCCAAAATTCACTATCACTTTTTCCATAGCAAATGCTTTAACCTCTATTGAGCGCACCCGTGGTTTTCTATAAGCCGCCACGCTTTCAGAAGACTGGATAGCTAAAATGCAGGCTAGAGCTCTTATTCTCGAAGCTCACCATACTACTCATATCGAAGGCACTCATTTAAGCTTAGATCAAGCTGAAAAACTACTTTCTGGAAAAAAACTATCCAGAGTAGATGCTGAAGATGTAAGAGAATTATTAATTTATAAAAAATATTTTGATTTTGTATCTGATTATCTGACCTCTCAAAAACCTATTACTGAAGGTTTAATCCGAGAAATCCATAAAAAACTAGTCGATAAAGTTCGAGGAAACAATGCCCAACCAGGTCAATATAGAAAGATCCAAAACTATGTAGCGAATGCAAAAACTAAAGAAATTATTTATACTCCACCACTAGCCTATGAAGTCCCTTGTCTTATGGCTCAACTAGTGGATTGGATACAAAATGAGCAAACAATTCCCCCCTGTTCTTGTGTCTGGCATTGTACAATTTCAATTAGTTCATATCCACCCTTTTCTAGATGGCAATGGTAGAACGGCCCGACTTTTGTCTACTTTGTGTCTTTATAAATTCGGATATGATTTTAAAAAACTTTTTACAATAAGCGAATATTACGACCGAAATCGAGCTAATTATTATAAGGCCATTCAGTCTGTTAGAGACAAGAATATGGATATGACTGTTTGGCTAGAATATTTTTCCAAGGCTCTAGAAACTCAAATGCAGGAAATTCAACTTAAAGGCACTCATGCTATAAAGTTGGATATTCTGGTAGCAAAATATAAACTTTCCAAAAGACAAAAACAGATATTACAACAATTACTGGAAACAAATGAAGACTTTACTATTCAACAATATGAATCATTTTACCCGGACATAAATAGACGGACTCTACAAAGAGATCTTTCCGATCTAGTAGGGAAAAGGCTGATTTCCCAAATGGGAAAGAAAAAAGTCACCTATTATCGAATAAATCTAGATTAATTTTTTCTGCGACATTTCTGCGACATTTTTTGACTTTTTTGTCGCATAACCTTTTCAAACCTTTAACCTTTAAATTTTTAAAAAAATCGCACCGAACAGGACTTGAACCTGTAACCACCCGGTTCGAAGCCGGGTACTCTATCCGATTGAGCTATCGGTGCTAAACTTTGAAAATCTTAGATAGGTTACTTTCTTAAAGGTAAAAAAACAATCTCCATCTTCTTTTCAAAGAGAGAATAAACTATGCTTACATTCTATGGAATATGAAAAGACAGAAGGAATTGTTTTACGCTCTCTACCTTATCAAGATAAGAATCGGATCGTCACGGTTTTTACTAATTGCTATGGAGTTCTGCAATTTATCATTAAAGGAATCTCGGTTAAAAGAACGGATAAATTGGCATTAAGCTCTCCTCTTTGCCAAGGTGAATACCTTTTTTATCGTGGTAAAAGCAGTCTCATGCATTTTGTAGATGGATCAGTTTTAAGCGAACATCTACAATTGCGTACAAAAATGCAACACATCCAAGCAGCAGCAAGCCTAATACAAATCATATTAACTTCCCAAGTACCTCACAAACCAGCTCCTAAAGTCTATCAATTTTTCTATAAATGCTTGAGAGCTATTCCCTATTTTGAGGATACAACTATCTTAATCAATAGCTTTTGTATAAAATTGCTCAAGCAGGAAGGGTTGCTTGTTCTGCAACCTTTTTGTAGTCAATGTGAAAAAGAAGCAATGGCACTTCATTATGGAGAGAGTTTTTGCAGCTTTCATGCGCCAAAACTTTGTTTTAGGTTTTCACAAGAGCAATGGGATACCTTATTGACATTAGCTTATGCAACCACCTTTTCTCAAATTCAAAACCTTGATCTATCAGAAGACTTGAATGAAAAAATCAATCAGATCTTTCAAGAAAATACTTGAAACATTTATTTTAAAATTATGAAAACCTCCTTTCCGATTTTTTTACTCTATTTTATCGATAATTTTAGCTTAGCACTTGTTATTCCCGTTTTATCCTCTGTTATTCTTGGCTCTCAATCCCATCTAATCACCTCTAGTTTATTTTGGAAAAATATCAGCCTTGCTACCTTAGGGACAGTTTTTCCTTTAGCTTTGCTTTTTGGTGCACCTTTAATAGGAGTCATCTCAGATACAATTGGAAGAAAGAAATCGTTTTGTATTACCATTACTGGAATGGTTTTAGGTAACTTGCTCGTTGCCTTTGCTTTTTATATTTCCCATTTTATTTTATTGGTTCTAGGACGGTTAATATCTGGCTTTTTTTCAGGGAATACCAGTTTATGCTTGACCACAATCTCTGATTTAAACCCCGATCATACGAAGCGTTCCAAATATTTTGGCTATCTAACCGGTATAGGAGGATTTGGTTGGTTATGCGCTATGTTTGCTGGAGGAGTTCTAGCCAATCGTAAATTTGATCCTCATTTCTTCCCTTCGCTGCCTTTTATGATAGCAGCCCTTATGGGCGTCGCTAATTTAATAGCCTTACTTTATCTATTTGAAGAAACACATCATCCGAAAAAAAAGAAAATCAAATGGAAGTTCACTGAGGGACCGAAAAAACTGACCCGGGTTTTTCGCATTTCTAAATTGCGTTTTTTACTTCTCGTCCAATCTTTATTTTTATTAAGTTGGATGTTGATTTTTCAATCTTTTTCTTCTTATTCTTTTTTAGAATTTAATTCCCCTCCGACCTGGATCGCTTTATGTTTTTTAGGACTTAGCTGGATTCTAGGAAGCTCTTTAATTAATCGTCTTTTAATCAAATGGATTTCTTTAGCTAATATTCCCTGCTATGGTTTATTTGCTTTAAGTTTGCTATTTTGCATAGCTTCTTTTACTCACAAGTTTGTATCTTTGTCTGTTTTTGATTGTATAGCAGCCTTTATTGCCTCTTTTACAGCAGCGAATATATTTAACCTAATCTCCTTTTCCGCTTCACCACGTATTCAAGGAGAAATTATGGGAGTGAGTCAAGCTGTTATTGCAATGGTTCAAATTGCAGCTCCAATAGTCATCGGGCTTTTTTTTCTACATTACGCTCTCATCTATTTGACTGCTTCAGGCATTGCTTTAGTTGCCTTTTTACTTTTGCTGTTTCATAAGCCTTCTTTGCAATCTAAAATCGATGAAACTCAAACTGAAAAAAGTTTAAATTAACAAAGGTAAAGTTATCTAAATTCACATAGAAACCCATTCTATTTTTTCCATTTGTTTTTGAAAAAATTCGGCATTCCAATTCTCGACAAATTTTCTATCTTTTGGCCTAAGAAAATTTTCTACATCACGTTGTGCTGCTTTCCAATTCACAACCGAAATTTTTTTTTCAAATTCTTTGTGAAACCATCTTTTACTGAAGGATATGTCTTTTTTTTTATACGGACCAGCTTGATAAAGAGCATTTTTTAGTAGAAGACTATTGACTGGGATTTTTTTTAAAAGGTACCATAGAAAGTCAAACCAATCTCGTCCTTTTTCATATTTTCTACACAATAAGGCATGACATTTACTTGCAAATAAGCTTGGCAAATCTTGTATCAGAATAGAAAAAGGATAGGGATAAGCTAAAAGAGCATTCTCAAAGCCAGAGCCTTTAGGAGGAAGTGTATCGATTTCTAATTTAATAATAATTTTTTGTTCATCAGATGGCAATCTGTCGTAAGTTAACTCAAGAATACGAGCAAAGGAATCTTCCTTTAAAAACGCTGTCCTTATAGCCCCTTTAGCATCAGATCGATCTTTAATTTCTAGGATTACACCTAAAGATTTAAATTCTAACTCAATGACTTTTAAATAAGGTTCCCATTGGAACGTTTCATATTGAGTTAAAAGTACAAAATCAAGACCTTCTGAAAACCTCTGTAATTGATGAACAATTCTTAAGGCCGTCCCTCCTTGAAAAGCCGCTAATTTGAAAAAATCACTTCTTGCTAAAGCCGATAATGCAATTTCTTGATAGATTTCTTTCAGCGCATTGAGCCCTTCTCTCTTAGAATGCAGCGTATAACTTTTCAGCTTTTCTTGAATAATTGTGATTGTCATGGGCCTAAATTCTTTTGTAAAACATAAAGCGCTTTTTTTACTCTAGGAGTCGGATAGTTTTCAATAAGACCTGCTAATAATTCTTTATCAGAATTTTTAAAGCTTTCTGGTTCTATACGAAGATCTTCGGAAAGATCCTCAATTGATGGCCAGATTCTTTTTCTTGCGTATATCATATCAGCTAAAGCCTTTACAGGCGCTGCAATAAATAAAGTTATTCCGTTTTGTGGATGTTGTTCAACTCCAAAAGGAAATGCTTCAATAGGAATATGCTCATAGGAAAAAACTCCAATCGGCGTTTCGAACTCTTTAGCTCTTTTAACCGATGCACAAGTTGTCGTTCTAACAGCTTCTGGTATCCACCCATGATAACTTAAAGCAGATTCGAAGCTAATATAAGAAGGGCCATAGATAACGGTAGCAATCTCAAAAGAATCTACAAGAGGCTGCCTTGAATTCTTGATCACATAAAAATCTCTTCGAATGGGAATAAGATAATTTTCTTTGATAGCTCTTTTAATAATTGCATAGCGAGAATTTGAAGATTTATTCAAAATATGATGTAAATCAGTTCCAGAAATATACGGTCTTGGCCAGTTCAGCAAAATCTCAAAAAATTTTTTCATTACAAAACCATGAAGTTAACTGTCAAAAAATGACAGCTCCTTACAAATTTTTTAAAACATTTAAACAAAAAGAATTCGAAAATTTTAATTTAGAAACGGATAGAATTAGTTTTAAAATCATGCGAGAGGGGGGACTCGAACCCCCACGAGAAAACCCACTACCACCTCAAGGTAGCGCGTCTACCAAATTCCGCCACCCCCGCGCAACATTTTTAAGAAAAGATCTTAATGGTTTTGTTAAAATCAATTCAAGTAAAATTGCTCTTGCTCTATTCTTAGATTTAACCTTAGCCGATATGAAAAAACTTATGCGTTGTACCTGTTACTGCACAGCTTCTTCTTATGATATCCCTCGTTTATTCCAATACCTACAGAGGATGGGCATCTGCCAACTATTTCGCGATGTAATTCACCTCCAACTTCAAGAAGATAAACAGGAAAAAAAGGATGTTTTTTGCTTTTCTTATGGAGTAGTTGTTTGCTGGGGGTTTAGTGAAGAGGAAGAAAAAGAGATTCTAGACTCTCTAAAAACCTTTGAAAAAGACCCTGGTAAATTAGAACTAGATGAGTTCACCTATGTCTATGGAGATAATTTCAAGATCGAAGAAGACGAAATTATGCTACAAAATCAAAATGATTTAACCAAACTAGCTGTATCACACGGATTAGCTCAATCGGTTAAATTAATTATTTTTGAAGATCTTGTACAAAAAAATATTGAACGCACAAAACACCTTCCTAGCGATTTAGCTCAAAAAGGTAAAATTCCTCTTTCTCGTAAAGAGATCTATCAGAAAATGGGTTATATATTCATTGAGCGTAATTTTATTAATTTACATAGCGAAAGTCTTGATACTCCAGAATTCTTTTGGGACTATCCCGAACTAGAACCCTTTTATAGACGTACTTCTCATTATCTTGATATTAATAAACGTGTTGAGGTTCTCAATAAAAAACTCAACGTTATGCATGAACTCTTTCAAATCTTATCTAATGAGATTAATCATCAACATAGCTCTCGTTTGGAATGGACAATCATCTTACTTATTTTTATCGAAGTAACTTTGGCTATTCTGCATGATCTCTTCCATGTTATTTAATTTTTGCATGGTTAGATATTTGCTAATGATTTCTCTTTGCACATCCATACTGAGAGGAAGTATTTCTAAAGAGTCCTTTGGCATCTCGTAAGCCTGTAAAATAGCAGCCAGAAGCAAAGCTCTCGTAAACTGGATTTTTTCAGGAGCAACACTATTTCTACCTCCATCAAAATTAACAGGAAATCCACAATTCAAAAGAATGCATCGTTCTCCTTCAATATTATCATGGCAACTCTTTATATTTTTGCATCTTCTTCTAATATGCACCGCATCAAATTCTCGATCTGAAGAAGAAGCACTGACTAATATACACCCTTCTTTTAAATATTTATATTTACTAAAAGATATACTTGTTTCTCCAGTGCATCCAATAATTATGTCCGCTGCTTGCAAATGATTTTCTAAATCGATACCTCCTTTTTTATCATAAACTTGTACTTCGTAAGTATTTTTTAAAGCCATATAGATAGAAGACCCAACCGCACCTCCTCCCATAATAAGAATCTTCTCGAAAGATTTTAAACGTTTAAGAATTTTTTCTATTACAATATCTGCAATCATGGGAGACTCATAAATCAATTTTGCTTGGCTTCTAGCTACATTAATTACAGGAAATGGAAGAGAGGTAATTTTGATTTTTTCATACCCAGAAGTTGTTTGCTCAATCCCAATAATATTTTTATATTTTTTAAAAAATTTCATAGACAATGTTAAAAGTTGTCCCCCATCATCTATAATGATAATTGTATTAAATACTGAAAAGTCAACCCTAGATAGAACATCTTTCAAAAATTGCACTAAAATATCACAAAACTGATCATCAAAAGTTAAATGGCTTTCAAAAGAGAAACTCAAAAGAGAGACTTGAATTCCCTCCCGACACATTTCTTGCCATACAGAACGACTACTAGAATAGCATTTTCCAATAAGGAAAATATTTTTAGGATTCAGTCCAAAGTCATAGAGAGATTGAAGCATCGTATGCGTAGTTTCTAGAATATGTTGACATCCAATCAGAAGAACATTACTTAGGGAAACTGGAGTATGGAAGGATTTTACATGTTCTAAAAGAGACATTTTTTTTAAAAAACATTTTGTTTTAAGAAATATATTGTATTAACTTAAAGCAGATAGGATAAACTAAAATTTTTAAAAAGGAAAGTGCCAAATGCATCGGATCACTTCCGAGTACAGGCTTGAAGTATATGCTCAATTAGAAGAGCACATAGAAGGAATACAACACTTCGATGTTTTACAATGCATCTTAAGAAAGATGAGCATAACTCTTTTAATGGGAACTTTTGCTGCTATTGGTTTTCTGCTATCTATTAATCCTCCTATATTACCATTTAGCTCCATTGCCATTTCCATATTCATTTGTGTATTTTCATTTTTGATGAATACAATTATCTCAGCTATTGATTTGATTTTTATAGAAAGACTACTCATGAGTGCTTTTATTGATGCTCTACGTCTTGAAAAAGAAAATCCATGGTTTTTCCCTATACATTTTCACATGATTAATTCTTCTAGAGAGCATCATGGACGTTTACAAAAAAAATTACAGTTTTACATTGGGTATAGCAAGGATTTACTTTTTCTATTATTCGTCTGCATTTCTTTCCTACTTGGAGTCGACAATTGGAGATGGATAATGTTTCTTCTTACCCCTATTACCATACTATGTATTTGGGGTTATGGAAAGCTATTAAAGACATTGGCAGTAAAATCAGAAAAAAGATTGTATAGAAACTTTGAAAAAGAACTAGGAAAGCTAGATCATGGATGAAAATATAACCCCTTCTGAGTCTTCAGAAAGCTCAAAATTTATAGTTGATCCATTAAATGGATCTGAAAGGTCCATCAATTATGGCTTATATTCCAAAGCTTTTTCTTACACTAAACATTATAATATCTTAAAAATAAGATATAAAATTGCATTACTAGGATGGGTATTAGCAACATTTGTTGCTTTCAGTTATGTTTTATCAGGAAAAGAGGTGGGAGCTCCTATTGATAGGATGATCTCTATTGCACTTGTTGCTATTTTTTCATCAAGAGGTGTTCTATTAATCATGCTACTTGATGCAGAAATTTACCATCGTTTATTAAATGCTTCCTTTTTAGCCAATTTAGAAATGGAAATCAAAGGCATAAGTAAATCAAGAATGCATAAGAATATGATGAAATTACTGCTCCCGGAAGCTAATCCAAAATCACGTAAAGAATATGAAAAGTCATTAACTCCATTAGCTCTTAAATTCGAAAGATTCATTTGCTGGATTTTCACAGGTGAAAAAGGAAATGGGCTAGACCCTGTATTCTACGATAGTCTTTTTTATTGCGGTAGCTGTTTTTGCCTTTGGGTGATCGCAGGAATTTCTATTTCTACCTATTTTTACTATCACTACTATACAATTGCCGCTATTGCTTGTGGAATATTAACCCCCATTATTTCTTTTTCTATTTGTATCCATCTCATTAAAAGGGTACTAGAGTCTGGGATAAGTAAATTTAAAAAAGGAAAAGGATGAGTAAAAATCCAATAGAAGAACTTGTTAGTGCCTATAAAGAAAAAAAGATAGTCAAGTATGATTATATAGGTCAAATGCAGTCTTTTAACAAAACACTTTTCTATCTTTCCAAAAGATTAAAAAATACTGATATTCATAAAATTGAAATACAGGATGATTTACTGCTATTTACAACTAGAAAAGATCATATAAAATTAGTATTCAACGGCTTAGATAGAAGAGGTGTTCCTTTTGATATATTAAACTTTGATTGCTATGAAAAAGAAGATGAAGAAGTTCTCTTCAGTCTACTTAAGAAAAATGCTGTTATTCTGGATATAGGGGCAAACATTGGTTGGTACTCTTTACTGTTTTCTAAAAGGCTTCCCCAATCAAAGATATATGCTTTTGAACCCATACAAGATACCTATAAAAACCTAGTTACAAATATCAACTTGAATAAAAGCGATAATATCTTTTCTTTTAATATAGGTTTATCAGAAAAAAAAGGCTCTTTAACATATTATTATTTTCCTGAAGGATCCGTTCTTGCTTCAGAGAAAAACCTGATCAATTGTTCTAAAGCAAAACCAATAACTTGCCAAGTGGACACTTTAGATACATTTGCATCTGCCCAAAAATTAAATCGATTAGACTTCATAAAATGCGATGTAGAAGGGGCTGAGTTTTCTGTAATAAAAGGAGGTCTTGGCTTAATTAAGAAATTTTTACCTATATTATTTGTCGAGCTATTTGAAAGATGGACTCTTCAATTTAATTACCATCCCAATCATGTAATTTATTTTTTAAAAACATTAGGATATAAGTGTTTTTTGGCTAACGAAGATAGATTAGAGATCTGTCCTGTTTATAAAGAGACCGAAGAAGAAAGGTTGAATTTTTTCTTTTTACATTCTCTAAAACATAGAGATTTAATAAATACACTATCTGAAAAACTATCCACTGCTAATTCCTTATGCTAAAAAAAATTCCCCTTCTATGCATCCGCTTATATCAGCTCACCATTAGCCCTCTTCTAGGTAATTGTTGTCGTTTTTTCCCTAGCTGTTCTGATTACGCAATAGAAGCCATCCATGCTCATGGATATAAAGCATTATGGTTGATTGTAAAACGTATAGTAAAATGCCATCCTTGGCATCCTGGAGGCAACGATCCTGTTCCTTAGTGAATAGGAATTTGTAAACAACGACCTGGGCGAATTTTATCGGTTTCCAATTGATTGCTCTGCATAATTTCTTTAATGCTCACTTTATGTGCCCGTGCGATTTTCCATAAGTTATCCCCTGCTTGTACTTTATATGTTTTGTAAAGAGGTTTTTTTATCTCTGATTTTTCTATTTTTTTTGCCGGAATTTGCGAATAACCCAATGTCTGTGCTGCTAGTTGCCATACAACATCTGTACGCGGAGATGCAAGTAGTCCCTTCGATAAATTTTTTAATAGATAAGAAGAGTCATTAAATAAATCAAAAAAAAGTAAAATATGCCGATCTTCTAACTGTTGTAGACAAAATTCCGGACTGCTCTCCAATAGTAAAAGAGCTGCTGTTTTAGATCTTTTCTCCAAATAAGTCACTAAAAATGAGCGGCATCTTTCCATGGATAGATCTAAGGCAACTCTTTGAGATAAACTAAAGTTTGTAAGATCGATCCATTCCCCTTCGCAAAGCAGATCAATTACTTGTTTTGTTGAGCAAGAAATCCCTGTTTTAGAAAAAAGCATATAAACACTGTGGTATTCTGAGGTAAGAGAGAAAGCATTAATTAAGGAAGAGTGATAGGGTGGAATAGATCGTTTTAGCTCATAGAATAGACCTTGAGAGGTAAAGGGCCATTTCTCCGTTTTTGCAAAATGAACAATTGCTTGAAATTGATAGTCGGCTAGTCCTGGAAAAACAGGCACTTCTATAACCTCCGATCCTTTCTCTTGACTTAAGAGAATCGATCTCTTTTGTAAAGAGATGCCTCCTAGAGCCTTATCTAAATTAAAATGATGAAAAGCAACAAGACAAGAAAGAGCAAGATCTCTTTTTTTAATACCTTGTTCCACAAAATCTTTATTTTCTAAGCAGATAAGGAGTTGCTGATAAGGTAAAACGGAATAGGAACGTAGGACCTCTAAATTACTAGTAGATGACAATTTTGCCTCAAGAGTCAATGGTTTTAATTCAATAGATAAAGAATCATTTTTATCCTTAATCACAAAGTAAAAAAAAGTACCTAACAGACTAACGTTCAATGTCCCACTAATAATTAAAGCTTGGGTAAGCCTCTTTGTACGAGCAATCCAAGAACTATTTTCAGAAGTAGCACACATTATTTCTTGTTCCGAGATATTCAAATTTGGTATAAGATCTACAGCTTAATACTAATTTGTCTTTTTGTTTTATGAAAGTCTCATTGTCTTCTTTAAAAGAATATATAGATATTAACTTATCTACTCATGATTTATGCCAAGTGTTAACGCTAGGTGGAATCGAGGTAGATGAAGTAACCGAAAATCCTCTTAAGTTTAGTGGTGTTGTAGCAGCAACTATTTTAGAAGTTGTCTCCCATCCTAATTCTGATCATTTAAAAGTAACTAAGGTAAGCAACGGTAGCCAAGTTCTGCAAGTGGTATGCGGAGCTGAAAATTGTCGCACAGGAATGCGTGTAGCCTTAGCTCAAATAGGTGCAATTCTTTATTCAGATGACAAATCTGTAAAAATCACAAAAAGCAAGCTACGTGGTATTGAGTCTTATGGAATGCTCTGCGGAGCAGATGAATTGGGGATTTTAGATAATGTAGATGGTATTTTGGAGCTGCCTGATCAAATAGAAGAGGGCACCGATTTAAAGGAAGTATTCAACGACACCATTCTTCAATTATCTTTGACCCCAAATTTAGGTCACTCCATGAGCGTCTATGGAATCGCACGAGATTTATCTGCTCTTTTACAAATTCCTTTAAAATTCCCTTCTTTTTCTTTAGAAGAAGAAGAAATATTGATAAAAGATCTCATTAAGATAGACCTTCTTGATCCAATTCAATGCGAAAGATATGCCTGCAGAATACTGCAAGGGGTTTCTGTAGGGCCTTCACCTCTTTGGTTGCAAAAAAAATTAGAACAAGCAGGCCTTCGTAGTGTTAATAACGTTGTGGATGTGGGAAACCTCATTTTACAAGAGTTAGGTCAACCTCTACACATTTTTGATTACCAAACCATTGCGGATCATACTCTTCAAGTTACTTCTAAAACGTACTTTTCTGAATTAGAAACTCTCGATTCGGTAAACCGTCTCATTCCTCCAGATGTTTTGATGATTTGCGATCCAGAAAAACCCTTAGCTTTTGCAGGTGTTATAGGAGGAAAGAGTTCTGCTGTTTCAGATAAGACATCTGATATATTAATTGAAGCTGCTTATTTTACCCCACAATCGATTCGTAAAAGTAGTAAATGGCTTAAAATAAAGACCGATGCCTCACAAAGATTAGAGAAAGGAATAGATCCTAACTTTATTCCTAAAGCATTAGATTATGCTGTTTACCTCCTACAAAAAATCGCAGGTGGAAAAATTGTTAAAGGAATGATTGATCAAAAGACAAGTTCTTTTGCTTCTAAAAAAATCATTTGCAGAGCAAAACGTGTAAATAACATCTTAGGTACACAACTAACTCCTTCAGATATCTTCACGATCCTCTTTTCTGCAGATATGCATGTAATTGAACAATCTACAGAGCAATTTCAAGTTCTTGTTCCTTTTTTTCGAAATGACTTAAAGTCCGAAATTGATCTGATTGAAGAAATAGCTCGGTTGTATGGTTATAACAATATTGTTAAAACAACGCCTATTCATATTTCTTCTCCTCTTGTGCATTGTGCGGCTTATCAGTTAGAAAAACAACTTCGTACTTATTTGCTAGAAGAGAGCCTTCAAGAGTTTATAACCTGTAATCTGATCAGCCCAGACCAGTCTAAAAAAACCTCTGAAAACACATTTCCTGCTGGCTTTTCCATTTCTGTATTACAACCTCATTCACTTGATCAATCTGTTTTAAGATCTTCTCTTCTACCAGGCCTTTTGCAAGTCGTTAAACACAACTATGATCGAGAAAATCAAGACCTATCAGGATTTGAAATAGGTAAAATCCACTTCCATTTAAAAGATAAATATATTGAACAATCGGCTATTGGAATTATTCTAACCGGGAAAAATTTTCCTTACCACATCGATCCCAAACCTCGAGCTTATGATTTTTTTGATTTAAAAGGGATCATTGAAAACCTGTGCACGCTTCTTCATGTCGAACCCATTAGTTTTCATCCTTCACACTTGCATAACTTTCATCCCAATAGACAAGCAGCTATCATGTGCCAAGACAATATTATCGGCTCTTTAGGAGAACTGCATCCTAAACATAGTTCAGCTCTTAGTATTGAACAGCGAATTTATTTTGCGGAAATAAATATAGAAGAGCTTACACCTTTTATTAAACAAACTCCTCTTGTTAAACCCCTTATTTCTTTCCCTGGATCAGAAAGAGATTGGACAATTACCATAGCAGATAAAATACCTGTTGACTCTATTTTAAAGATCATTAAAGCAAACTCTTCTTCACTTCTTGAGAAAATTACTCTTTTAGATCTTTACAAAAGCTCTCAAATCGGCAAAGATAGAAAAAACATAACTTTTCGTCTGTTCTATCGCGACAAACTTAAAACCATTGCCTTTGAAGCTGTTGAAAAGGAACATAGCCGGATTATAGAAACAGTGATGAAAGAGTTAGAACAATTACATATTTTATCTTAAAATGAGGTTCATCATGAAAAGACACCTGTTTATCCTTATGAGCGGTACGGCTTTTATCTTATCTGGCTGCGTTCATGATAACAGCGAAAAGACGAGCGTTATATCTAAGCGTTATATCCACAAATACGGTTACCCTGTTCCTAAAGAGGAATGGCAAGAGCATAATTATCCAGGACAGGTAATCACAGCTCTTAGTGATGGCGTGACCGTTACATCTACCTATGAAAATGGCAAGTTACACGGCCCTACTACTTATACCTTTGCTCATAGTCAAGCGATTGAAAAATGCATTATCTATAATCAAGGACAAAGAGTTAAAGAAACGAGTTATAATTCTAATTCCATGCCTTTACAAGAATGGATTCAACTCTCTCCTCAACGCTGTTCCCTTACCAGTTGGTATATAGAAGGTTGTCCTATGATGGTTGAAGAATACGCAGGAAATGAACTCATAGAAGGACAATACTTTACTGCTCTAAATGAAATAGAGGCACGGGTAGAAAAAGGAGATGGCATTCGCATTTCTCGAGATCAAACAGGAACGCTGCTTTCTAAAGAAATAGTGGAAGACGGTTATACAGTAAAAAAAGAAACGTATTACCCAAATGGAGCTCCCGAATCAATCTCCTATTATGCCCTAGGCAAACTCAATGGGAATAAACAAACATTTACAGCTAGCGGAGAACCTCTTGCTTTAGAAGAGTGGGTGAACGGGCAGCTACACGGAAAAGCTACTTATTTTAGAAATGGCAACCGCTATCTAGAAATTTCTTATTTAAATAACCAAAAAAATGGAACTGAAAGGCATTACACCGATGGTGATTTACTAACTCAGGAAATTAATTGGGAAAATGACCTTAAGCACGGATCTACTATTTATTACACGGACTCTGATATTCAGCAATATTGGTTTTATGCGGGACAACCTGTTAATAAAAATAAATTTGATGATTATAACCAAATGGATCAAATGGTTGCAGATATCTCAGAGGATGTAAAAATACACATCCGATAGCACAACTTAGGATACGCTCTCCCTTGCTAAAAGCTTATGCAATATTCATTTAATCAAGGTCCCTCTATTTGTGTACAGATAGAATGCAAAGGCAGCATTCTATCTAAAGTAACCCTGACTAAGTCATCGCATTTTGCATGCTGTATCTCTAAAGAATGCGACCTAGATACAATACAAACCATTATAAAATGGTTAACTCAGTACAGTTATCGAAAAGATCCCAGCCCTTTAAGTCTTAACCTACCCAAGCTCCCTCTATTTTACCAAAAAGTATTGATTCACTTGCAAAATCTACCTTTTGCACAGCTAGTCACTTATGGTAATCTTGCTTCTACAATCGGTCATCCAAAAGCAGCTCGCGCTGTCGGATCTGCTTGTAAAATCAACCCATTTCCTCTTTTTATTCCCTGTCATCGAGTCGTAGCGGCTAACAACATAGGAGGCTTTGCTTACGATCTTTCGATTAAAGAGGCTCTATTACAATTCGAGATGGATTTAGCTCTCTAGGTATAACTTTGTTTAATCGCTGCCAAAGAAATCGTATTGATAAGGTCACTTTTTGCAAAACAGGTACAAGATGCAGAAACTCTTGTATTTATATTTGCACTCATAAATCCTCTTTTTATATTGTTCTTATTATTAAGAGCTTCTATTATAACAAACAATTGTTAATGAGTTATGAAAAATTAAATTATTTAAAAACTATTTTTTAATAATTGCAATTAACTGCAAATAAATGAGTTATATTAAAAAATTTATATTGATTCATTTTCATCTATATCTTAAAAAATCCTTGTTTAAGTATGTATACAGATAAATCAAAGGCATTATTTCATCCCTTTTTTGCCTAATTGAAGAGATAATTTTATGAAAAAAGAAGAACTGCTAAAAAAGATTTCCGAATTAGAATCGGTCAATGATCAACTCCAGACAGAACTGCGCTATCTCGATATTTTACTTAAAGAAATTGGCTTTGTTGAAGGGCTTAAAACACTTAAGTTTGCAGCTAAGGAAATGATCGAGCAAGATATTAAAGAAGAGGACTAATTCTTGTGGATAGATTTAACCAATAACGGGTGTAGCGAAGTTCTCCGGTTTTTACTAAAGCCTTTTTATGAACTAGATCTGCTAAATCGCGTGTTGCTGTTGCTCTAGAGGTTTTTACTATCGCAATATAGTTATCAGCACTCAATCTTCCTTGAAAACCGCTTAGACCTTTTGCAAACATCCTCAATAAAACCTTTTCCTGACGTGGATTGAGTTGCCCAGAAAGAGCTGTCAACAGCTTTGATTTTTCAATCAAAAAGTAAAGAAGGCTCATCGATTGACTTTGAGCCTGCAGGATCACATCTGCAAGGAATGCAATCCAGTGATCTATTTCTAGAGTGTGATTACATCTTTCAATAGCTGCATAGTATTCTTTTTTTTGTTTTTCTAATATTTTTGAAACAGCAATTAATACAGGGTGTCCAATGCCTTGAGAAAGAACCTTTTCCACTAAAACACGGCCGATTCTGCCATTTCCATCTTCAAAAGGGTGAATGCTTTCAAAATATACATGAGCAATGGCCGCCTTTGCTAGAATAGATAGAGATGCATTTGTAGAATTAAACCAATTAATGAATGCTGCCATTTCATCAGGGACTTTTACTGATGGAGGGGGTTCAAAAAAAACCTTTGAAGAGCCATATCAATGAGAAACAATCTGCATGGGTTCAATATGAGTGCGGTATCTTCCACAATCAACAATATTTGATTGATTATTAAACAGTTCGAAATGCCATCTAAAGAGCATCTCTTGAGTCAATGGCTGATCGAAGGATTGATAAACATCGCAAAGAAGTTTAGCCATTCGAGATTCTTTATTGGTCTCTTGGTTGGGAGATACGCGCAAGCTAAAGTGTTGTTTAATCGATGATTGCAAGCTTTTTCTATCAAGAAATTCTCCTTCAATTCTCGAACTTTCTAAACCTTCCAAACTAAGAATCTCTATGACAAACCGGCTGTATTCCTGATCTCCTACATTTTTTAGAAAGGCACAGGCACTACCTACTTCTAAAAGAAACTGCCTTTCTTTCGAAGCTATTTGGTCGAGATGGTAGCTAAATTGGGGCCAGTCGGGTATTCCCAGTTCCAGGGCATGAGTTATAGAGCAAGGCTCTATAGTGCCCCTTTTGGTTTCAATCTAGTAGCTGGATCAAATCTTCTAAAGAAAGGGTTTCTATGTTGCTTAAATCTTCCATTAGGGTTTGGGAGAGCTGTTGTTTATGTTTTTTAAGTCGCATGATTTTCTCTTCAATGCTTAAAACAGTTACATAGCGCCTAGCAATCACTTGGTTAAACCTTCCTAACCTGTGGGCTCGATCAATAGCTTGATTCTCTATTGCTGTATTCCACCAAGGGTCATACAAGAAGACATAGTCAGCCTTAGTCAAATTTAAACCAACTCCTCCTGCTTTTAAGCTAATAAAAAAAAGAAGGGTTTGATCATCTTCTTGAAACTGAGATACGACCTGTTCTCGGTTTTTTGTGCTTCCATCTAAATAGACGTATTTCCAATCGCGGTTTTGAGCCTCTTTTTTCATCAAATGTAGCATTGAAGTAAATTGACTATAAAAGAGAACCTTTCTTTTTTCTCCTACTACTTCTTCCAAATCAGCCATAACCTTGGAAAATTTTCCGCTACATTGATAAAGATCTTGAGCAGTAGAGTCTACTAGCAAAGGATGAGCGCAAATTTGTCTGAGACGTAGAATGGCTTCTAAGATCTGCATCTGTTGATTCGTTTCTTTTGAACAAAGCTTAACACGAGTGGACTGTAGATATTTTTCATAAATGTTACGCTGCTCCTCACCCATCTCTACCCAAATGGTCTGTTCGAGTTTTTCTGGAAGATCAAACGCTACTTGCTTTTTTGTGCGACGTAAGATAAATGGCCTAATGAGCTTTTGCATGCGTTTTACATAACGACCGTCCACTTGAGATGCAAGCACTTCTGCTTGAAACTGTTTACGCTCACCTAATAACCCTGGATTAAGAAAATGAAAAAGTGAAAAGAGATCCTCTAGTTTATTTTCTATGGGGGTTCCTGTAATAGCCACTCGCATCTTTGCTTTTAATTGAAAACACACTTCAGCTATTTGACTATCTGGATTCTTAATGATCTGTGCTTCATCTAAGATAATCAATTGAAAATCTAAAGAAGTAAACAAAGCCTGATCTATACGTAAAACAGCATAGGAAGTAAGAATGATCGATGGAATATGGGGAAAGGTTTTCATTCTCTTTTTGCCTGCATGCACATGAATTGAGCAACTGGGAAAAAACCGAGCGTATTCATTTTGCCAATTAAATAACAAAGAGGTAGGAACCACAATCAAACAAGACTGTTTAAGCTCTAGTTGTGAAAGAAAGGCTATTATTTGGATGGTTTTTCCTAAACCCATTTCATCGGCTAAAAGTCCTCCTACTTGATTTTTCTCTAGAAAAGAAAGCCAGCTTAAACCTTGGTTCTGATAGGTAAACAGTTGTCCTTTGAATTTTTCTCCTAGAATAATTGGTTGAATAGGCTGCTTTAGCTGCTTAAAGATCTCTAGAGGATTCTTTCCATCAGAGAGCAATCCTAGTTGTCTAAAAGGAAGATAGACCCCCTCTTGATCAAACTCTAACTCTGAAAAGTCCGCCCATTTCTCTTCTATTTTTTTCAAATCGATTAAACCAACTGTATGAGCAGCTAATTCTACAAAGCAAGATCTACGGTTAAAAGCTCCTATTACCTGTTGCAAATTAGCTTTGTAGCCTTGATAATCAAACTCAGCCCGTACAAGCCAAGCTTGCTTACGCTCTTCTAGCAAAAGAGTCTCTTGTCCTAAACAAACCACTTGCTTATTTTGATGATCAAATACCTCCCAACCAATTTTAATTAAGAATGTAATACATTTGGCTACTTTATCTAGAGGACAATAATAAAAGGAGTCTCCCACTTTTTTTTTGCTAAAATCAGTTTCTAACAAGTCTTGTTCCCATTGCTTTTCCAGGTTTTTTTTACGCCAAAAAAACTCTTTTTCTTCAAAAGCTGGTATTTTTCCTCGTATCCCATAATCAAACCATAGATTGGCAAATCCTCCATGTCGATCTGTTAAACAAATAAAAGGCAAAGGATCTTTTGAAATTTCTCCTAACCAGGTTACACCCCCTGTTTCCTCTAGAAACTCCTGTAGTTCTTTTTCTTGTAAGATAGTCTCTGAGGTTTTTAGCCATTTTGAAGATGCTTCTGTGTCTAATAGACGTATAACTCCAGCATAGAGAATCCATTGAGGACTTCCCCAAAAAACAGCTGTACAACTGGATAAAGACTCTTCTTGCCTACCAAGTTTAAATCTTGCGCAGATTTCTACTTGTGTCTCATTTAAGACTTTTGCTTGAACAAATCCCTCTGCTCTTGTAAAAGGATCGATAATGATCTTTTGTCCTTTATAGAGCAATCTACCTGTACCACTAAGAAGTTTAAGTAATGCAAATGCACTTTCTGAGGAGATAGAAAACCTTGTTCCCTCTTCTACATGGATAGGTGATTTTTTCCATAAAAGGTCTAGTGCGTTTTTTTCTAACAGAGATTTAGCTATTAGCAAGGCTTCTTTTCTCTGGAAAAACTTTTTTGACAATGTAATAACCATTTGAGATTTTTGAGAAATATCCAAATGATAAAATAGCTCTGACACAAATATCTCCTTTTAAACTATATTCATAGTTTATGAATCACAAATTGAAGATTTGGAATAACCAATCCAGCTGGGAAGAAGCAGAAAAAAAATGGGATCAAGAGCAAAAATCCTATCAAAAAACCCATCCGTTAAAAACCCTTTCCTCCCTTCCACAAATGCTTGGTATTACCAAAGACACCGCCTGCAATCTTACATGGAAAAGTACAAAATATTTACTCACCCGCGATAAGAAAAAAATTTTTTGGCGCTATTTTTTTCGTGCGCCAATAAAACATAGCTATCGTTTTATCTCTTCTTTATTTACAAAACCTTACTCTCGAGACCAAGATCTTTTCTTTTATGGGGTAAAAGATTTGGCTTCCTTTGAAAAGCGCTTAGTTTCCCATAAAAACTATCTTCTTGTCATAGGATTTTCTTATTGCCATAAACCTTTTGAATGCCCTTCAAAACGGTTTTCAGCTGACTGTATTCACGATCCCAATCATCCGGTATGTCGTCAGTGTTTTATTGGTAAAGCAGTAAATGCTCTACCTGACAGAGCTCATATTATTCCTTTATTTATTCCTACCGTTCACTATATTGGAGAAAAATGCTTCGAGCTCATTTTTGCCCATCCAGATAAAGAAATCTTCTTTCTGATCACCGCATGCGAGCTTACTCTTACCATGTTTGCAGATTGGGGAAATATGATTGGCATTCAAGGGATAGGCATACGTCTTGATGGGCGCATTTGCAACACCATGAAAGCCTTTGAGCTCTCCGAAGAGGGAATCAAACCAGGCCTTACCGTTGTGCTTGATGACACACAAAAGCTCATGCTTAATTTAATTCGCTCTCTTTGGAATACCGACGAAAAGGCTTAGGGCGCACGGCTGTCTGATAAGGCCTTACCCTACTAGCAGACATGCAAGTATTGCTGCAACAGCCTTTGAGCTTTTTTGCACAAGCAGGGCAACATAAGAAAAGCTCATTACAATCCATATTTGCACAATTATAATATGTATCACTATTTGTTTTGCAATAAGCACACTGACTGATTACCTCATCTATTTTTTCATCAATACAAACGGATAAGCGATCGTCAAATACAAATAATTTGCCCTTCCAATATGCAGTGCTTTCTTGTTTCCCATAATTAATCACGCCACCATCTAACTGATAGATTTCAGCAAAACCTTCTTTTTTTAGCAAAGCAGAATATAGTTCGCATCGAATACCACCGGTACAGTACATCATGACCTTTGTCTGGTCAGGGTCATAATGATCTTTTAATTTTTTTGCATAAGGGGAAAAATCTCTAAAGTTTTTTAAACAAGGAAGCTCAGCTCCTTCAAAATGACCAAGTTCCCATTCATATTGATTACGTACATCAAGTAGCAAAACGTTTTCATCGCGATTTTCTAACATCTCTTTCCATTCTTTAGGAGAAAGATGTGTCCCTGTTAATTCCAAATCTACTTCTTCATCTAAGGCTACAAGCTGTTTCCGAAATTTTATAGAGGCTTTAGGGAACGCATGCTCATGGTAAAAATCTATTTTAAAAGAAATTTCTTTAAAACGTGCGTCCTGTTTCATCCACTCTAAATAGACTTGAGCATCGGTTTTATAACCACTCATTTGAGCATTAATCCCATTATGAGCAATATAGATCCGACACTTAATGTCTTTATTTTCTAGAAATTTTTGATGTCTTTTTACCTCTTCCAAAGGATCTTCAATGGGGGTAAAGATATAATAAGCTACAATCCAATAATCTTTTTGCATAACTCTTAAATTCCCTTGTTTAAAGAAGGAGTATAACGCTGAAAAACAAACCTGACAATATCATATATTATTTTTTAACAAAAAAAGCTCCATTTACAAAAAATCACAGGTAGATTAGCATACATCTCTTTATATCATTAAAGTAAGCAGTCTTTATTAGGAGATACCATGGTTCGATACACCGGTCCAAAAAATCGTGTTGCAAGACGTTTTGGAGCAAATATATTCGGCAAAGCTCGTAATCCATTACTACATAAGCCAAATCCTCCGGGAATGCATGGAAGTAAAAGAAAAAAAAAGTCTGATTATGGCCTTCAGCTGGAAGAGCAACAAAAACTAAAAGCTGTTTATGGCATGCTGACTACCACCCAAGTGGTACTTTACTATGAGAAAGCTGTACAAGAAGCCGCAAAAGAAAGCTCAAAAGAACAAGGGAAAAATGCCCCTACCCTCTTTATCGAGCGATTAGAGTGCAGATTAGATAATATGGTTTACCGCCTGAAATTAGCACCGACTATTTTCGCAGCTCAGCAGCTAGTATCTCATGGACATGTATTGGTAAATGGTAAGAAAGTAGATCGCAGGTCATTTTTTGTCCGACCGGGAATGACGATTTCTATTAAAGAAAAGTCTCAAAAAAATGATAAAATCCAAAAAAGCGTAATTAGCTCTGGTGATATCCCTGAGTACCTCTCTTTGGATGCTGGTACTTTTTCAGGACAACTTCTCATCTCCCCTGCAATCGATCAGATACCTTTTCCTATTTTGATTAATGTGCCGTTAATTTGCGAGTTTTTAGCTCACAATAACTAGTTATACGAGTTAGCTTTTGACAGCTAACTCTTTACATAAAGCTAGTTTTTGACCTTCTAAAATTTCTTTAGCTGTATCGCTATTAGGAAATTTAGAAAGAAACATTTTATATAGTTTTTTTGAACATTTTTCTTCTTTCTCAGATGCTTTTGCAAATTTCTTGCTAACAATTGTTAGAAAATCTTTCTTAGAATAAGCATTAGGAGCTTGCATTTCTTGATAAAGGTTTTCCAAAATCTGATATTTCTCTTCAAAAAAATCTTCTTGTGAATACACAACAGATAATTCTTCTAGAAGCGGATGAGATTTTACATATTTATTCCAACTCTGTTTAAATACCTCTAATTTCTCACTAAACTCCTTATAGTCCTCCTCACGAAGAGCAAGTCTTAATTCTCTTACAGAAAGCTTTAATTTGTCAGAAAGCTTTGATTCATTTCCCTTTTCATCTATCTCTTCTTTATCTATCTTTTTCAAAAAATCTTTATGATTTATACGGTAGTTTTTTGTGTGATTATCTAATAATGCAAAACCCCACCTACTTAGACGGGCAACATCTCCGTTACGAATTTCTTTGCCTGTATCTTCTTGATTTAAAATATTTTTTTTGCTTTGATTAAGCTTTTGTGGACGATTAAAAGCATGTACTGGACGAAGCAATTGATTAGAATAAACTTGCTTAACGGGTTCATTTATGCTGGCTATCTTAGATAACTGTTTAAAGAACTGGTATTCTTTTAAATCACAGACGTAAGGAGCCTTGCCCTGCCAAAAAATTTTATTGATATTATCAGTGTTCTCAAAATATAACATTCCTTTTGCCTGGGCAGCCTCCTGCCAGCTTTTTTCTATTTTTATCAATTCTTGAAAAGCTTTTTCTTCTGGAGTTTGAAAAAAATATTTTATGGCATTATAAACCATCTTAATCAGAAAATGAAAAAAATTGAACCCGGGTTGTTCTTTATAAGGAGATTGCTTTTTATAAAAAGTATTTCCATCAATAGAAAAATCAGGGTCAAATCCTAAGTCATAAAAAGCCGTCTGATTTACTTTTATTTCTTCAGGGCCAACATATTTATCAAAAAAATCACCTAACTCATTCTTTCCAGAGTTGCCTGTTGCAACCTTTTGTGGAACCTGAATAGTGGAATCTAAAATAATTTTTGTCATATTCTTGATCTTTTACTTAAATGAACTTATTAAGTTTAATAAACAGTTATTATACATTATAATTGTTAATAAATTATTAATTTTTTATTAAATTTATAAAACAGATGAAATTAAGCTATGCTTGATGAGGTTAGATTTAAGATTATCTATCTCAATTTTGTTTATTTCTCTTTGATTTTGAAATGGACTTTAAGCTACGAATTTACTTACGTAAGCTACATGAAAAAAGCAAACTAATAAAATAGTGCAGTCCTCTAGACATTTAAGCTACTTATCAACTAGGATAGACCATAATTTTAATCTAATTGGATATCTTAAATGTCTAAAATCCCTAGCTCTGAGTTATTAATCGGCGCTCATACCTCTGCCCAAGGCGGAGCTCAAAATGCTATTTGGATGGGGCAGGAAATTGGTGCGACTACTGTACAGTTTTTTACCAGCAATCAAAAACGCTGGTCAGGTAAAGAAATTACCCAAGAGCAAGCAGAACTTTTTCAAGAAGCGGTAAAAACAACCGGACTTTGCCAGCTGATGAGCCACGATAGTTATTTGATTAATTTAGGTTCTTCTAATCCATCCGTTTTACATAAAAGTCAGAAGGCTTTTGAAGAAGAGTTGATCCGCTGTCAAAAGCTGGGGGTTTCCTTCTTAAACTTTCATCCTGGCTCTGCTGTAGGAGCAACAGAAGAGCAATGTCTAAATAATATTGTAGCTAGCTTAGAGCAATTCGAAGAGCTTATCTCCCATGGAGCTACTCGTCTTCTGCTTGAAACAACTGCAGGTCAAGGATCTACAGTAGGGTACTGCTTTGAACATTTAGCCTATTTGATTGAAAAACTCCATAGAAAAATCCCTATCGGTGTGTGTATAGACACCTGTCATATCTTTGCAGCGGGTTACGATATCCGTACAAAAGCTGGCTTAGAAAAGACATTAAAAGACTTTGAGAGAATTATTGGGATGAAGCATTTATACGCTTTCCACCTTAATGACTCGCTAAAACCTTTAGGATCTCGTCGCGATAGACACGCTCCTTTGGGTAAAGGAGAGATTGGTATAGAGTGTTTCAAAGCGCTGATGAAGAACCCAAAGACTCGCCGTCTTCCTAAATACTTAGAAACCCCCGATGGCCCTCCTCTTTGGGAAAAAGAAATTGCCATGTTAAGAGAATTTGCAGATTTATGAAACATAGTAAAATTCGATTGATCCAATCCTCTCAAATAGGAAGTGTGATCACTGTATGTGGATGGATTCGTACAATTAGAGCACAAAAAAGCTTTAGCTTCATTGAACTAAATGACGGCTCTACGCTTTCTTCTCTGCAAATTGTGGTGGATGCTTCACTTCCCTTTTATGAGGATCTTTTAAAAAAACTTTCTACAGGAGCTTCTATTTCAGTAACAGGCGAATTAGTAGAGAGTTTAGGCAAAGGGCAGCGCTGGGAATTAAAAGCTCATTCCATTCATCTTTTTGGTAGCTGTCCTGAAGATTACCCTCTGCAAAAAAAACGACACTCTTTTGAGTTTTTACGCTCTCTTGCTCATTTACGCCCACGTACGAATACACAAGGAGCTATTGCTAGAATACGCAATGCTCTTTCCATTGCCACTCATCTATTTTTCCAACAAAGAGAGTTTTTATATCTACATACACCTATTATCACGACCTCTGATTGTGAAGGAGCGGGCAAACAATTTCTCGTCACCACACTAGATATCAATAACTCACCAAGACACTCCGACGGTAGCGTGAACTTTACAGAGGATTTCTTTCATAAACCAGCCTATCTTACAGTCTCAGGACAACTGAATGCAGAAACATTTGCTTGCGCTCTTTCCGATGTTTATACATTTGGCCCTACATTTCGTGCAGAGAATTCTAATACTTCTCGTCATCTAGCCGAGTTCTGGATGGTTGAGCCGGAAATGGCTTTTGCTGACCTCGATGATAACCGTGAATGCGCAGAAGCTTATTTGCGGTTTGTCCTTCGATATGCCTTAGATAACTGCCAAGAGGACTTAGCCTTTTTTGAGAAGTTTATAGAAAAAGGATTATTGAATCGTCTGCAACAAGTAGCTGAAGCAGAATTTGCTCACCTAACCTATACCCAAGCTATTGCTATTTTACAAAAATCAGAACAAAGCTTTGTTTTTCCTGTAGAGTGGGGTATTGATCTACAATCAGAACATGAGCGCTATTTAGCAGAAATATACTGTAAAAAACCCCTGATCCTCACGGATTATCCAGAAAAAATCAAAGCTTTTTACATGAGGGAAAACTCTGATGGGAAAACAGTAGCCGCTATGGACGTCTTAGTTCCAAAAATTGGAGAAATCATTGGAGGAGCTCAAAGAGAAGAACGTCCAGATGTGTTAGAAAAAAAACTACGCTCGTTTGGTTTACACCCAGAGGACTATTGGTGGTATATGCAACTGCGTACCTATGGGACTGTTCCACATGCAGGCTTTGGTTTAGGGTTTGAGCGTCTGGTATTATTTGTCACGGGAATGGAGAACATTCGTGATACGATCCCTTTTCCTAGATTTCCTGGTCATGCAGAATTTTAAAGACCCATGTGGTAACGTTTAGTCTGCGCTGTAACTGCTGCTCCAAGCCCAAACACCATTGCAGCTAAGGAAAAGATTTTACCTACTCCTGGTATAGAACTTATAATCAAATAGACGACCAAACCGACGGCAAAAGCAGCTAATCGGTGTATTCTCCATTTGATTTTGCTAGATAACCAATCCGATCCCCAGAAAATAAAATATACTTTAGCTGTATAAAATCCTACGATGTTTAAAGCAATGAGTGTTAGAGCAAATGGTACTCCTAAAACAGTCATTAATAACAATAAGCAACAAAGGGGTAAAACAATCAGTGTAATCAGTCCTGTGCTTAAAGAACGCCACGGTTGTCCCTGCAAAGAGAGAAGAGCTGACTGTAAATTTCTGGGAAAAAGCCTCAATAATAAATAAGCAATAGCAAGACTGTACAAAAAATTCATGGAAAGAGTAAGCAGTTTAGAACCCACTAATATCTTTTGAATCCATGTACCTTTTACCAAATTGCGCACAAAAGAAGGATGTTGGGTAATTGTTCCTACGACAGTAGCTCCTTGGTCAATCCATGCATCTGAGTTGCTTCGGTAGTCTACATCTCCACTAATATGCGCCTGTGAAGTAAGTCTCATTAAACCTACAATAGCATGCAAGTCCTGTCCAATAGTTGAAGACACACGTAAATGAGAGGCTATAACGGTTACCTCTGATCCGATATGGGCTGCTAAATCGGCATTCCCAGCTGTTATCACAACATTTTTTCCAACAGAGGATTGTTTAAGTAACTGAACATTGCCTCCAACAGCCGTAATATTACGTCCGATTTCCCCGCTTAATAAAACCTGACCTGCTAATAAACGTGCATTATTTGACACTTTTCCTGAAATATCCACACTCCCTGCGCAGCAAATGAGGTCTCCATTTATTATCCCATCAACAACTACTTGTCCAGCAATGAGATATACATCTCCATTGACAATCCCTGAAATCTCTACACTATCTCCTGAAGCAAAATAATCTCCTTCATAGACTGTATGAGATGGAATCATAATTATGCTATGATCTTCTACTTCCTTGGGTTCCTTAGCACAGCAGAGGAAAACAGGAACCAATAGTAAAAATAGAATTATACGACGCATTCATAGCCTCTTTTGCTACTTTGAAATAGCGCTAAATAACGCTGAATCGATTGAAATAACATGGTTTCTGCTTCTTGAATCTGAAGAACATTTTTCTGTTGCTTTGTTTCAATGATCGCATTGATATGCTCTATATTTAACAAGCTCATACTAAAATGGCGAGAAAGAAATGGATCTACAGCCCTGGGCATGCTTAAATCTACGATTAAACGCGTCTTAGCATCAACAAACTGATGAGCATGCAAGATAGGTTGATTTGTATAAGTTCCACAGATTACCATGGGAAATTGAGAACTTAATTCGATTTGAGAAAAATCCAGTAGGAAGACATCTTCTTTTTTACTCCACTCAAGAGCTGCTTGTCTATTGCGCGTACATAAAGACAACTGTTTCATGCCTTTAGATTTAAAATAGCTAATAATTTTACGGTTGATCTCTGAAAACCCAATAAACAAAACGGCAGATGTCTGTAGTTTAAAGCACTTTGCCAATAAAAATAATTCTTTATCAATCCCTAGTTTTTTTTCTACAAAGGGAAATTGCGTACGAATGATTTTACCCAATCGCAGAGCTTTTTGAAACAGAAAATGCAAATCGTGAGGCAGTTTTTTTTTAGATGCTAATTGATAAGCCTCTTTCACTTGTCTCTGGATTTCTGACTCACCGAGAATAACACTGTCTAGTCCAGAAGTGACCCGAGCTAGATGCAAAAAACAATCCATACCAAAATAAGCGTATAGCTTGTGTTCTAAATCAAAACAAAGTTCCGAGCGCAGAGCATTTAATAATACGCTATGCGCTATGCTTAAGTCACTTGCACTAAAATAAATTTCAATACGAGCACAAGTAGCAAGTAAAATCCAACTCGCATCTTGTACAAGCTCTTTGCTGATCAGTTTCTGATAAGCAGCTACAATTTGCTCACGACAGCCAATCTCAGCAGATTTATAGCTAATCCCTAAAACTCCGATATGCATATAGATAACCACATCATAAGAAAATGGTTGTTATACCTTGTTATAGAAATTTAAAGCCACTAAACTTCTGCCAAACAACGCATAATCTCTTCATAGCAGTAACCACGTCTGAGCATTTTTGCAATCCATCGATTCTTTTGTTTAGGGTCTAAAAGCTGGATTTGATGAGATTTTTTTTGGATAAGCTTTTGCAAAGTTCCCATTTGATTTTTTTCTGTTTCTAAAATGACTTGTTGTAAAACAGAGCGATTTATTCCTGCTTTATAACAGAGTTTAAACCAAATAGCCTTTGATCCAAATCCTCTATCTCTTGCTTTTTCTACTAATTGCCGGGTTAATTTTTGATCATCTAAAAACCCTTGCTTGATGCACAAATCTAAAACCTTATCAATCGATCCTTTAGAAAATCCCTTTTGAGTAAGTTTTAAACTTAACTCTTCTCTAAAAAAAGAGCGTCTTGCAAGATATAAAAATGCTTGTTTTTTTATTCGATCTTCTTCTGAGTTAAGGGACACTAAATCCTCTTCATAAATGACATATTCTTCTAAAGGGATAGCAAACTTTCCAACGGTAAACGGGATTAAAACAAAAATCATTCCCAAAGCATCTGCCTAATTGCTCCAATTCCCCAAACAAAAAAATGGAAAATACCCTTTAATACTCTTTCGATAGTTGCAAAAAAAAACCGAAAACTTCTCCTGCTACTTTTAACGTTGTACTCATTGCATTTGGTTCTTCTATGTTGGCAGGTACTACTTCAGCTGTTGCCATTGTTTGAATCGCTTCACATACTTGATCTACTGTATGTACTGGTAAATCCTTGTTCTCTGGTTTTGCATATACAAAAAGAATCATATCTGTTTGAGCTATATTAAAGACAGAAGCTCCATTATCTAAGCGCTCTTGATCTGTCGGTATGTAAATGCGCTTAAAAAGCGGATCAAAAGAAACTCCTTTTATACACATCTTTTCTACAGCCTTTTGTAAAAGCTCCTTTTGATAAGATAGCTGCTCATGTATTTCTTCCGTTGTCTTTTTCTTTTGAAGCCAAGATACAGGATAATCGCATTTAGGTGGCATTTCTCGCAGATCGTATTCTGAACCATACATGCTTCGTAATTGAAAATATCTTTCATTGACTAGATCTTGACGATTTCTCAAAATGATCGCTGTGCAATGACGCTCTTGTCCATCAATCGTGTATTCCCTCTCCACACATGCAGAAGAAGAAGCAAAACCACCTAATTTCTCCAAAAGATGGGAAATCTTGTGAAGGTCTACTATTTTGATGGGATCAGCTTGTAAATCAGCTTCAATCGCATTACAGATTTGATCTACCGTATGAGTTGGCATAGCATCTATTTCTGCAATACAAGCTTTTTCTTCTTCTAAAGGCACTTCCTTAGCTTTGTATTCAAAAAAAATACCGGTTACTTTAGCTGCGCTGGAAAGAGTGATTTCATTGATTCTGAGATCTTTATCTGTTAGCATAAAAATACGTGTAAAAGCTGGATCAAAGGGTTTACCATCAATATGCATCTTCTCTACCGCTCTATGCAATAAACGTTTTTGGTAAGACAGCTGTTTTTCAAGCTGGTCAGGAGTCTTCTTTTTCTCTGGCCAAATTGTAGATGCGGAGTAACGGCTTTTAGGAAGCTCGTACTCCTCAGAATTCTCCGAAGCGCGATTTTCCCAAAGAAGATGGTAGTTTTTATACGCTAAATCTCGATAATTGGTTAAGTGTACAGATGAATGACTTCCCTCTTTTTCATTAAATGTATAATACTTTTGTTCAACATCAGCAACACAACCAGCAAACCCCCCTTTTTTTTCTAAAAAAAGTCCAAGGCCATGGATGTCAGAGAGGCCATGTTTTGGTCTAAATGCAATAGCAGAAATACCTTTTTGGGTATTTCTGGTAATCTTATTCCCTGTGGGCTTTCGAATAGCACGCATAGTATCCACGAATTCTTGAGCTTCAGCAGGACAAAAATCGTGATTTACACCTCCTGCTTCGAAGAGATCTGTGACATAATCTGCTACAGCCTCAGCGGATGGGTTCCAATCTAAATGCAAAGGTTTTTTTTTACATGCAATGCTTTTTGACAAGCTATATCGAGATATTGTGGATATCTCATGACTAGGATTATCCACTGCTTTTTCTGCAGTAGTTAGATAAAGTTCCGAAGAAGATCCTGTTGGAGATCCTCCGGGTCCTAAACTAGGTGAAGACATGGCAAACTCCTTAAATTTTTATCTATCTGTTCTTTTATGTTTTAATCAGCTGGATTTTCTTCTGAAGCAGTGATTTCCTTAACCGCTTTCCATGCTATTCTAGCCTTATTGACGCTTTCACCAAGCTTAGCAGCATCTTCAATTGTATGATTTATATCTTGTAAATTCACTCCTCTAAAAGTGTTTGCAAGCCATTTTCCTGAGTCCACAATTACCCCTCTGACATCTCTTCCTGTGCTAGCAAAACTCCTAACCCATGCTCTCCCACTAATCTCTAATTGAGACACAGATCTATCACAGGCTATATAAAAGTTTATGGTAGAGCAAGCACCTAACTCTGCTGCAAAATCATCTATGATTTTATTCCTCTCTGGATCTCTCATAGGGACCCCTTGCACAAGCCTTTCCATAGCCTTTTTATCGACTTCAGATGGATTTTGCGCACTTATCGAAAACATCCCCAAAAAAAACTCGCTGATCCCTATAGGAAGCTGTAGTGCCCATCCTGCTTGTCTTTTCATTTCAATGTGCCACGCCTCAATTTCGGAAGAGATTCCTATCTTGTTCTGCTTATGTGCCTTTTCATTAAAAGAAAAACTTATTTTTTTAGCACTTATGAAATTCGTATATTCAAAGCGCTCTATATTTTCTCCTTCTTTACGATAAAATTGCTGATACACCCATCTTTGGACATCTCTTACCAGCGTTCTTGATAAAACATAGCCAGGCATAAAACAGTTTAGAGGATGTTCTTTATAAAAGGTGAGCACTTCTTCATTTGCAACATGTTCTAATTCAGGTGTGTACTTTTTCATGGAGCGAATAACAGCGTTGACATGAGTGCTAACGTTTGACAAACGAGGTTCTGAACCTGGTGCAAACCTACAGTGAATTTCAGAGTTTTCCTGACTCGCCCAATCAAAAACCCTACACATGATTTGTTTCTGTAACTTACAGGTGAATTTAATCAAGCGAATATCACGATCTCCGTGCCATACTTTCATAGTCTCTTCAGTAGCTGGCTCTCCTTCATTTAGAAAGAGTTCTCCTTCTTCCGTTCTACACCATCTTATAACCCCTTCTTCTGCTTCTAAAGCATAAGGCACACTTCTAGGGATTTCTCTTCTTTCTTCTTGAAACTCTAAACTATGATCATCGTTAATAGCCGATATAACCGGATTATATGTGATTAAAAAATGATGTAAATCACCATTGTCCCATTCTTTTATTCCTATTTTTTCTGTTCGTGGATTAACCGAGATAAATACTGCCATCTTTTTATCGCTAAACAAACGACTTTCAATGGGTCCTGCACTACTACCTTTCCAAACACAATGCGCAAACACCGGTGTAAGATGTATTGAAGAAGAAGCGCTGCTTGGCCAATAGCATTTAACACCAGGGTGATGGTTATATACAGAATATCGAACATTTTTTCTGTCGCTAGATACCTTTAACTCTAGGTAAGGGACATTTAATCTCCAACTGCATATAGGTTCAACTGCTAGCTGGTTTGCAGGGAGTAACTCCAAGCCGCAAAGTGCTTGATTGGTATTACATAGGTTAGGAGTAGCCATTTTTATGCTCTTTTTTGTAACACATGTTTTATGAAGCTTTTTTTGTTTAAAGAATAAGTATTTTAATTGTAAAAAAAATATTAAGTCAATATTTTTTTTAATTCCATTTAGGGTAACTCACCTTAAGATGAAGATCTTTCATAAAAAAATAATTAACTATTTTTAAATTAAAAAAATGATTTAAACCACGAAAAACAAACTAACATTTTAGTTTGAATAAATATCTCCTTTTTCTTATTTTAAAGGAAAAAGCGAGTACTTATGACAGAACCTACCCCCCCTTCTAACTCACAGCCTATTCAACCTCAAAAACCCTCTTTCTCCTCTAAAAATGAACAAGAAACTTTAAAAGTATGGCAAACATTTCTTTCACAAGGGACAACCCCTGCCACCAAAGAGCAGACTCAGCTATTTATTAATGGCATCCTAAAGTTTTTTAATACCTTGGTTGCTCAAGAAAGAGCTAAAATGTCTAAAGCAAATAAACACTTAAGAGATGTAATAGAAGGAAAGGAATAAAATCTCTTTTTTGCTATACTGCAAAGCATGTTTACTTATAAAAATTGTTTTACGTCTTCTTTAGAAGAGTCCCATCTGCGACTCGATGCCTTGTTATCTCTAAGGTTTCCAAATAAATCGCGTAGTTATTTCCAATTTTTAATCAAGCAAGGCCATGTCCTCGTTAATGGAAAAGCGATGAAAAAAAGGGAAAAAACAAAGCCTGGAGATGAAATTGAGATTTATTTTCAAATCACTCCTGAAATCGATTTAACTCCTGAATCTATTGATTTGGAGGTTCTTTATGAAGATGAACATTTGATTGTCATAAATAAACCTGCTGGAATGGTTGTCCATCCTGCCCCTGGTCATCATAGAGGAACCTTTGTCCATGCTCTTTTATTTCATTGCAAGCAGATAGACTCTGACGATCCCTTAAGACCTGGTATTGTTCATCGATTGGATAAAGATACTTCTGGAATTCTAATTGCTGCAAAAACACGTACAGCACATGCAGGCTTAATAGATCTATTTGCAAAACGAAAAATAGAAAAGACATACTTAGCCATTTGTATAGGTATGCCAAGAGATGGCCTCATTGATACGCCCATTGCACGTCACCCCTCTCGTCGTAAAGAGATGACTGTGTGCATGCAAGGAAAAGCCTCTAAAACCATCTGCCAGGTTTTAGCTCAAAATGGTTCTCTTTCTTTGGTTAAACTAGAGCTTCTAACGGGCCGTACACACCAATTAAGGGTACATTTAAAACATATTGGTACCCCTATTTTAGGCGATGAAACTTACGGGAATGCTGCTATCAATAAAAAATTTTCTACTAAAAGACAACTTTTACATGCCTATTTTATAAGTTTTTTTCACCCTATTACGCAGCAAATTGTCTCGTTAACAGCTCCTATTCCAGAAGACTTAAGAGAAGCTATTGAACTAATTGATCCTCAAAGAGAAAAAAAATCTATCTAGCTTAGAATTCTCTCTTTTCGTTATCATAAAGTGTAAAGTAAGTTTCCTTTTTTCTTCTCTTACTTATTTTCTGCGTTTCATATGAGGATCGAACTATGAAAGAGTTTGTTGAATACATCGTGAAGAACCTTGTTGATCTCCCCCAAGAAGTTCAAATTAATGAAATTATGGGCCAAAGCTCCTTGATTATAGAGATAGCTGTAGCAAAGTCAGATATCGGAAAAATTATTGGTAAAAAAGGTAAAACGATTAATGCGATTCGGGATCTGCTTAAGTCCGTAGCCAGCCGCAACCAAATCCGTATTACTCTTGAAATCATTGAAGAAGAAGATAAATAAAAAAGCTAGCCTTAAAGGTAAGCTTAATTATCATTCAATCAGTCTGGGAAGGCAAGGGGAAACCATAGCCTTTCTAGAATTGATTGAGCCTGCAGGAAATTTCAGAACCGCAATGGGTAAAGATCCTTTATTATTCAGCTCTTTTTTAGTAATTAAAAAAAAGCTTTCAGCAAATATTTGTTCATACGCTTTAGCTGTATCTCCATAAAAGCAAACAGAAAGATCCCCTTTTATAAGAGCTGGACAAGAGCGAAAAGTATTTAAAAAACTTTTTAAATGCTCAATCGACTGCTCGGTAAAAGGGATCCAAATCCACAATTCATCTAAATGATGATCTTTAATTTCCTTTCCAGAAAATAGATTATCTGCTCCTGCAATTGTACTAATCATTTGCAAATGTAAATCTACTTCTGGATGATCAGACCAATAATCAAATAGCATTTTATACCACTGTTCTTGCAAAGTAGCGACATGTTTAGAAAAAGAAGGGTAATTACGAGTAAATATTTTTGTCTGTCCTACTCGAGCACAACCATTTTGTTCTTTTGTATCAACAAATATAGAAGATGGTTTACCTTTAATACAAAGTCTGACATTTTTCTCTACATTTTCTTCTTTAGCTTTATAGATTTTATAATAAATGGAATAGACATCTCGGTTCTGTAAAATTCTCTTTGTTGCTAAAGAAACAAAGTTTTCCTCTGCATAAATATCATCAAAGATGATAGCTTCTACCTCTTCTTTTAAAATAAGCGATTTTAGACGGTTAATTAAGGATGCAACACATTCAATATCTCTTCGAGAAACTTTGGTTAATAAATCAGTATCTTCAAAAATAGCATATAAAAAATGGAAGTACTCTATAATTTCTCTTTTAGGATCAATAAAGTATGTATTTCTTTGCTCACAAGCGTTTTCTTTTTGCAATAATCGTTGCAAAATCCTTCGATCGCTAGCAGAATACAAAGAAGATGACTTCTCTTTTATTTGGCTTTTGATTTGTTGTAGATTCATACCTCCAGAGCCATATTTGTCATTGATAGCAAAGCTTAGCTCTGCGCATAACACATTACAAGATTGTGCATCTGCAATGACTGCTAAAGGCGCAGATAAAGTTTGTAGATTACTTTTATGATGATCTATTACACTAATCACTTCAAAGTAGGCTGGAATCTTTGTTTCTTCTCGATTACAAAAGTCACGTAGAGAAACCGTACCAAGAATATTCTTATGCAAATCACTGGCATAAATTACTCCTAAAGGAATCACTTTTCCATTCGAATCTGCCATTGTTACTGTCAAATAGGGATAATTATTCATTTTACTACGGATCTCTTCTACTTCTGCCCGATAGTTTACATGTTGAGGAACATACCCAAACACATGGGTTTTAATATCTAGAGCAACATCTAGTCTTTCCATAAATGCACGAATGCTTTGAATAGAACGATCTAGGCTCTTAATCATCTTTTCCAAAGCTAAAAAAATTCTAGGACGATTTTCGATTAAAAACCCAGAAGCATCAAAAAGAGAGGATTTATTTAAAGAAGCAATTAATTCTAAGAATTGAGCAAATTCCAGTAAATCGTGCGTCTTCATAGCTTCTGCAAATTCTTGAAAAGTACAGCTTAAGCCTTTTTTTACACCAAGCACTTTGTGAAGATAAGCACGCGCGTGTTTTTTTTGCCCTTCCGTAAACTCTCGAGCGGGTTGACAGTCTTCTATTTTTGTCATTAAGACAGCATTAATAAATTCTGGCAAATCTTTTAAAGAAAGATCTTTTTTAGCAAAAAGAGAAACCAATTTTACATGTAGATCATTTTCAAACCAACGTAGACAATTATTTAACAAAATAATGACCTGTCTTACCCCTTCTACATCATAGTGACGCCAATCTCCTAAATAATACCCCTGTTCATCGACAAGTACAATCGCATGAGGGCGATGTTCGTGATCAAATAGAGAAATGGATTCTGTTGTCAATTGTCTTGTTAAAGAGTTTTGAGTAACCAGATCAATCCCCGACAGCGCAAGAGTGGTCCGATGTTTAGCTAAATGAACAAAAGCTTTCTTACCAAGCATTTGATCAAACAAGACATCAATCTCAACTTGAAAGTTAGGAGGGCCTCCTGGAACATTCCATATATGCAGTCCACTCCCTACCCTTGCTGCAAATGCATCTACCCAACCCCAAAAAGAAGCAATTGCTGTATCTAGATCAGGAGAACCATGCGCCGTTACAAAGTGCGAGCCTTCATATACTCTATCCATACCAATAGGGAAAAAAGATTGGTATTCTTCTCGCGGAATCCATTTACCTGCAATCTTTGCACGCAAACTATAGTTTTCATGAACACTAATCCCAGAAAATTGGTTTAACCATAATTCAAAATGAAAAAAGGCATAATTATCTAAAAGAGTCAAAGCATTAATTGCTTCAATATAATCCAATACGGCAGGTAATAAAAAACAGGGAGTTTTTTCTTTATGAATAAGCTCGTAAAGAGTTAAATTAATCCGCTCGCTCTTTTTGCGATCATTGAGTTTTTGAAATTCAGCTGAACGAAATTTTCTTAAAATAGTACCTAATTGATGAAACTTTTTAGGAGAAGTTGCAAAATCTCCTATGTATTGCTGTTCTGATTTTTTAGATTTTAGACGAATCAGACTTTTGAAGTCGGATTTTTTTTTCATATATTGATATTAACCATTAAAATCAAATGGGCTGAGCAGGATTCGAACCTGCGACCACCCGCTTAGAAGGCGGGTGCTCTATCCGCTGAGCTATCAACCCAAAGTTTCTTGTAAAGATCTCTATCTTAATTGATTTTAAAAGATTTGACAAGGTGCAATATTAAAACCTTAAGTTTTTCTATAGAAAGAAAGACTCACAAAGGCGATGCCAAGCTATCAGGCTTACGTTTAAATTACAAGATCTTTAAGAGTTTATTCACATTCCATGGGATTAACTAACTCAATCGCTTCTATAAAATCTTGGCTTATTGTCTGACTTTCAAATTTTTTTTCTTGTTTTTCAGTCAATCTACAGTACTCTTCAAAAGAACGAATGATGTAAGGACGTACAAAAATAACAATATTACGCTTTTCATCGGACTTAAGCGTCCTACTAAACATAGCTCCAACTACAGGAAACCCTCCTAGACAAGGTATCCCCGTTTTATGTTGTGATTTCGCATTGCGAATCATCCCGCTTACTATTAAAAAATGCTGATCAGGCACATGAGCATGTGTTGACATATTCGTTTTTGTCGTTCTAATTCCATTTGCAGTATTTTGTGTATGCATAACGTTTTGATCCAAGCTTTCTGTAATTTCCTGATCAATTTCTAATGAAATAATTTCATCCTCACCTAAACGAGGAGTGATACTTAGACTCACTCCTACATCTCGATATTCCACATTTGCCGTTAATTGCTGACTTTGACCAACTGTCTGCACTATGGATCCTGTAAAAGGAATGTTATCTCCCACAAAAATAGTAGAGTTTTTATTATCTTGAGTAATGATCTTCTGATTAAGCACAATTGTGCTACTGCCATCCGTTTGTAAAGCAGATACTAAAGTGCCTAAAGAAAGAAAGGATTTACCTTTATGCATAATGATATCACCAATAACCCCTAGATTAAACCCAGGGACTAGAGGAAGTTGCGATAAGCCAGTTGGAGGATTGGCAGGACTAATGCTTTGGACAGTATTAGCAAAAGATCCTGCTGTTAAATGTGCAGGAGAAAAATTACCTACCCCTACTCCCAATCTATTTCTGTACTGAGCTCCTGTTGACCATTGCAGACCAAAATCCATACCTTTCTTTGTGTCTGTTTCAATAACCAACACTTCAATAAATACTTGACGCAGAGGGGTGTCTAAACTATCGATTAACTTACGCAAACTATAAAGCGTTTCAGGGTCACCAGAGCAGAGAAGAGAATTTGTTGCTTTGACCCATTGTAGAGATTGAATGGCATTAACTAATTTAAGTGGAGCATTTGATTGATTACGCATGTCTACAGCAATCTTCTTTAATGATTGTTCTAGTTCCATTCCAGAGTGGTACTGCACTTTATATACAAAAAAATCATACCCCTCTTTTAAACCTGGTAACTGAGGAATAGAATTAAAGGCTGTTAAGTCTGAAGCATCAAAAGGAACTTTATGATAACCATCTTTTTGCTCATCATATCGTTTAATTACATGATAATCGGATTCTTTTTTTACAAATAAGCCATGAAAGTGCAATAATTCGATCAATGCTTGTAATACTTGCTTAGAAGACATTGATTTCCCCATACAAAGAGAAATAGCAAACCCTAAATCACTATTACTGAAAATAAAATTTTCTCCAGAAATTTTGCTAACAAAACGAATGAACTCAATAATAGGAATGTCATTGAAATTAATCGAATGATGTTCTTCGGTTTTCATTAGTATTTTTTCTTTCTGCTCCTCAGAAGATAAATAGGAGTTACCGACTAAACATCCAGTTAAGCCGCTACACCACAGGAAATATAATAATTGTTTGATTTTTTTTGTCATAAAGCACGGTTTTCAAGCTTGAGTAGTATATGAATATAGATGTTTTTAGAATAGAAAATTTCAAAAAAACCAAAAGAATTTTGATTTCTTCTTTTTTACACAAACTAATTAGATCCAAAAAATAGCAAAAGCAATATACTTTTTGTGAAAAAAAATCCTCATGAAAAAAAAAGGAACATTATGTTAGTTGGTTTATCAGTACTTGGAGCAACGGGAAAGCTGGGGAAAAGTATTCTTGCTTTAGCAGCCAATCAATCTAACTACAAGGTAGTTATGGGAACATCAAGAAAGTACTTAGAAAAACCTACCCTACAAAAAATAGCGAATGTAGATATTAGCATGACAAGCTCTGCTAAACTAGCCATTCATGCTTCAGATATTACTATTGATGTCTCTTCTAAAGACATTACTTTTGATCATTTAGAATATGCAAAGCAATTTTCTAAACCTATTGTCATAGGAACAACTGGACATAGTATAGCAACGCAAAAAAAAATTGAAGATACAGCCCAATATATCCCCATATTCTATACTCCTAATTTTAGCCCGGGTATTTCTCTTCTATTACAGTTAGTTGAATTTATAAAAATGTCTGGATTTAGCAAAAATTGCTGCATTGATATTGTTGAAACTCATCATATACATAAAAAAGATCTGCCTAGCGGCACAGCTATTGCTCTTGCTAAAGCTACAGGCAAAAAGATTGCAGAAGATGCAACAACAAAAAGCAAATCTTCTCAAGTTCGCATTCATGCTATACGCAGTGGTGAAGTAATAGGAGAACATCAAGTCATTTTTGAATGTGATAATGAACAAATAAAGTTGACCCATCAAGCATACTCTCGCGACGTATTTGCACAAGGAGCTCTTGCTGCTGCTGCATTTTTAACTAACAAAAAACCGGGTCTCTATTCTAGTTTAATTTAAGAATTAGACACTTAACAACTCGGATTCAATCTGCTGCAAAACATTTTAAAGTTATTCTCCTTATAGGTATATTTCAAACGGAGGAAAGCATTCCCTTAACACCATCTGTTACCTAAATCAAGATTTATATGAGACTTTGAACGGATCTTGATCGCTTTTTCTGTCAAACCTTTCCCAATATGAAAATCATACTAGGACTTATCATTCATGCAGGACATGAAACATATCTAATAGATCAAAAAAAACATCAGCCCTTTCCTGAAAAGTACTTTAAATCTCATCAAAAAAAGCAGTATTTTTAGATTTAGTTTGCTTATAAACTATTTTAAAAATAATAATTGCCAGAGCAGCCAAAAAACTACAAGAGATTTCTTGTGATTATTTTTGGTAACATCTCAAAGATTTTGATCTATCTTTTACATAGGAGAAAAATGGCATGAAAAATTTATTAAAATTATTTGGTTTAAGCATTGTTCTATCTATTGCTGGCTTAAATGCTCTTGAAGCCTCTTCTGAAAAAATTTATGTTGATTCAGAAGATATTACTTTTGAAGACGGAATCATCTATTTGCACTTAGAAAATGGCGCTTCAAAACCAGTAACTGCTGTCTACTCAGACGAAAAGGGTGTATATGTTTTGGATCAAAATGATCCATTAGATCAAAGTACAGAACCAGAAGCTGTATGCACACAAGATAACCAAGATGAGTCAGATCAACCAGCAGAACAAGAATTTCTCTATGCACAAGATGATCAAGTTGCTTTAGATCAAGCTAGTAAAGAAGAAGCTTTATGTACACAAAATGCATATCGCAAATTTGTAGCTGACTATGAGTGCTCCAATTGTAGCTGCATTAACCCAAGCTACAGAAAAACCTGTAAAGACTGTGGAGCAATTATTATTCATTGAAATCCAAGAAGGCCCCCAGCATGTTCATTAAATGCTGGGGCAATAAAAAACCCCTATGAAGAGATCTTTTTATCCATTACAAATAAAGGCCCTGTTGCTTTGGTTTTCTCTAGCTGGATTGGCTTTTTGTTTTTTTCAAAAAAAATATCCTAGTTTAAAAAAAGAAACCTTCTTAATGGAAGCCCTGCTACAAAGTATGATATTTGAACAGGATTTTGGCTATACTTTATTTGGAAATAAGCCCGTATCTTTAGCAGGATATTTTCTCAATCCCTCTTTTAATACTATTTTTTTTAGCAAAAGAGGTTCCTTATTTCCCATTGTTGAAGCTTGGTCTCTATTAGAAAAAAATGTTCTTTGTCATTTGCAAGGAAACTATATACTGCTTAAACAAGTAGACCATACAAAAAATTGCTCTACTTTCCAGGTAATTATCATAAATAAATCCAGTTTCTTACAAACAGTTACTGAACATCTGGATCTATTCTGCGAATTGCTTGAGAAAAAAATAGATCCAAAAGAATTATTAGATGAAGTGATTCTCAATCAAAAAAGTTTATGGTATATCCTCAAAGGCAATCAAGTTCTCTATGGAATTATTTTAGGATATGGAAAAAAAAATTCTTTAGCTTTTAAAAGAAAATGGGAGTTAGGACAAGTATTCAACGATAACTACCAAAACTTGCTAAGCAATCCTCCTTTCTATCCAAAACCTTCAAAAGGCTTTTCCTCATCTGAAGACGAGTATCGCTATTTTGAAGAGCAACATGATTTTTTTGATATACGAACCAGCCCCCTTTCTCCTCTTATCCCCCCTTGTTTTATGATTATGAAAGACATTGATACAGAAACAAAGTTACTTGCAAAAAAATATAAAGAGACCTTTAAACAAATTATTGAGATTTATGCTAAAGGAGATTTTTTGTCTATTACTCTAGATCATCTGATGCGAAAAAAAGGCTTCCACATTGAACAAAATTCTTAATAACCGCATACTTGTCGATTATGAAAACAATTAAGATTAAAAAGTTTTGCATTGGTAAAAATCAACCTTTAGCAATCATTTGTGGACCTTGTGTAATTGAATCTGAAGATCATGCTCTTTTTTGTGCTGAGCGCTTAATGAATATATTTAAACGTTTTCCCGAGCTTAATTTCATTTTCAAATCAAGCTACGATAAAGCAAACCGCTCTGCCCATAGCTCTTTTCGAGGACCTGGAATACAAAAAGGGTTAGAAATTTTAGCAAAAATCCAACAAGCATTCGATCTACCTGTTTTAACAGATATTCATTCTTCTGAAGAAGCTGTTGAAGCTGCTAAAGTTGTTGAAATTATTCAAATCCCTGCTTTTCTTTGCCGTCAAACCGATTTGATTGTAGCTGCTGCTCAAACAGGAGCTATTTTGAATATCAAAAAAGGACAGTTTATGTCCCCTTGGGATATGCAAAATGTGATAAATAAAATTCTCATTTCTGGCAATGATCAGATTATTCTAACCGATCGAGGAACGAGCTTTGGGTATAACAATCTTGTAAGCGATATGCGAGCTATTCCCATTATGCAAGAAATGGGTTATCCTGCTTGCTATGACGCCTCCCACTCTGTACAACTTCCAGGAGGCCTGGGAAATGCTTCTGGCGGACAACGTCAGTTTATTCCTCCTCTTGCACAAGCTGCTATTGCAGCAGGTGCTAATTGTTTGTTTATTGAAGTACACCCTAATCCAACAAAAGCTAAAAGTGATAAAGAATCTGTTTTGGCTTTTGATGTACTTCCTAAACTTCTTACTACAATTTCTCAAATTTATCAAATTGTTCAAAAGTGTGAAATATGTTAAAACAAGCAACCTCTATTGGATGTATGCTACTTGTAATTACAATGCTTACATGGGGTTGGTTTTTCTTAAGAGTACGCCCTGTAGATAGATTTAAAGTTCTTAGCCTTTTAGAAAGACAAATCCAATCCAAGACAGATTTTTCATCTGCTAATCAAACACGTTTAAACGTTACCAAAGACATTTGGCTAACTCAAGATAACAATAGTAGATTACATCATAGAATTGCAAGCAGGTCCTCTTTACTTGTTTTAAAACCCAATGAAGGGAAATTTAAACTCATCGAAGAATTAGATCAGATTAATTGCTTGATGCAAGAGCGTATCTACTATAGTAATGGAGTTGCTATGCAACAAGTACGTTTATTGGAAGCTAACTCCGGCCAATACCATTTTTCAGAAAAACAACTCCTATCTCAAGGAGTTAGCATCTCGGTATATAAATTAAATACACACACTCTTCCTCAAGAAATATTCTTAACATCACCCATTTTTTCAGGAAATGCTGAGAATATCTCCATGATTATATCGGGTAAAACGCCTGAGCTTCAGGCAAAAGGATTTATAGCACAGATGTATCCTAAGGATTAAATACATGCTTTATTTAACCACTCTATTCCTGCTTACAATGCCTCTTAACGCCCAAGATTGTGGCCTGGTTTCTTCTGAAAATGCTTCTTATGATGGACAAGATCTTATTCTTTCAGGACACGTCATTATTGATCATATTTTAGGAAGAATGCAAGCAAAGAAAGCTCTCTTAAAAAGACAGGAAAAAATCAACTTCCCATTCAATCAGATTGAGCTTGATCAAGAGGTTTTGATTCTATTAAAAGAGCATGGACGAATCACAGCTGACCGAGCTGATTTTGACCTACAAAAAAATCAAGGTATTTTAAACTCTGATCAAGAACAAAATGTTACATACCAAGATATGATTTATGATAAAAAAGAGAAGCTGGTCCCTTTTACTATAGAAGGACGCAGTTTAAAACTTAATTTATTATTAAAAGAAGAAAAGAACAGAGAATATCTAATCGATTCAATTTGTGCAGAGCAAGATGTGGCTATTTCTTATGCAAATGCTTTTTTCCTAACAGCTGCAAAAGCTACCTATAACCAGTTAGATCTAATCAATCAATGGAAAGGATTCATCTCTGCATATGGACAAGATGAGGATACTAGCTGCTGTCTAACGCATGAACAAGACATAGTATATGCAAAACAAATTGATATAAACCTTATCGATTCTTACCTGCAATTATTTTATGCTAAAGGGATACTACAAAGCTTTTTACCGCCTAAAACAGAAAAGAGTTCTCTTCATTTTTCTACAGATTCTCTTCATTGGAATGATCTAGAAAAAAAACTACTGTTTAAAGGTCCGACTCAGATTGAAGAACAAAGCATTGGTATAATACATACGCAAGATGAGCTAACCATCAAAAATTGTATGGTTAATAACAAGATGATTTTTCAAACCTTGGATGCCAAAGGACATACAGTTATGACCTGCAAAGATCTAAAAGGGCGCAATCATCGTATAGAATCACATGGAAGGCTTCACATTGATCAAAATAAATTACAGGCATGGATTGAAAGCCTTCCAGATCAAGAAGGCAATATACAAAATCCATTATACTACGAAGCAGAAGATTTTAATGTATTTTCAGATAACGCTCAATTAGATTACATCAACATAAATCAACATGTAAAACCTTCATCTATTGTCCTAAAAGAGCACGTTCTTCTATTCTCTAAAGGCCCAAATAAACCAGATCAACTAGCAATTGCTGATAAAATGAGTTACTCTTTAGATACCCAATCCATTATCTTATCTGCTCATCCTGGGAAAAAGGTACTTTTTTGGGATGCTTTGCAAGAATTGAAGATTAGCGCATTTGAAGTACATATAACTACAGATTGCTTGACGCAAGAAAAAGTCATTAAAGGGATTGGCAGAGTACAATTTGACTTTAGCAAAGAAGAGCAAACTCAATTCAATCAACACTTTCCACAGTTTGCATCTCATGAATAATTCAATCTCTTCTCTACAAATAAATATTGCTGATATTTCCTTCAAAAAAGCTGCTTCTCCTCTAAAGCTCCCTATCTTATTTGAAGCAAAAAGCTTAAAAAAAAGCTATAAAAACAAACCTGTTGTCCATGACATCAGCTTAGAAGTAGGTATAGGAGAAGTAGTGGGATTATTAGGTCCTAATGGAGCTGGTAAAACCACAGCTTTTTATTTGATTACAGGGCTCATTAATCCTGATAGGGGGCAATTTTTTTTTAAAGGACAAGAAATCAGTCACCTTCTTATCCATCAACGCGCTAAGATGGGTATGGGTTATCTTTCACAAGAGCCTTCCGTATTCCGCCAACTTACAGTCGAAGAAAATTTACTCTGTATCTTAGAAACATTACCCATAAAAGCTCAAGAGAAAGCAAATCGTTTAAGAAATTTACTAGAAGAGCTACATCTAACTCCTTTAGCTAAAAAGAAAGCTTTGACCCTTTCTGGCGGAGAAAGAAGACGTTTGGAAATTACTAGAGCACTCATTACTCAACCTTGCTTTTTATTGTTAGATGAACCTTTTGCTAATATCGATCCCCTTGCGGTGCATGATGTAAAGCTCATGATTCGACATCTTCAAAATAAAGGAATTAGTATATTGATTACAGATCATAATGCTCGCGAAATTTTTTCTATTGTAAATCGTAGCTATCTTATTCAAGAAGGTAGAGTCTTGTTATCAGGAACAGTTGATGAGTTATTAAAAAACAAAGAAGCACGAACAAATTATTTTGGAGAGCATTTTAAGCTATAGTCATCTATTTTTTAGAGTAATTAATATTTTATTAATGAGATTAATTTGTGGATTTTCTATAATTAGATGATTTTAACATGTTCTAAATAGATTGTAGGAGATTATATATGTCGCATGAACAAACACTTTCAATTATTAAACCAGATGCTGTTGCAAGTAATAAAATTGGAGAGATTTTTTCCTATTTTGAAAAAGCTGGATTAGAAATTGTAGGGATTAAAATGCAACGTCTTACTGCAGAACAAGCAAAAGCTTTTTATGCAGTACATGCTCATCGACCTTTTTTCCAGGAATTGATTCAATTTATGACAGAAGGCCCCATTGTAGCATTTGTAGTAGAAGGCGAAAATGCTATTAATCGTACACGCGAACTTATGGGAGCTACAAATCCTAAAGAAGCAACGCCTGGAACTATTAGAAGAGATTTTGGCTCTTCTATAGAACGCAATGCCATTCACGGTTCTGATACTTCAGAGAATGCAAAAACAGAGATTTCTTTCTTCTTTCAACCACAAGCAATTTTTATCCATTAATGGTATAAAAAAGGCTTTTTCTTCAAAAAGCCTTTAGTCTCAATTAATGATGGTGGCCACCTCCATGCCCTCTATGGTAATGGCCGCCTCCATGTCCATGATAATGGTGCCAGTTATCTTCATTATCAAACCATATTCCATTATAATAACCAGGGCCATTCCAATAATAATACCCTTCATCATTATCGTAGTAATAATATCCACTATCGGGTGGTGAATCTATATTTACATCCACTCCACTCATTAGAGGGTTTACCCAGACAAATAGCATAAAAATGAAACCAATAATTCGCATAATTACTCCTATATCGCTCTCATCTGAACTGTAAAAAAATAAATAAATATTTTAAATAGTAAATACATATTTTTCAGAAAAATCACTGTGTTTAAAAATCACATAAAATACAGAAAATATTTTATATTAAAAACTTTTATAAATAGAATGTCTCAACTTTATAATTAACTTAAGATAACAACTCTCACGAGCTGAATTTACGGCAACTATTACAAATAATTATTTATCAAGACCTACGGAATCACAAAAAAAAACAAGAATCTTCTTCTAAAAAACTAAAAAGAAAAACCATAGATTATCTTAACCAACCTAAAGCTAAAAAAGCTCTCGTATTAAACCCAAGTCCATCCTCTTCAGAAAATAGCATAACAATGTCTTCTAGTTTCAAAAAAAAGCTTAGAGATGCTATAAATCAAATTTATAAGAAAGCAAACGCACTATCCTTCGAGAAAATACAAAGACACTATGCTAATCAATTAAATATAGATCTTCAAGAAGTTAAAAATATCTATATAGCTGTTTCTACCCATTGCTCAACTGCCAATGAATCCTCTGTAGTAGAAACTAAAATATCTTTTTCAATAAAACGCAGTATAACAATTGACTCTGAATTAAAAAAAATCTTGCAAAGGCTATAAATCGAAACTTTGATAAAATACAAACATATTATGCTAATCAACTTAAAGTAGATCTTCAAGAGATTAAAAAAAATCCACTTTGCTATTTCGACCAATTATCCAAGTGCTAATGACACTTCTGAAATAAAACAAAAAAACTCAATGATCTAATATAAAGGTCACAGGACCATCATTGATCAGGTGCAACTTCATATCTGCACCGAATATTCCTGTTTGTACAGACAACAAGTTCTGCATCTGATCTATAAACGCTTCATATAGAGATTTAGCAACATCTGGACAAGCTGCTTGAAGAAAACTAGGCCTTCTACCAGATATACAATCTGCGTATAGAGTAAATTGTGAAATAATTAATAGCTCTAGTTTTAGATCAACTAGAGAGAAATCCATTTTACCCTGAGCATTAGGAAATATCCTAAGCTGTGAGAGTTTTTTAACAAGATAGGGGACTTTCTTGTGTGTATCTTGATTGTTAATACCTAATAAAGCAACAGCTCCTTGGTCAATGGCTCCTACTTGCTTAAAATTTACAAAAACCTGTGCTTTTAAAACACGTTGAACTACAAGACGCATTATTGGATTCTTTTCTCTAATGCTTGTAGTTGGTGTAGCATATGAGGAGGAAGTTCTGAGCCAAATAAAGTAAAATAACGATGCATCTCTTTTATCTCTTGACGCCACTGTGTAACATGAATGGCAAAGAGTTGCTTTAATTGATCAGAGGTCAGAGATAACCCGGAGATATCCAAAGAGTCTTCTTTAGGAAGATTGCCAATAGCAGAAGTTTGAAAATTATCGTTTTGGTCCACTCTTTCAAAAATCCATTTTAATACACGAATATTATCTCCAAAGCCTGGCCAAATATATTTACCCTTATCATCTTTTAAAAACCAATTCACATGGAAAATTTTAGGCAAAGCTACACTATTTTTCTCTATGCTTAGCCAATGATTGAAATAGTCTGCCATATTATAACCACAAAAGGGGAGCATAGCAAAAGGGTCATGACGCAACTTACCTATCTCCCCACTAGCTGCTGCTGTCATTTCAGAAGACATACATGCTCCTAAAAAAACTCCATGAGTCCAATCAAAAGCTTCATAGACCAAAGGCACGGTATTCGAACGCCTACCACCAAAAATAATTGCAGATATGGGAACTCCTTCTGGATTTTCCCAGCTAGGGTCAATCACAGGACATTGCTTGGCGGAGACTGTAAAACGTGCATTAGGATGAGCTGCGAAATGCTTAGAATTAGGAGTCCAAGGATTTCCTTGCCAATCTGTCAATTGAGAAGGAGGTTGCTGTGTCATTCCTTCCCACCATACATCTTTATCTTCTGTCAATGCAACATTTGTGAAAATGGTATCATGTGTGAAAGTATTCATTGCGTTGGGATTGGAAGTAAAAGAAGTCCCAGGTGCAACTCCAAAAAAACCAGCCTCTGGATTAATTGCGTAAAGCTTTTGATCTCTTATATGCAACCAAGCAATATCATCTCCTACACATTCAATTTTCCAGTCAGGAAGGCTTGGCAATAGCATAGCTAAATTAGTTTTTCCACAAGCACTGGGAAATGCAGCTGCGAAATATTTTTTTATTCCCTCTGGATTCGTAATTGCAAGGATTAACATATGCTCTGCTAACCAGCCTTCATCTCGGCCCATAACAGATGCAATACGCAAAGCAAAGCTTTTTTTACCCAAAAGCGCATTACCACCATATCCACTTCCAAATGACCAAATGCTGCGCTCTTCTGGAAAATGTACAATGTATTTCTCATTAGAACAAGGCCAAGATACATCTTCTACATTATCTAAAAGAGGCATACCTACTGAATGCAAACAAGGCACAAATTCTGCATTAGCTAATTTATCAAGAATTTTCTCACCTACTCTTGTCATGATATGCATATTACATACCACATACTCTGAATCGGTGATTTGTACACCAATTCGGCTAAAATCAGAGTCTATTGGCCCCATGCTGAAAGGGATAACATACATGGTTCTTCCTTGCATAGAACCAAGAAACCGAGTTTTTAACAGAATCTTCATTTGTTCAGGATCTTTCCAATGATTGGTAGGACCTGCATCTTTTTCATGTAGAGAACAGATAAAGGTAGATTCTTCAGCACGAGCAACATCGTTAACAGAAGAATGGCACCAAAAACTATTAGGACGTTTTTCAGGATTTAATGGGACAAACAGGTTTTTTTCAACAAGAATCTGAGAGAGGTTGTGGTATTCTTCTGAACTGCCATTACATATATAAACTTGTTTTGGCTGACAGAGTTCTTTAATCTCCTCAATCCAATGAATAAGTCTTTGATTGCTTGTCCAATTTTGGTTAAAATTAGACATAGCTTGTATTCCGCTTTAATTCCTTCAAGTAACTGATCTACGCTTTTTAAATTTATCTAAATATTCTAATGCTTTTCCTGTCCCTAAACAAACGGCTAAAAGCGGATTAGGAGCTACGATTACAGGAAGGCCTGTTTCTTTAATTAAAGATTTATCAAATCCTTTAATTAAAGCACCTCCTCCTGCTAACACCATACCTCTTTCTACTAAATCTGCAGCTAATTCAGGAGGGCATTGTTCAAGTGTCAATTTTACACATTCAACGATTTGTTGAATAGGTTCTGCTAAGCATTCTCGAATTTCTACTGAATTAATCCTTTTTGTAACAGGAAGGCCTGCTACTTGATCTCGGCCACGTACTTCCATTTCAAGTTCATGTTCTCCTAAAGGATAAGCAGAGCCAATGGTAACCTTAATTTCCTCAGCTGTTCTTGGACCAATCATCAAATTGTAAGTACGACGCATATAATTGACGATGCATTCATCAAATTCATCCCCTGCAATTCTTAAAGAACGAGATTCAACAATTCCTCCAAGAGAGAGAATGGCAATTTCGGTTGTTCCTCCACCTACGTCAATAATCATATTTGCAACAGGCTCATGAACAGGAAGATCTACACCAATAGCAGCTGCCATCGGCTCTTCAATTAAAATGACTTCTTGAGCCCCAGCACGCAAGGCAGAATCTTCAACAGCACGTTTTTCTACTCCTGTAATACCAGAAGGAACTGCAATCAAAATCTTAGGACGGAAAAAACTACGCGCAGGAGTTACTTGCTTAATTAAGGCTTTTAACATCCCCTCTGCAATTTCAAAGTCAGCAATAACACCATCTTTCATGGGCCGAACCGCATGTATTTTACGCGGTGTTTTTCCTAACATATCTTTTGCTCTACGCCCCACAGCTAAGACTTCATTATTTGTAGAATCAACAGCTACAACAGAGGGTTCAGCTAATACAATTCCTTTTCCACGCACATATACAAGAGTATTTGCTGTTCCTAAATCAATTCCAATGTCACTAGAAAAAAGACCAGAAACATTGGTAAATCTATTTATAAATTTACCAGAAGTTGTTTTGAAAACCGTTTTAAGTGAACCAGAATTTGCTTTAGCCATATCTTTGATTTTTTTTACGTCTTTAAAAGCTCTAATACATCTTCCCAGGTGAGCTTTGCTATCACCTCATCATCGCAACTTACAACTTTCTTGACCAATCCTTTTTTTCTTCTCTGCATTTCTGCTATTTTTTCTTCAATGGTATCAAGCGCAATGAGCTTATAGGCTGAAACCGACTGCTTTTGCCCTAATCTATGTACTCTATCTGTTGCTTGGTTCTCCAAAGCTGGGTTCCACCACATATCGTAATGAATGACAGTATCAGCTCCTACGAGATTTAAACCTGTTCCACCTGCTTTTAAAGAGACTAAAAACACAGAAATGGAAAGATCCTCATTGAACTTCTTAACAACTTCTAGGCGATTCTTACTAGACCCGTCCAAGTATACGAAACGAATCCCTTTTGCTTCAAAGTCCTCTCTCATAATCTGTAACATACGTGTGTATTGAGAAAAGATCACGGTTTTGTGCTTACCTTCTACTAGTGTTTGTAAGAGATCAAGCAGCATATCATATTTAGCAGAATCGCCAGGTTCTGCTTTTTCTTTTGCAAAAATCGCAGGATGACAACAGATCTGCTTTAGCCTAGTAAGGGTTGCCAGAACATGGATTTGTACTCGATCAAAACCATCTCTTTCTACCAACTTCACTAATTCATCACGAGCAGATTGTGCATAAGATCGATAGAGTTGCTGCTGCAGCTCTGAGAGTTGACAGTGGTAAATAATCTCTGAGACAGGCGGTAGATCATCTAATACATCGCATTTCATCCTTCGTAAGATAAAAGGAGCCACTTTTTTGCGTAAATACTCCAAATTTTTAGCTTGTTCTTTACCTGAAACACGGATGTATTTTTCTACAAACCTATCATAGGTTCCTAAAAATCCAGGCATTAAGAAATCAAATAAGCTCCAAAGTTCTTCCAAAGAGTTTTCAATTGGTGTTCCTGATAAAATTAATCTGTGATCTGCTGATACCATTTTAACCGATTTGGCATTTCGAGTGCCCCGGTTCTTAATATGTTGTGCTTCATCTAAGATCAGATAAGAAAAACTAGCAACTTTATAATGCTCAATATCTTTTTGTAATAAGGTATAAGAAGTAATAATAATATCACACTGATCTAACTGTCCAATCAATTTTTTCCGATTATTGGGAGCTCCATCGACTACAACAGCTTTCATTTTAGGATTAAACTTGGATACTTCTTCTTTCCAATTATACAGTAGAGAAGTTGGACAAATAATAAGAGAGGTTCGAGGGCTTTTTGTTAAATGCTGTGTCAAAGCAACAATGGCTTGCAGGGTTTTACCAAGACCCATGTCATCAGCAAGAATTCCATTTAAAAACATAGTTCTAAGCCTTTCTAACCAATGTACTCCCTCTAGTTGATAAGCGCGCAATGTAGCTTTTACAGAAGCTGGCACATCAGAAAAGATCAATTGCTTTTCACCAATCATCTGTTTGCGGATTTCTACTAGTTGCTCCGTCATGGAAAATTCTATAGGTAAACCTTCAAATTGAGATCCATCAATATTAGCTAAGCTCCAAAGAGGTCTTTCCAGTGTGTGGTTCTCAAGAACCTCTATACCCATTTCGTCAAATAACTGCACAACTGCATAGAGTCGATCTAAATCTAAAACTAAGATTTTAGGAATTTTATGACCTTCACTCCCTTTTTTCACACGACATTTAGGGGAATCAAGTTCGATAAAAGATTTTCTAGACCCTACACATTCCCAAAGTTGATCGAGTTTAATCCCATTAAGAGCACCATTAACTCTTAATGCAATCATATAAGTACCAATTCGATCTGTGTGAGACAAATCGATGACAAATTGTGTTTGATCGTAGATAAATTGATCGAGTAAATTCTGTGGACAATTAAATTGCACTCTCTGTTGATACCTAGGGATAATATCTGTCATAAACTCGACAATCTTTTTCTCAGATTTTGAGATATACATCCCAGTATCGGGCTTAAAAAGAAAATCTTGAAATAAATCTTCAATGATTTCTCTCTCTTCTACTAAATTACGAGCCAAAATCCCTTGCTCCGAAACAAAGCAATTCACTCCTTTAAAAGTAAGTTGTGAGACTGCAACAGGAACTTTATGTCCATCGTAATTGAAATGTAAACTAGCTTCTAGCTCTCCATCCAAATAAGAAATATCACAAGTCGCTTCCAAATTACCTACAAATGGCAAAGTAACAAAATCTTGTAGAGCTTCTTGATTAGCAATTTCTGCATAACGAGCCATTTGCGGTAGTGCGTTTTCCACAAAAGTCCCAAATAACGGAGCCGGAATTGTCATATCCCGAATTTGTTTTAAGTTACGTAAATGCAATCTTGTAATAGATTCAGGGAATCGGTAATAGACATTTTTATAAATCATTCCTGGTTTTGCACATTCAAAAAATCGAGATTCTTCCAACCCAATTGCATGATCTGCAACAAGAATGCGTGGATCGATTAAAATCTTAGAGGTAGGAGGAAGAATATATTGTAGGCAAAAGCGTAGCTGCGCTTGTGCTGGAGAAAAGCGTAAAGGCATTTCCATGGTAGCTTCATAGATTCCTGGCAAAAGAGGGGCTTCGTCTTCTTGTGACAATAAGCCAGATTTAGCCATTTTCTGCATGGCTATTTCATATGCTTTTGCCAAAATCATACCAAAGGTTTCTAAATCCAAATAAGCAATTCTTTGTGCTCTTTCTGTATGATTGTTTTCATAAAAACGTGCTTGATCACGTATAATTTGCACAATCTCTTGCTGCATTGCATCAAATGATTGCAAAGAGAAACAATAATTTTTTCCAGCAATGCAAATGATCTCTTCATAACGCAGTCTTTCTAAAAAGAGCCTTGCATTTGGTACGTATAAGGGCTTGGAGCGATAAGGAAGGCGCAGAGCAATCTGCATCTCTATAATCTTATTGTCTTCTTCTAAAATAGGATTAAAAATAAGAGCAAAATCTGCTTTATCTAACTCTTGTTTTTGATAAGACCTAAAAAAGGGTGATACAGCAAGATGTCCAGAAGCCACCGTATATTCTTGTAGAACCTGCTTTTGATGTTGTTCTTCTTGTTGTTGGAAAATTTTGCTTTCTGCTTGTTTAATTTTCTCTAATAATTGCTCTTGTTCTACTTTGTCGATTCCAATTGTTGCTCCTAATTGCTTCAAATTATTTTCTTTGGAAAAAGCAACCAAAATAGAATCGAGATTCTCTTCTAAATAAAAAATAAGTGCCGCTAGATGCTGACAATCATAATTGTAAGGACAGTCGCAATTAGAGTCTCTAGTTTCACATTCTAATCGATCAATTTCAATCTCGCTTTCATAACAATTATCATATTGTCCCATCACCTTAGCGGAAATTCGCATTGTCTTTGCGTCTAAATGTAAGAGCTTAGCTGATACAACTTTTTGCTTATCGTAAAGCTCACGCCCTTCTTTCACAATTGCAGAAGAAAAATCCTGCTTTAATTTTCGAAAATTCAACATAAGTAGTGCAATTGATTAATGATTCCTAAAATCTAACCGAATCTAGTTTATTATTTTAATATAAAACTTTTTTTATGTATGTAAATCCATTCGGGTTTTCCATGCTTTTACCCTTTTCTTTTAACCTATGCAAGAAAAATTGCGGTTAATCTTTAAGATTTGCCAAAATGCACATATCGTATTCCTTGTGTATTATACAAGGGGACAAAGAATAAAAAGAGCGATTTCCATCCTTATCCCTCACATTTCTTTAAACAAATCTTCAAGAATAACCTGTTTATTACAATCTCTTCAAAGTACATTGTCTTTTAAAGACTTGCATTTTTTTAAGAGGTTTTGAGCATATATTTTACCAAATGCAAAAAGATGATCAGAATATCTGAATTTAGACTTTATAATGTACATAAGTCACTTATAATTAATGATATATATTTATTTAACACATAAACAACTAATAAATAGAGTATTAGATACAAATAATAACAAAACATATTAATTAAAGTATTTTATTTGAGTTAATTAACAATAAATAAATATTAATCCTGTAAAATAGATGTAAATAGGAGATATAAGCATATGACTATCCATAATAATGCATCTTATACTACTAATAGTATTGTTGACTCTAAAGCTCATCAAACCTCTTCTAGCATCAATAATCGGGTAGAAGAAGCAGCTTTTGATGTTCTATTTTCACAGAAAGAACCTACATCAGAGACAGAACAACTACGTTTTGAGCTAAATGAGTGTAAAAAAATAGGCTCTTCATATTATACAATAGTTACATGGAAGGGTAAAAGATACCGCATCACCGTACATGACAATAAGAAAAAGCTAGCTTGCTCAGAAGCAGATTGGCAGCGAGTAGAGCATCAAATCATTAAAGTATTAGATAAAGTTCAAAACAGCAAACATTTTTTTAGAGGAGCTCTGCAACTGCACGCTAAAACTAAAAATAAATGGAAAGTCACCTATGAAAATAACGCTCCTCATATAGAGCGCTCTGTAAACAAAAAAGTTATTAGAGATTTTAAAAAGTTATTTGAAAACCAGATCAAACCTACAAATATCCTACCTCCTTCACAACCCCCTAAAAAGCTGGAAAGCGCATCATATTCAAACCTCATTTATAGACCGACAAAAAAAGAAAAGCCTTTCTTCGAATTTACTAAAAAAATTATTGAAAAAATTAAAGATTATCTTCGCTCTATAAAATTGAATACAAATGAAGATACGGAAGAAGTAAAAAGAGAAAAAAACCCTTTAAAACAAGCTAAAGATTATCTCTTTCCTTCTCATAGAAACATTGATGATTTTGACGATCTTTCTAGCAGTGATGCAGCTAGCATAAGCCCCTTTGAGAATTCAGGTCACCGAGAAGCTGATTTAGACGATAATACAAGTCTAGGTAGTATAACAGCTGCATCAAGTCACGTATCTAGCGATAGTGGCGCTTCTTATTCTCCAGAAATTTCTCCAGAAAAAAGATAGAAAATACAACTATTAAAAAAAAACCCACTTTACTTATTTCATGAAGCTTAAAAGTGGGTTTCTTTTTTTAACTCTAGTATTTTTAATCGCAACACTTGCTGCAAAAAAATTCTCTCGATATACTCCTGTCCTCTGTACAAGCGGGTGTAGCTCAGCGGTAGAGCATCACGTTGCCAACGTGAGGGTCGTGAGTTCGAACCTCATCACCCGCTATTTTTTTAATACCTGCGGGTGTAGCTCAGCGGTAGAGCATCACGTTGCCAACGTGAGGGTCGTGAGTTCGAACCTCATCACCCGCTATATAGTTTAAATTTAAGGAGCAATTTAAATGGACCAAGCAACGACAGAGCCTAGGCAGTTGGTAAATGAGCATGTGCGCTTTACTATTCACAATAAGCCTTCTTGTATTGTTGAATTTGATGTTGAAGCTTTAAAACCATTGATACAAACAGCTCATAAAAAAGCAGTTAAGAAAATAGGGAAAAGCGCTACTCTTCCTCGCTTTCGAAAAGGAAAAGCTCCTGATAACCTCATTGAAAAAAACTTCCCCGATGAAATCAAAAAACAATGGGACCAAGAAATTGCTAATGCCGCTTTTCAAGAATGCCAGAAGCTCGCTAATATTTCTATACTACACAAAGAAGCCAAAGTCTCTTACAGCATTAAAAGTCACTCCTCTCATGGAGCTCTTTTAACGCTCTCTTTTGAAACCGAACCAACTCTTCCTTTTATAGACCCTAAGGAAATCCAGTTAAAAAGTGTGAAAAAACCGGAAGTAACCCCTGAAAAAATTGCTGAAACTATTCGTCAAACACAATTCTTCTTTGCCAAATGGGAAAAAATAACCGATCGCCCTGTTCAGGAAAATGATTTTGTAACTTTAGATGTAGATTTGGTTGAAGAAGGAACCCCCTTATTTTCCAATACGCGTTTCGAAGTAAATGCAAAGGGTATGGCTGAATGGATGCTACTCCTTGTCCTTGGTAAAAACATTTCTGATATAGCCGAGGGGGTAAGTGTTCCTGATCAAAATGCATCTCAAGAGGAAAAAGAAAAGCTAAAACCAAAAAAAGCGCGGATTACGATTAAATCTATCGATTTAGCAACATTGCCACCTATTGATGAAAAGTTTGCTAAATTACTTGGGGTCTCTTCTGTTGAAGAATTACATCAAAGAGTAGAAGAATTATTAAATAAGCAAGCTGATGCACATGTTCAAGAAGCTCTACGCGAGCAAGTAACAGAGATTTTATTGAAACAATTTTCTTTTGATTTACCTGCGACGCTGATTCAAAAAGAAGTCGAGTTTAGAATTCAGCAACTAGCTCAAAATGCTGATTTTAAAAGCTATTGGGATAATTTGAAAACAGAAGAGCGTAAAAAAATATTTGAAACGATCCAACAACAATCGGAAAAAGCTGTTCGAATGTTCTATTTATGCCGTAAAATTATAGACGAAGCAAATATTCGCATTGCTGCAGAAGATGTCCCTTCTTCTGCCTCTATCCCACTTGAGATTTTACTTAATCCCCAAAATCCTAATCACTCTAATCATCCTGAAATTGAACATGCAGAAGCATATTCTCGCTTGATCTTAGAAAAGGCAGAAGACTGGATTATTAAATATGCAAAGTTTTAAGTTAAGCTAGTTCAACTTGCAGATTATCTTTTCATTCAGCAATACTAGAGAATTCACATTAACCGCTTTTGAGGTCTATCGTATGAATGTTCCATATGTGATTGAAGATACAGGTCGTGGCGAGCGTGCCATGGATATTTTTTCTCGCCTATTAAAAGACAGAATTGTTTTTATAGGCACAGAGATTACAGATCAAGTAGCTGATGTAATCATTGCCCAAATGCTTTTTTTACGTGCTGAGGACCCTAAAAAATCTATAAGTATCTATATAAATTCTCCCGGAGGCTATATTTCTGCTGGATTAGCAATTTATGATACCATGATGTTTATGGATTATGAAATTAATACTTACTGTATAGGACAATCTTGCTCTATGGCAGCCCTTCTTTTAGCTGCTGGCACTAAAGGCAAACGATTTGCATTACCTCATAGTCGAATTATGATTCACCAGCCTATGGGTGGGATTGGTGGTTCTTCCGCTGATATTGCTATTCAAGCTAAAGAAATTATTGAACTTAAAAGCATTTGCTCTAAAATTTTAGCGCAACTTACAGATCAAGAGGTTGCTAAAATTGTTGAAGATTCTGAACGAGATTTTTTCATGAATCCAGAAGAAGCCAAAAAATATGGTCTTATTGACAAAATAGCTACACAGCCACAAAAAATGCCAGCGACAAAACAAGAATAAAACCGAGATTTTTAAGAGTTATGACAAAAAAAGAAAAAAATGGCGCCCACTGTTCTTTTTGCGGCCGCCCAGAAGAAGCTGTGGAGAAACTGATATCTGGCCCTGAATCCTACATTTGTGATAAATGCGTACGCCTATGTATTGAAATTGTCGATAAAAAGCCAGTTCATCATGAGCTAAAGATACTAAAACCAAAAGAGATTAAAGCTTCTTTGGATGCTTACGTCATTGGTCAAGAAAAAGCCAAAAAGACTATTTCGGTTGCTGTTTATAATCATTATAAAAGAATTCGCTCTCTGCAAAAAGAGAGTGAAATCGAATATAGTAAATCCAATGTTTTATTATTAGGACCTACGGGATCTGGAAAAACTCTCATTGCACGTACTTTAGCTAATATCCTAGATGTACCTTTTGCGATTGCAGATGCTACTACTTTAACTGAAGCTGGTTATGTAGGTGAGGATGTAGAGAATATCATTTTACGTCTTGTACAAGCAGCCGATTATGATATCGCACGTGCTGAACAGGGTATCATTTATGTAGATGAAATCGATAAGGTTCGCAAAACAACAGGTAATGTTTCTATTACACGTGATGTATCTGGAGAAGGAGTACAACAAGCTCTTTTAAAAATCGTAGAGGGCACCATTGCCAATGTCCCTCCTAAAGGAGGAAGGAAACATCCTAATCAAGAGTATCTTCGTGTAAATACACAAAACATTTTGTTTATTGTAGGAGGTGCTTTTGTGCATCTTGAAAAGATTATTGCTAAAAGACTTGGTAAGAGTACGATTGGCTTCGATGTAGGAGAAGCACGTGTATTTGATACTAATGAAATCAATTATCTGCTTTCCAAAGTAGAACCTGAAGACCTCATTCAATTTGGTATGATTCCAGAATTTGTAGGCCGCTTCAATAGTACTGCTAATTGTAATGAGCTAACTATTCAAGACCTTGTTGATATTCTGATTAAACCGAAAAATGCTATTATCAAGCAATATCAACATCTGTTTGCAGAAGAAAATGTCTCTTTAAAATTTACAGATGATGGTCTAAGAGCTATGGCTGAAAAAGCAAAGAAAACAGGGACAGGAGCTCGTGCTTTAAGAATGATTGTAGAAAGTCTTTTATTAGAATTAATGTTTGATATTCCATCAGATCCAACCATTAAAGAAATCATCGTTGATGAAGAATGTATTACTTCTCAAAAAAATCCTAAAGTGATTCGCTTGCAAACTAGTTAAAATAAGGCAGGTTGACCTGCCTTTATTTTTACCTTGTCTGATGTTGTACCATTACAGAAAGCTCTTCTTTACCCGCTCTAGCGCTTTCTTGCCCAGAGGCACTAAAGGAACTAATAAACTGCATTTGGGCTTGTAGTTCAACTACTTTTTGTTGCGACATCCCCTGTCCTAATTGTTGTGCTGCATTGATGTCTTGCACCCATATACTTAAATAATCAACTATGCCTTTATCATCGGTATCGTGATTCTTTTCATAGAATTGCTTGGCCAGCCAAACAACGTCTCCTTGTAGCGTTCCTCTTTGATCTTTCTGAAAAGAGGTGTCGTCTTGCCACTTTTTAATATCGTCTGAAAATTTAGAATCTCCTATTTTAGTGTCAAAATCATCTATAACCCCCTCTATAGCCGTTACAATGGGCTTAAAATCGGGTTGAGTCATAGATGCCTCTTTCAACTTTTTACAATCTTCTACGAGCTTATTGTAAGAGTTCTGTATTTCGGTGAGATGTTTCCCATCAAATTTATTCCAATCCTCTTGGATCACTTCTTTTTTAGCTCCTAATTGATTTTGTATCTTGCTAAGAGAAGTACTCAAAGAAAGCAAATCACTCATAACAGAGCTGAGCTTATCTGTTTCATGAGTAATGAGCAAAATTCTTGTAGAAACATTATCCATAGCTTTAACATAAATGACCAAAACAATAATGGTCAGAGAAACCCCATCTGCTTTCATCCGATCCACAAGATCTTCCCATTCAGACCTGCTAATGTTTGTATCTTTAGATACTTGTCTATTACTAGAATGTGCAATAGTCGAAGGAACCCCACTGATAATATGAGTCATGAATTTTTTTTCTTTTGGCTTATAATAGAAAAAAAGCCTTTGAAATCTAAAGGCTTTTGCATAAGAAGCTTCTTTTAAGCTCTATGAAATAATTTTACCATTTCACTAACGGTATTTTCCACGGCTGATACATCATTTACCAGGGTTCGGTACATACTGAGCTTTTGATTAGCTTGACTAGTAACCACTTTATCTCCAGAGTTAAGAAAATCTAAGCAACTAAGAATCTTAGGATCATTTTTTAACGCTTGCTGATCTTTATTTATTGACTCTTTGTCAGTATTTAAACGACCCTGGTTAAGCTTCAGATCTATCCATACCACACCTTTGCCTATTTCTAAGCCCCCTAATGCTATATCTAGCCCTAAGATTTCAAAATAAGCTCCAATGCGTCCAAAGAAAGAACCATGTTTTAAAATATCTTCCGCAGCAGCTAGTTTTTTCACTAAAGCTGCAATTTTGCTGTCTAAATCAGCCATTGCCTTGGTGTCTTCTTTTATACCCTCTCTGGTTGATTTCAAATCATCTTCATCTTCTTTTAGCTTGTTCACAAGATCTGGATCTGGTTTATAGCTATTGACTGATTCTTGCTCGCCTTTTACATAGTCATTTACATCTGCACCTAAATCTTGAGTAGCTAAATGGCTTAAGAAACTCTTCACCGCATTTAATCCACTCAAACGATCAGCTGCTGAATTTTCAATATCTTGCAAGGTTTCAATAATCGCCTTTTTTACCATCTCTTGTTCTATATCTGTATGTGATGCCTTTTCAGCATTACCACTTACTTTACTTTCCATCTCAGCTACTAGAGCTAAGACATTTCCTTTTATTGCTTCTATCATAATATTACCTTATTTTATTATACTTATTAAATTTAATTAAAAAATCAAAAATTTTAAAATTAACTTAATTTATCAAATATCATATTTTACAAATAACAGACAATTAAAAATCCTGTGATATTTAATACATTTCTGCAAGTTCTTGCAAATACTGCCAAACTTCTTCTTCTATTCGACTTTTGTGCATTTTAGTAAGTGGCACTTTAAATTGATGTCCTATACATTTTAAATTTTTTCTTAAGTCGTCAAATTTATAGAGAGCTATATAATTTTCCTGGTCCTTTCCCTTATGCAGATCGCAAAATAGCCTACGATGATAAAGACCTCTCATTTGATCTTTAAAATCCATCTGGTCCAGACTCTGACATCTTTCTCCAAAAGCCTGGATATGCTGCAGGGCAAATCTTAATTCCTTTGCACGGCAATGAAACCCAGAAATCCTACCTTCTCCAAAATCTACCTCAATATAGCCTTCTTCTTTATCCTGGTCCCAATTACATTCCAGGATGTCAAAGTATGCTAAATGAGATTGCACTTGTATTTCTAAACTCATTTGCCGCTCCTTTTAAGCCCTAGAAGAAGCCACGTTTATTGCATACATATCAATGTTTAAGAGTTTATCAACTGTTTGATTGATACTACTTCGAGTTGTCTCTTGTGTTTGATAGTTATGCTCTAATGATCCATTAGCAGCATCATTGCTAGTTTTTTGCGCCTGAGTACCGCCATCTATCATATGCAATAGACCACCTAATCCTGATAGAGCTTGACCTATTCCATAGTGTTTCTGATGATTATGATTGAGGTCTTCTCGGTCAGTAGTATATTTATCTTTTAATACATTTTTTTGAGCATGTAGAGCATCTACATCTACTCGCTCTTGACTAACTGGCGGTGGGACATCATCAACTCGTTGAACTTGTATGACAATTCCATCTTCCTCCACTTCGTTCATCACAGGTACAGGTTCAATAGATGAGCTAGCACTATTTATCTGACTATCCAAACTAGCATAATCTTCTTCAAAAGCAGTTTTCAAAGCTCCCATTTCATTAGCTGTGTTAAAGGCAGCTTTTACTTGGTAGCCTCCTCCTCCTACCTGAAATGCACCTACACCAGATTGGATTAGGCCACTGATTTGCATGCTACTTGCTGCATCAAATCCAAATTTAAGCTGTGACACTGAGGTCTTAGCCTGGGCTAAAGAGATAACTTCTCTAAGCTTATTCAAAGTATCTGATATTTGAACCATAAAAGCAGATACCACTTTCTGCATAAGTTGAGGATATTTCACCCAATCTATGTTGTTTAATCCTTGATCAAATTGACTATTTATTGTGTTGCTCATATTATCTACCTATTATTTTTTGACTTGCTATTTGACCTTCATTAGAGATCATTTGGGCGATATCGCCTCCTACTTTAATCTGCGTTTCACTTTCGTGTTTGAGCGAATCAAAGTTGGTTTTAATATTATGATTGATTGAATCCACACCGCTCTTATTGATAGCTATTTGGCTATCTAAGCCTGCTTTATAACTTTGTGTTCCTGCTGTTGCAGATCCTAATGTTACCTGTGCGCCTGCAGAAGAGAAAGAAACCGCTGTTGTTAAACCTTCGCTTAATCCAGCTGTGACAACGCCAGCGCCCAAAGTAAGTGGGGTTAATATGATGGTTAGAATTTGGATCCAATCCATAGCTCTTATCACTTTAAGCATCTTGTCCCCTTGCGCTACTCCATCATGCGCAAAATCAGACTCTACATGAGAGAAAGACTGATTAGCTTGCATTTGGCTAATCTGTGCGCTTATTTGCTCACTCATTAATTGAGAGAGCATATTGGCTTTTGCTATAGTACCTATTGTCATGTTAGCCTCCCTTTACCTTGCTACCTGGAAGCGAGACATTTGTCCCCATTCCGAGATAATCTGTGAAGCCTGCTGACCTTGCTGTGTATTGCTACTTGAAGTGTTTACAATGTTTAACTGCGTACCGGTTTGAATGTTTTGGTTAGCTTTTTGTGCAAGCAGGTTCCAAAAGCTATTCAAAATACTGATCTTAGCAAGTTTTGCTTGATCAGGACCTTCTTGAGTAACAGGCCCTAAACCAGCCCCTTCTGGGTTAGTCATAGCTGGAACGGCAAACCCTAAAGAGACTCCTGTTCCGGCAAAAGCACCTGCTCCAGCTACAGCAGTACCACTAGCTGCTGCTACTGCTCCACCAGCCGCAAATGCTCCTTCTGTAGCTAGTAACCCAGCTCCTGCTGCAGTACCAATTCCTGTAAAGAGTAAGGCAAACCCAATGATAGCAAGAAGAGAAAAACCGATGATTGCTCCGATATTTGCATGACGCCCTTGTGTAGACTCATTAGCAATTTTTTTCTGCTCTTTAGCAGAATCTTCTAATAAGAGATTCTGTACGTGTTGTTGATCCATCCAACCTGCTTCTAATTTGTCATTTTGATCCATCTGATTTTGAGCAAATGCGATATAAAGCATTAAGATATTTGTCACTCGTGGATCAAAGCCGGATTTTTTAATAGCTGTTTTTACTTCGGTTAAAATGGCTTTTACTTTCTCTTTTAGAAGAGACTCTTCTCCTTTTTCTACATAATTTAACCTAATAGCATCTGTAGGGAGCATGCCTTTATGCTTTTTATTCCTTAATTCTGAAGCTGAAGAGTCTTTAGATTTTAAGTCGCTAGAAGGCAGGATTCCATCTATTCTAACACTGTTTGTTTGTATTTTTTCTATCATATTATTTCTCCTTATTATGTTTTTTATACGACTAATTGAGCCATTTTATTTTTTAATTCATTCATTGCTTTAATCATCTCTTGAGCAGAGTTATTATATCCGTTCAATGTTTGCATATATGCTTGCACTTGGATCGATTGCTGTTGAGACTGCCCTGTTACCATATGTTGTGCGGAACTCCCATCCATCCAAAAATTAGCTAAGTCGCTTTGTTTACCTGTTCCACCACTATGATTTGATTGATAGTACTGCTGTGCTAAGTAGGCTAATATTCGATTCAAGCGTGTAGGGTCTTGCCCCTGAGCATTAGGATGAAATCCTGCGTCATTACCATGGTAGCCTGTGTCATTTACCCACTGCTCAATAGCTTCAGAAAAAGACCCTCCTCCTATTTTTGTATCAAAATCTGCTTTAAACTGTTCTACTGTTGTTAAAAGAGCCTTTAAACTAGGGTCTTTCTCTCCTTTTTTCTCTACTTCTGCTAAATCTTTAATAAATTGTTTATAGTCATCTGCAATCTTCTGGATCAATTCTTCCATTTTATTCGCTTTCCAAGCTTCCTTACTAGAGCTTGGTACATTACCCAATCCAGCTTCTAGCTTGCTCAAGTCTTTGTTTAGCTTAATCAAGTCGTCCTGCAGTTTACTAAGCTCATTTGATTCTTCTACAATATCGGCAATACTCTGAGAGGTACGGTCCATTGCTCCTGTTTTTTTCTTATTGGACATCACTAAAAGTACAAGAATTTCTAGAGTAACGCCTTCTTTTTTGAGTTTTTCAATCCAACCGCTAAAAGAAGGATCGTCTCCTAGTCTAAAAACTGGTGGTATGGGTTCTTGTCTTATAATTTCCATAAAATCCTCTCTTAAGATGAAATCCAACTCGCTCTAGGAGCGCGTCGTTTTTTGATTTTTTTCTTCTTTCCTACCATTTCTACAATCTCATCGGAATGCTTTTTAAACTCTTTGCTAAAGCTTACGATTTTTTCTTGGTTAGGGGTATTTCTCTTTGTTGCATATTCTACAAGCTGCTCAATCTCCTCTGGACTTAGGCCTAAGTTCTCTTTAACCTTTTCAAAGTAATCCTTTAAAAGACCTCGGACTTGGTTTAATTTTTCAATAGCTTGGATCTGTTCTTCTTTAGAGCCCTTAATAATCGCATTTTTCCAATTGAGCATTAAATCGTTAATCAATTCTAAAATCTCGCTTAAATGGGTTTCTTTATATTCGGCATTAGACTCTAAGAATTGTTTTGCTTGTTCTAGATGTGTTGTCATGGCTTCCTATTTTGTTACTGTTTATTATTTCTTCTATTTATCTATTATAATTATCTCACAAACTAATTAAGATAATATTAATTATAAATTATAAAAATGTTATATAACTGTATTTAAAAGACTTAAAATAATTCTAAATCTAAGTATACCTTTTTTTCGTAAAACTAAATAATTGATAGTAAATTACTTATATTTACTAGGAGAGCACTGAAATAAAAGCTATTCAGCTTAATTAAGATCTTGATTTAAAACAACTTGCACAATCAATCTAAAATTTTTATATATTAATAATCCAAACCAGATCTATAAAATGTAATGTCCTTTTCTTTATGTAGATTCAGAAAGATATTTATATAAAAAAAATAATTAATTTAGTTATTAATAAAATATATATTTAGATTAATTAAACTATTGTTTATTTTAATTAAACTATTGTTTATTTTAATTAAATTACTTATAATATTAAGTAAATTAATATTAAAGGTAATTTTATATGACAATAAATAGCAGTAATAATGATTCATCTCAATCAAAGCACTTACTTATACTTACAACTATTTTAGAAGAATGGCAAAAAGAAGCGCCTTCAGAAGAGAATAGAAAAGAAGCTGCAAATAGAATTCTTGACTTTTTTCATTGCAAAGGAAAGCCTCTCTTAAATTTATCCTACTTAAACTTAAGTTCTTTACCTAATGTTTTCGGTCATCTCTCTGAATTAGAAGAACTAAATCTTAACGGTAACAGGCTCACAACCTTGCTTGATGCGGCTATCGACCTAACCGCATTAAAGTTGAAGATCATACATATTAATAATAAAACCCTTACTACATTATCTGATTTACTCACTTACAGATCTATTTTAGCTCAAAAACAGCAATTGGACCACATCTTAAACCAGTGGACAAAAAAAGCTTCTTTTGGAGAAGATCAAGCAGAGGCTAAAAAGAGAATTCTTGATTTTTTTAATAACAGCACAAAGCAAGACTTAAACCTATCTAGCTTAAACTTAAGCTCTTTACCTGATATTTTTAACATTTCTTGCTTTTGCCACAGATTAAAGGAGTTAGATCTCAGTGAGAATCAGCTTACAACCTTACCCGATACGTTCAGAAATCTGTCTCGATTAACACGGCTAAGCCTTAGTACTAATCAGCTTACAACCTTACCTAAAACACTTGGTAATTTATCTCAATTAACAATGTTAGATCTTGGTACTAATCAACTTACAACCTTACCCAATACACTTGGTAATTTATCTCGGCTAACATGGTTAGATCTTACCGCTAATCAGCTTATAACCTTACCTGATACACTAGGCAATCTAGCTCAGCTAGATCAGTTAGATCTTGGTACTAATCAACTTACAACCTTACCCAATACACTTGGTAATCTATCTCAACTAACAGAATTAGATCTTAATACCAATCAGCTTACAACCTTACCTGATACACTTGGTAATCTATCCCAACTAACGTGGTTAAATCTTAGTACTAATCAACTTATAGCCTTACCCGATACATTTGGTAATTTATCTCGGCTAAAAACATTAGAGCTTAGCAATAACTATTCTTTAACTAAAATTCCTCTGAAAATACTAGAACTTCCCGAATCTAGTGTTATTGCTTTGAGAGGGAACCATAATATTGATCCAGTGATTCTAGAACAACTTTTAACAGCTATTGCTAGTTTTCGTTACAAGGGTCCTAAGGTCATTCTTCATGATACAATGAAAGAGTTCGTAGCAATGATGTATCAATTAATAAAAAAGCCTCCTAGAGAGTTTTCTAAGCTCGAAGAATCAGAAGATTTGTACCTTTGGCTAAAGCGACTATTTGATATTGCTGACTTTAAAAAGGGAGGAGAATTACAAAAAGAATTAATTACTCAAGTGATAAACTACTTAACTGAAGCTAATGACAACCAAGAGTTTCGTGCAACTTTTGATACGATTATTCATGATGCAGTAAGAACATGTGGTGATAGAATGGCATTGTCTATTATAAATTTAGGTGTTGCTCATCAACTTGCAACTGTTTCTTTTACAAACATGCATGCTCTAGCAGATCTTCTTAAAGGTTTATGGGCTATCAATATGTTAGAAGCAATTGCTGAAAATAAAATTAGCGTTTTACGATCTGAAGCTGAAGATCCTGATCAGGAAGTTGATGAAGTGGAAATATACCTTGGATACCTCATCAAACTCAAAGAGGATTTAAATCTTCCTGTAAACATGCAAAATATGCTTTTCTTTGACTGCAGTCAACTAACTCCTGATGACCTAGAAAAGGCTAAAGCATTTGTCTTAAGCCAGCAGAGTCACCAAAAAGCGTATTTTGAGTTTCTTAATCTTCATGATAAATGGATAGCAGCTCTTTCTACTCATTATAAAGAAGAATATCAAGCTATAGTAGATGCAAGAGAAAATTCTGCTAACTTAGAAAACCCAGACTACATTGCTATTGGGGAAAACTTCAATAAACAACTAGAAGCACTAACCGAAAAAGCTTTATCAAGAAAAAGGGCATTATTGAGTGACTCTTCTTTAAATGAGTCAAAAAGAGTCCACCTTAGTACTCTAGATGTAGAAGATGTAGTAAATAGTTAAGTCATTGCTTACAACAATGGTCTTTCTTCCTTGTCCTGATTGACTTTTTCGATAACTAAGCTCCTCTCTTTCTTCTTTAGTTTATTAATTATTTTTTAATATAACTAATATTTAAAGTAATTATTAATTTTAATTAAACTATTGTTTTTTTTAATTAAATTACTTATAATATTAAGTAAATTATTACAGGATGTTTATATGACAATAAATAGCAGCAATAACGATTCATCTCAATTAAAATACGCACTTACAACTATTTTAGAAGAATGGCAAAAAGAAGCGCCTTCAGAAGAGAATAGAAGAGAAGCTGCAAAAAGAATTCTTGATTTTTTTCATTGTAAAGGAAAATCTCTCTTAGATTTATCCTACTTAAATTTAAGTTCTTTACCTGATGTTTTCAGCTACCTCTCTGAATTAGAAGAACTAAACCTTAATGGTAATAGACTTACAACCTTGCTTGATGCGACTATCGACCTAACTGCATTAAAGTTGAAGATCATACATATTAATAATAAAACCCTCACTACGCTATTTGATATACTTACTTACAGGTCTATTTTAACTCAAAAACAGCAACTAGATCACGCCTTAAATCAGTGGATAGAAGAATCTCCTTCTGAAGAAAATCAAATAGAAGCTAAAAAGAGAATTCTTGATTTTTTTAATAACAGCACAAAGCAAAACTTAAACTTATCTAGCCTAAACTTAAGCTCCTTACCCAATATTTTTAATATTTCTTGCTTTTGTTATAGATTAAAGCAGTTAGATCTCAGTGAGAATCAACTTACAACCTTGCCCGATACGTTCGGCAACCTATCTCAGCTAACATCGCTAAGCCTTAATATTAATCAACTTACAACCTTGCCCGATACGTTCGGCAACCTATCTCAACTAACATCGCTAAGCCTTAATATTAATCAACTTACAACCTTGCCCGATACGTTCGGTAACCTATCTCAACTAACTTGGCTAGACCTTAGCACTAATCAACTCACAGCCTTACCAGATACGTTCGGCAATCTATCCCAGCTAACATCGCTAGGTCTTAATAATAATCAACTTACAACCTTACCAGATACGTTCGGTAACCTATCTCAGCTAACGTGGTTAAACTTTAGTACTAATCAACTCACAACCTTACCCGATACGTTCGGTAACCTATCTCAACTAACACGGCTAAATCTTAGTACCAATCAACTTATAACCTTACCCGATACACTTGGTTATCTATCCCAACTAACAATGCTAAGCCTCAGTACTAATCAACTTACAACCTTGCCCGATACGTTCGGTAATCTATCTCGGCTAACCTGGCTAGACCTTAGTATTAATCAACTTAGAACCTTACCCGATACGTTCGGTAACCTATCTCAATTAAAACAGCTAAATCTTAGTACCAATCAACTTAGAACCTTACCCGATACGTTCGGTAACCTATCTCAATTAAAACAGCTAAATCTTAGTACCAATCAACTTACAACCTTACCCAATACACTTGGTTATCTATCCCAACTAACATGGTTAAATCTTAGTGTTAATCAACTTACAACCTTACCCAGCACATTTGGTAATCTATCCCAACTAATCACTCTATATCTTAATACCAATCAACTTACAACCTTACCCAGCACATTTGGTAATCTATCTCGGCTAACATGGTTAAACCTTAAGACTAATCAACTTACAACCTTGCCCAATACATTCGGCAATCTATCTCAGCTAACCACTCTACATCTTACCGCCAATCAACTTACAGCTTTGCCTGACACATTCGGTAATCTATCCCAACTAACGTGGTTAAATCTTAGTAATAATCAACTTACAACTTTGCCTGACACATTCGGTAATCTATCTCAACTAATCACTCTATATCTTAATACTAATAAATTCACAACCTTACCTGACACATTTGGTAATCTAACTCAACTAACACGGCTAAATCTTAATACTAATCAACTTACAACCTTACCTGACACATTTGGTAATCTAACTCAACTAACACGGCTAAATCTTAATACTAATCAACTTACAACCTTACCCGACACATTTGGCAATCTAACTCAACTAATACGGCTAAATCTTAATACTAATCAACTTACAACCTTACCTGATACACTTGGTAATCTATCCCAACTAACGTGGTTAAATCTTAGTACTAATCAACTTATAGCCTTACCCGATACATTTGGTAATTTATCTCGGCTAAAAACATTAGAGCTTAGCAATAACTATTCTTTAACTAAAATTCCTCTGAAAATACTAGAACTTCCCGAATCTAGTGTTATTGCTTTGAGAGGGAACCATAATATTGATCCAGTGATTCTAGAACAACTTTTAACAGCTATTGCTAGTTTTCGTTACAAGGGTCCTAAGGTCATTCTTCATGATACAATGAAAGAGTTCGTAGCAATGATGTATCAATTAATAAAAAAGCCTCCTAGAGAGTTTTCTAAGCTCGAAGAATCAGAAGATTTGTACCTTTGGCTAAAGCGACTATTTGATATTGCTGACTTTAAAAAGGGAGGAGAATTACAAAAAGAATTAATTACTCAAGTGATAAACTACTTAACTGAAGCTAATGACAACCAAGAGTTTCGTGCAACTTTTGATACGATTATTCATGATGCAGTAAGAACATGTGGTGATAGAATGGCATTGTCTATTATAAATTTAGGTGTTGCTCATCAACTTGCAACTGTTTCTTTTACAAACATGCATGCTCTAGCAGATCTTCTTAAAGGTTTATGGGCTATCAATATGTTAGAAGCAATTGCTGAAAATAAAATTAGCGTTTTACGATCTGAAGCTGAAGATCCTGATCAGGAAGTTGATGAAGTGGAAATATACCTTGGATACCTCATCAAACTCAAAGAGGATTTAAATCTTCCTGTAAACATGCAAAATATGCTTTTCTTTGACTGCAGTCAACTAACTCCTGATGACCTAGAAAAGGCTAAAGCATTTGTCTTAAGCCAGCAGAGTCACCAAAAAGCGTATTTTGAGTTTCTTAATCTTCATGATAAATGGATAGCAGCTCTTTCTACTCATTATAAAGAAGAATATCAAGCTATAGTAGATGCAAGAGAAAATTCTGCTAACTTAGAAAACCCAGACTACATTGCTATTGGGGAAAACTTCAATAAACAACTAGAAGCACTAACCGAAAAAGCTCTGTCAAAAAGAGTTTCACTCTATACTCTAGATACAGAAGATGTAGTAAACAGTTAAGTCATTGCTTACAATATAATCCTGATGAGGTGTAGGCGATCTCTCTTCCTTATACTAGACGAAGAAATCATTCAAATCTACTTAAAAGGCCTCTATGATCAGAAAGAGCATCTATAATAAACGTTGTATCGTCATAACCGGTTTCTATTAATGAGGTTTTAGCCTTTATCTCAGAATCTTTTGTAATCAATGTATAGTCTAAATTTAAAGGGGCAGAATCTCTTTTCTTTACCATCTTTGCACAAAATGCATCCCCTCCCCATGTTCTTGAGCCATTTTCATCAAAGAATACATCTTGAAAATTTCCTTTCCAAGAAGACGTGAAGTATTCCGCATTATCTAAGTTAAGATCTCCAGTTACTATCACATTGCCAGAATCCTGATCTACTTTTTTGATAATTAAATCCATCTCTGCTTTTCTAGCTTCTATTTCCTCTTGAGTCGGATGTTGTGGCTGTTCTGAATGCTGCAGATGTGTTGCATAGATCTTTACCTTTTTTCCATAGATTTGGATCGAAAACACACCTTTTTCCGATAGTTTGGTTCTTCCAACTAGCATCTGTTTGGGAAAAGGAGTAAATTCAGGGTTTGTTGTTTCAGCTTTGCTAGCTACAAATATCCCAGAAGATGTCCCTATTGCTCTTGGCCCTATATTGAAGTAAAAATGAGCATATTTCTCTTGCAGCATTTCATAGAGATAAAACCCAGCAGCTGTATCCATAACCTCATATAAGACAAGAATATCTGGATCTTTTTTAAGAATTTTCGTAATGATTTTATCTATTCTAAAATGCCAAGGCATTACACCTCCATCACTAATAGAATAGCCCCACCTATGCAACAAATATTCCAGGATAAAAGAGAAAAATCATCTTTTAAAGCTCGCTGTGGTAGTTTACCTTGATAATAGATAAAGGGTTCTTTTTCTAGATAACTTGTTATACCGCGTAAAACAGCTCCTGAAAGTGCAGTGCCTACAGATAAGAAAGAGCTAGCAACAATCCCCATGCCTAGAAAAAATTTTCTAGCCCAATTGCTCGTTTTACTAGCTGTAGGATTTAGAACATCTACTAGGTACAATCTTCTAAAAAGTTCATGTACTTTACATATAGGCTCCGTTAACAGGGAAGCAAAGAGGAAGGTTTTTTTTTGAGAAAATCTAGGAAATAATCCGTAGAGAAATAACTAACAGACGTATCGTATCGAGAAACTGCTGTTATAGTCATAATAAATATCTAATTTTTAGGATTTTTTTAAAAAAAATATAAGATTACCATATTTTATTGCCCGCATTTTTTGACTTTTAGCACTAGTTTTGTTACTGTGGATCTTTTTAATCGGGTAAATAGATATAGATTTTATGCTTTCTCAACAAATTCGGGCTAAGTTTCTTCAGTATTTTAAAGACAAAGGACACACAATTATTCCCTCTTCATCCGTCATCCCCCACGATGATCCTACAATACTATTTATTAACGCAGGGATGAACCAATTTAAAGATGTATTCTTAGGCAAAAATGAACGAGGATATACCAAAGCTACAACTTGCCAAAAGTGTATTCGCGTTGGCGGAAAACATAATGATTTAGACAATGTAGGCCATACTTCGCGTCACTTAACTTTTTTTGAAATGTTAGGCAATTTTTCCTTTGGTGATTATTTCAAAGCCCAAGCGATTCAATATGCTTGGGAAGTATCGACTACTGTATTTGGTTTTGATGCAGGAAAAATCTGGGCTACTGTATTTGAAGAAGACAATGAAGCCTTTGAGCTATGGAAAGCTTATTTACCTGAAAAGCGCATTGTACGGATGGGTGAAAAGGATAATTTTTGGGCTATGGGAGATATGGGTCCTTGTGGACCTTGTTCTGAACTACTTTTTGATCGTGGCCTCTCTTATGGTAAGGCTTCTTCTCCTTTAGAAGATCATGATGGAGAGCGTTTTTTAGAGTTCTGGAATCTTGTATTCATGCAATTTAATAGAGATGCTTCTTTAAAGCAGCAACCTCTTCCTAAGAAATCCATTGATACAGGAGCTGGGCTTGAGCGTGTTGTCTCTTTAAAATTAGGGGTTGATTCCGTATTTGAAATAGACACTTTCCAAGCGCTTATTGCAGAGATTGCAAGATTGTGTAACAAACCCTATCAAAAAGAGAATTCTCATTTAGCTCCTGCCTACCATGTAATCGCAGATCATGTTCGATCTCTTAGTTTTGCCATTGCAGATGGAGCTCAACCTAGCAATACAGAAAGAGGTTATATCTTACGCAAACTCTTAAGGCGAGCTGTGCGCTATGGTCGCATATTGGGATTTCAAAAACCTTTTTTAGCAGATATACTCCCCTGTTTGATAGATACAATGGGAAGTGACTATAAAGAGCTTGTAGAATCACAGGCAAGAATTGCTGATATCCTCTTTTTAGAAGAGGAAGCTTTTCTACGCACCTTAAAACGAGGGGGTAATATTTTAAACACTATTATTGATCAGACTAAAACAAGTTCTAGTAAACAAATTTCGGGTGAAAATGCATTTAAACTCAAAGATACATATGGCTTCCCCTTTGAGGAAATTCTACTCATTGCTAAAGATAATGGCTTAAACGTAGATTTAGATACGTATCTTGTACTAGAAAATCAAGCAAAAATACGCTCTAAAAAAGTGCAGGCAATTCATTTTCCACAAGCAGCAAATGACACATTTAAAGAATATATTAAACATCATCCAACTACTGATTTTTTAGGCTATAGGCAAACCGAAGCTGAAGCTACTATTATAGGAATTTTAATCGATGGCATATTTGTCAAAGAGATAAAAGAAGGACAAAATGGCTATATTCTACTCGATAAAACTCCCTTTTACCCAGAAAAAGGTGGGCAGGTAGGCGATACAGGCTTATTGACTCGTAAAGAAGCTCATTTTAAAGTTACTCATTGTTACTCCCCTTTTCCGGGAATTATCGCCCACGTGGGTAGATTAGAAAAAGGATGTCTACTTTTAGGAGAGCCTTTAAATGCTCAAGTAGACAAACAAAAAAGACAAGAAATTGCAAATAATCATACTGCTACACATTTATTGCATTGGGCCCTTCAAAAAATAGTTGGATCTCATATTAGACAAGCAGGTTCTCTTGTAACTGAAGATCATTTACGTTTTGATTTTAATCATCATAAAGCGCTTTTAAAAGAAGAGATCCGTGAGATCGAAAGGCTTATTCAAGAAAAAATTAGAGAAGGTCAAAAAGTACAAACATACGAAATTTCTTTTGAAGAAGCTCAAAAAGATCCTAACATCAAGCAGTTTTTTGGAGATAAATATGCAGCTATTGTAAGAGTAGTTGATATCGATTATTCTAAAGAGCTATGCGGTGGTACTCATGCTCAAAATGTCTCTACCATTGGCTCATTTAGGATTATCAAAGAAAGTAGTATTGCTTCTGGAGTAAGACGTATTGAAGCATATACGGGAGTTAAAGCAGAAGAATGGATCTATGAGCAAGAAGATAGACTGGAAAAAGCCGCTATCCTTCTAAAAAGCCCTCCCTCGCAACTTGTGGAAAAAACACAAAATCTCATCGAAGAGAATAAAATTCTTCACACAGAGATAAAAACCTTAAAAAGGTCACAATTAAAACAACTTACCCAAACTCTTCTGACTAAAGTACAGTATGTTGGATCCATTCCTTTTATGGCACAAATCGTAGACACAGAAGAGTTAAATGCCTTGGCAGAGCAAATTATACAAGAGCTTAGCTCTTATGTCGTAATTTTAGCCTATACAACAAAAGAGCGCTGTCATGTGGTAGTTAGAGTGTCTAAAGATCTCAGTCAAAAAGAAATTTTGGCTTCTTCTTTAATCAAAGAAATTGTCCCTATTATTTCGGGTAGTGGGGGAGGGAAAAAAGAGAGTGCTCAAGCTGGAGGTAAAAATCCAGAAGGGTTATTACAAGCATTTGAACAAGTACAAAAATGGCTCTTACAAAACGCCTAAAAGAAATCCTAACCACTCATCCTTTATTACAAGAGTTTCTTGATATCCTAGTTCATGAACCATCTATTCTGATAGAACAGTTTTGGGATGGTCCCAAAGCTATTATCATTTGGTTATTATCTCAGATGACAAACAAACATGTGCTTATCATTAGCAGCGGATCTCAAGATAGCTTACTCGAAGATATGCAGTTATTTTCTCTGCCTCATCTTTGCGAATTGCCTGCTTGGGAAACTCTGCCGGGTGAAGAAATTGCGCCTAGTTCTGATTTAATGGGAAAGCGATTTGAAGTGCTCAACTCTCTTTTAGAAAATGATTCTCCTCATGTAGTTTTCGCTCCTTTGCAAGCTGTTTTACAAAAATTGCCTTGCAAAGAAACCATGCGTGCGCTTTTTCAAAGATACCAGATCAATCAATTTCTTGATTTTTCCTTATTTATTAAGCATCTAGAGCTCTTAAACTATCAGCAGACAAACGTAGTAAGCGATAAAGGAGAATTTGCTGTAAGAGGAGGGATTATCGACTTTTTTCCTCCTTCTGCTTTGTCTGCTTTTCGGATCGAGTTTTTTGGTAATGAAATTCAAGAAATTAGATCTTTTGATCCTTTAACGCAAATCACAACGGAAAAACATACACAATGTTGGCTATGCCCTGCATCTGAGCTTACTCTTTTACAAAAAACACAAAAACTTACTTCTTTTTTAGATTATCTAGGCCCTAATACTATTGTCATTTTTAACAATTTGCTAGCTATTGAAGACCGTTTGGTCTCTCTTGCAAAAATGCCTGTTTTACACAATCGTTTAGCCCTTTCTTTCCAAGAGTTTTTTTCTATCGTGCAGCCTCTATCGCAAATTTTCTTAAGTCATGAGAGAGCTGAGTCTCTTTCCTTGGTTCAAGAAAAATCCACAGTGTACATAGGACAAAATCCTCTTCAACCTTTGCAATTTGAAATGTTTAACCAGCAGATACAAACCAAAAGATGTCAACATCCCTTTATTCCAGTGGGAGAGTTCTTCTCTGCTCTAGATAATCAAGCATCCATCCAAGAAGAAGAAATTCTGCAAGCTCTACATCGACATCCTCACATGCAAGTGCATTTTATCTGCTCTACTCTTGCACAAAAAACTTTGTTGGAAGAAAAAACCAAGACACTCAAAAAAACCGATTTCCAAATCGGCTATCTGTCTAGTGGATTTGTCTTGAAAGATGCAAAATTATCACTCATTACCACAGCAGAACTCTCTCATCGCTTAAAACCCAGACGTCAAAAATGGCGCCAGTCTTATTCCATACCCATCTCTGAATTTCATGAATTACTTCCTGGTGATATTGTGGTGCACTTTCATAGTGGAATAGGCCGCTATATAGGAACAGAAAAACAGACTAATCATTTAGGAATGATATCAGAATTTATGGTGATTGAGTATGCAGAAAAAAGTAAACTTTTTGTTCCGTTTTCTCAGTCCCATTTAATTAGCCGTTATATCGGAACCAAAGATACCATTCCCACATTTAGTCAGTTAGGATCGACAAGATGGCAAAAAACGCGTCAAATGGCACAAAAAGCCATTGTGGGATATGCCGATCAATTACTGCGCATGCAAGCCGAGCGCACAGTCCAAGGAGGATTTGCTTATCCAGGCGATTCTGAGATTATGGTAGCTTTTGAAGAAGATTTTCCCTTCATAGAAACAGAAGATCAAATCACTGCCATTGCTGCCATCAAACAAGACATGCAATCAGAGGCAGCTATGGATCGTCTCATTTGTGGAGACGTCGGCTATGGAAAAACAGAAGTAGCTATGCGCACTGCGTTCAAGGCAGTATGTGATGGTCATAAACAAGTTGCAGTTCTTGTCCCTACTACTATTTTAGCAATGCAGCACTATGAAACATTTTGCCAAAGAATGGCGAACTTTCCCGTCCAAATAGGTCTTGCTTGTAGATTTTGCTCTTCTTCTCAAATAAAAAAAACACTTCAATCCGTTCAAGAAGGTGCCATTGATATTTTGATTGGCACTCAAAGGATCATTAGTCAAGATGTACGGTTTAAAAACCTAGGTCTTATCATTATCGACGAAGAACAACGATTTGGGGTCCGTGCAAAAGAGCGTCTAAAAACTACAAAAACAGGAGTTGATTGCTTAACCCTTTCTGCGACACCGATTCCTCGTACTTTGTATCTTTCCCTAATTGGTATCAAGAAGATCTCGATGATCAATACTCCTCCACAAGATCGTTTGCCGATTAAATCTATAATTACAGAGCGTAATCATTCTGTTATACAAAATGCCATAGCCAGAGAGCTATTGCGCGATGGACAAGTGTTCTTTATCCATAATCGTATTGAAACTATTTTTCAAATCGCTAAAGAATTACAAAAACTAGCTCCAGAAGCGCGTATCGTAGTAGGACATGGGCAAATGTCTTCTGATGAAATCGATGGGGTCTTTCATGCCTTTAAACAAGGAGAAGCAGATATTTTAGTCTCCACCATCATTGTAGAAAATGGAATTGATATCCCCAATGCCAATACCATTTTGATTGACCGATCTGATACATTTGGAATAGCTGACCTCTATCAGATGCGAGGTCGAGTAGGCAGATGGAATAAGCCAGCTTATGCGTATTTTTTAGTCCCAGCTAAAAAACAACTTTCTGAAATTACCTTGAAACGTTTAGAAGCTCTGAGTTTATCCTCCGGATACGGAGGAGGCATGAGGGTTGCTATGCGCGATTTAGAGATCAGAGGAGCAGGTGACATACTTGGCATACAACAATCAGGACAAGTTTCCTCCATTGGATTTCATCTCTATTGTAAATTACTAAAAAAAGCGGTAAGCGCGCTAAGTAAAAATAAAACTATATCTTTTACAGAAACCAAAATGGAGTTTTCTTTTGATGCACTCATTCCAGATACCTATATAAATGAACCCACTTTACGCATGGAAACTTATCACCGCTTTGGAGATGCTATTACTCCCCAAGAATTAGATATCCTCCTTGTAGAATTAACAGATCGCTTTGGCTCTTATCCTATGCAAATACTTTGGCTCTATCATTTAACACGCTTGAGAATCTTTGCTTCTGCCCATCAATTCACACTGCTCAAATTTAGTAAGAAAACGCTTACCGCACAACAACAAAGTGGAAAAACTATCTTAAAGAAACTATTAGCTCTACCTAAAATTACTCACCCTAAACAACTTGAAGAGAGCGTCATTGCTGCTCTGAAAAAAGAGTTTTCGATTAAGAACTCAAAAGTTTTTTAGTTTAAACAGAAACATTTTTATTTATAAAAAAAAATCTAGACATTTTTTCTTATACAAGTTATACAGTAGGCCCGTTTTTTAGCATTGCTCTTATTTTTAGAGCTTTAGCATGTAACAAAAGGAAAAATTTTATGAGCATTCATTTCCCATTACAATCTTTACAAGGTCCTTTTCATGCAGTTGGTCTAGTAAAGCCCAATGAACCTGTCACAGTAAATTCTATAGCAAAACCTATATTTGAAACTATGCAAGCAGGAACAAATTATATCGCAAGTAAGTTAACGCTTAATAAACTTGCCAAAGCAGGTATTATACTTGGAGCTGTACAAGCAATGAGCAGTATTCCAACAGCCGATGCAGGACTTATCTGTTTTAGCTGGTGTATGGGAATATGTTTAGGCTCATCAACAGGCACAGGAGGAGCCTTTGCTCCTTTCTGTACTGCAACATGTCTTGCATTTTGTGGTCCTACTCCAACTCCATAGACCTACAGGGCAAAAAACATTCTATCCTTACAAACTTGAGACCTAGTTTTTAATGTTAGGAAATTTTACTAACAATCCACAAATCTTAATTTAAGCATTTGTGGATTGCATTTTTCTAAAAAGATCGTTACCTTATCATAAGAATTTTATAAAAAAAATTTTTCATGGATAGTACTTTTACCGAATTAGAGATCAGAAAGTTGTGGGTAAGGATTTTTCTCTTTTCTATTCTTCTTGAAATTATCAGTTATATAGATGCTTTAGAGCTTGGAAAGATTCCAAAAGATGTACTATCTGCTGGAAGTACATTTGGATTCTTTTGCTTATATAAATGGATGCTTTTCTATTTTGGATACCTTAAAAAGGGTATTAAATTTTTAACATATGCAATCTATGCAAACGCTTTTGGAATGGGAATACAAGCATTGTCTTTTTTTTTTGAAGAAGTTTTGATTTTTCAATCGTTTAATTCACAATTAAAAAAAATGCACCCTCTTTTTTTGTTTCTTACTTATCTAACTTCTTTTGCACTTTTTTACGCTAATGTAAAGTTAAGAAAAGTGAACAAAATCAGGAAACTATCTTAGCAACTCATAAGTGCTAACTTAAAAAGCAATTGCGAATTGCCCCCCTTTTTTAACGTAAGTGACTTTTAGGGACCCCCATTCCAATATTGCGATGATAGGCTCCTTTAACGCGTTGTTCTTGCATCTCTCGAGAACGTTTAATGATATCCATTCCTTTTTCAACGTGATCAGCCATATAACGCTGATAAACAGATTCTGAACTTTTTTTGGTTTTTATTCCAAAGTTAGCTAGCGGTAGATCAGAAACGAGCAGAAGAGCTCCGAGTGTAAATTTACGCTTATAGCTTGCTGAAAATAATGTGGCACACTCCATTTCAATGGCCTGTGCTTTTGTAGCTTTGAGCAAGTTTTTAAACTCTTCATTGAATTCCCAAAAGCGCATGTTTGTCGTATAGGTAATGCCAATATGGTAAACCGCTTTTTGCAATTCCAATACATCGGTTACCGCTTTTTGCATCAAAAAATTAGATAAAGCGGGCACATCAGGAGGGAAATAGAAGTCAGAGGTCCCTTCACCTCGAATGCTTGCTACTGGAACAAGATAGTCCCCTATTTGATAACGCCTTCTTAAACCTCCACACATTCCCAAAAGCAGGCTTGCTTTAATTGGCAAAAAGGAACACAAATCAACCACTAGGGCAGCAGCAGGTGAGCCAATTTTAAAATCTAAAATACTGATATCCTCTGCTGGGCAATGAGCCACTTTAAACATCGCCCCTTCGATAACCGGTACAGATCTGCTTTTTGCAAAATATTCTACATACCTAGGGAAATTGGTTAATAGTAGATTTGATTGAAATTTTGCAACTTCACACCCCGAATATCGCTCTAATGTCTCTATAGCAAACTGCTCTTCTGTAATCTCTTCTCGCACTTAAATCTCCTTACAGCCCTTTTTTACCTTAGATCATTTTATAGACAAAAAATCAACTTTAAAATTTAATTATTAGTTTTTTAAAATGTTTTGCTTGGATCTTTAGCAAACCCTTCTTTATCTTATCACAAAGGAGCTAAAAAAGTGCTCATTTCATCTATTCAAACAGCTACCAATTATATCTTCTCTCCTATTAACCAAAGAATTTTGAATATAACGCAAACAGCTGATTGGAAAGAAAAAACCATGCTGGCAGGTCTTATTATTTCGGTTTGTTGCGCTGTTATCACTTTTTTTACACAAACAGTCTTTATTTGTGGTGCATTTGCAACGCTCTCCGGAGTATGTAGTCTAGGAACTTTATTCATACGCAATTATGAGAGTTTAAAAAAAATGAGAGAATGTGTCGAAGACCTAGAAAGGCAAAATCAAAACCTTGCTGCTCATAATCAAGAGTTAAACTCTCTAGTTACCCAGCAAAGAGATATCGTCATTGATCTCACAAAAGAAAATAGAAATCTAAAAATAGAAGTGACAAAGCTGACTGCTCATACAAATTGTTTAAGCCAGACCAGTAAAGATCTGCTCGATTCTGTTGATGATTTACATATCAACCTTGCAGAGCTAAAACCTACTTCAACAGGAATTCAAGAAACAGCAAAAAAACTCAGTGATTTTTCTATAACTATGGAGAAGCAACAAACAGTAGCTAAGCACTTAATGGAACTGATCTCTAAAACGTCTACAGAGCAAGCTGATCAATTAGAAGGTGAAAAGAAAATCATTGAACAACTGGTATCCTTACAAAATAAGGATACAACTCTACAAAAAGTCAAAGAACTAAATCACCTTCATCAGCAAATCTCTTGTAGTCATGATAAATTAGCAGAAGCTCTTAAAAGCTATAGCGATTTACAAGTTAAAGTAGCTCAAACATCTACGCAACTATCTAGCTTGCAAGCAGAATATGCCTTAGAAAACACCCGCCTCCAGGAGACCCGTCAAGAACTATCTGTGGTTTCTAGAGAATTACAAAAAATACGTTCTGATCTGCAATCTCTTTTATCAGAACATAGATCTCTTTTATCAGAAAAAAAAGAACTGCAGTCTGCCCTGACTTTACAGGTTGATCGTTTACAAAAATTACATACGGAACTAGGCTTACATAGCTCAGACAGAAGTAATAACTTACATCAATAAACTTTCTGTTCTTCAAATTTTTTAAGAACGCAATAGCATTTATTGATTGGGTTTTGTATTGGCTATGCTTCTCAACACCTATAGTGAAAACTTAAAATTGATTATCAGATTCTGTCTATATAGAAAACAACAAAAAATTTACTTTGAAAATCAACCTATTGTGCATATCCTCGGGTTTTTTTTAAAATCCAACGATTTCTAAAAAAAACACATGCAGATAAAGCTAATTCCTCTTTTTTGTGAAGAACTTATCTAAAAAGCGGTTAAATTATAGAAAAGCAAAATAGTTAGTAACTGCTCTTTAAAAAGATTTAATATAAAATGCTAAACTTCTAGCAAGACTTGAAATCTTGCATTTTAAACATCTATCATTCAAAATGGTCTTTTTAAAAGAGGAAAGGCATGGCCCAATATATAAGCGATCTAAGAAGTGGCTTTAAAATAGAAATAGAAAAAGAGCCTTATACTGTTGTTAGCAATGAGTTTGTTAAACCAGGGAAAGGTCAGCCTTTCAATCGTATTAAACTCAAGCACTTAATGACAGGGCGTGTTATAGAAAAAACTTTTAAATCAGACGAAAAGATAGCACTAGCAGATGTAGAAGAGTTAAAGATGCGTATGTTATACAAGGAATCTGATGGGATTGTTTTTATGGATGATCAGTCCTTTGAACAATTTACCATTCCTCTTTCTCTATTGGAAGATAAACAGCAGTGGCTGCTTGAAGAGATTTTGTATGATGTAACCTTCTATAAAGGACAACCGATTGATGTTATTCCTCCTACTTTTATGGAAATGCGTATTGTTGAAACGGCTCCAGGAGCACGTGGAGACACCGCCTCTGGACGTGTCCTAAAGCCAGCAGTTACAGAAAGTGGTGCAAAAATACAAGTTCCTATCTTTATTGAAGAAGGAGAAAAGATTAAAATAGACACACGTACAGGAGAATACGTCGCTCGTGTCTAAAAAGGATCTCTCTTTATTGTATAGCAGAGCTGATCTGTTTGCTAAAGTACGCAACTTCTTTTTTCAAAGAAAGGTTTTAGAAGTAGATTGCCCTGCTTTATCTTTGACAGCTCCCATAGATCCACATATCGATGTAATGAAGGTTTGCTTAAATGACAAAATAGGCTATTTACATACCTCTCCAGAATACCGCATGAAACGGCTGCTATCTTATGGAATCAAAGATATTTACCAACTCAGTCACGTGTTTCGAGATCATGAATTCGGTAGATGGCATAATCCAGAATTCACCATGCTGGAATGGTATCGAATAGACTGGTCTTTAGAGCAAATCATTAGAGAAACTTTGGATCTATTGCAGATGGCCTTAGGCACTCTTCCTATTCAGACTTATACCTATCAAGAAGCTTTCACTCAAGCTACAAAAATCGATTGTGATACATGCAGTACACAAAGCTTATTTGACTGTCTAAAAACTCATAAAATGCAAATATCCGATACAAATTGGGATAGGGCTTCTTTGATTCAGTTAGTGATGAACTCTGTGGTTGAACCTACTTTGGATCCTCATCATCTGACTGTTATTACCGATTTCCCTATAGAACAAGCAGCTCTTGCTAAAACCCGTTTAGTCGATCAAAAGCTCGTAGCATGTCGTTTTGAGGTATATTATAAAACGGTAGAAATAGCAAATGGATATCAAGAATTAACCGACCCACAAGAAAATAAACTGCGCATTGAAAAAGCTAACCAAACTCGCCTTTCAATGGGAAAAGAAGCTCTTCCTGTCGATGAAAAATTTATCCAAGATCTTGAACTTCCTTCTTGCTGTGGAGTAGCCTTAGGTTTCGATCGCTTACTTGCTCTCAAACATGAGTTAAATAACTTAAAACCCATCCTGCCTTTTTCTTGGGATGAAGCTTAAATCCATTTTTGTACAATGGGAAATCGCCTTCCTGCTTGAAAAGCCCTTTGGCTCACACGAATTCCGGGAGCTGCTTGCTGGCGTTTATACTCTGCATTACATATTCTTTTAATTAATTGCCTCACCAAGTCAAGTGGTATTTGATATTGATGAGAAATCTCTTCAGGAGAAAAATGCTCTTCCATATACCCTTGTAATACTTGATCTATAATATCATAAGGAGGAAGAGAATCACTATCTAATTGATTGGGCTTAAGCTCAGCTGAAGGAGGTTTTTTTAATGTAGATTTAGGAATACGTTGTTTATGTAGGTTTGCTAAAATATACACCTGCTGCTTAGTCACATCTGATAGTACGCTTAAACCTCCACACATATCCCCATATAAAGTACAATAACCCATTGCCATTTCACTTTTATTACCCGTACTTAAAACCAAGCATCCAAACTTGTTGGAAAAAGCCATTAAAATGGCCCCTCTAATACGAGCTTGCAAATTCTCTTCTGTTACATCAAACTTTTGATCTACAAAATAAGGCTGTAAAAGTTCAAGATATGCTTGAAATGGTTTTTCAATAGGAATCTGTTTTAACGTTATTTTTAAGTTTTCTGCTAATTCTATAGCATCCAAGAGACTTTGTTTTGAACTATAGCGAGAAGGCATGGTAATGCCTAATACATTTTCTTTACCTAATGCATCCACTGCTATACAAGCTGTCAAGGCGGAATCAATTCCACCTGATATCCCAAGGCAAGCTTTTTTAAATCCCAGTTTAACAAAGTAATCCCTCACGCCTAATACCAGCGCCTGATATAAATCTTTGAACGGATCCGTAGTAAAAGTATAGGGTGTAGATATAGATTCTGTATCAAAAAGCATGCTATCTTCTTCGAATCCTTTTGCTAATTGTTGCAGTTTAGCTTGGCTGTTTATATAGGTACTATAGCCTGCAAATATAAGCTGATCATTAGCTCCCACTTGACAGCAAAGCACAACAGGACATCTCAATGTACGGGCACAAGCAAGACATACTTCAATACGAGTTTCTAATTTTTGAAATCTATAGGGAGAAGCTGACAAGTTAAGGATAAGATCTGGTTGTAAATCAGCTAGATTTAATACAGGATCGTGTGTATAAGCACCCTCTAAATGCTGCCACATATCCTCACAAATCAAAATACCTATTTTTTTACCTTTCAATGGCCAAATGCGGGTTTTTAAAACCGGTTCAAAATAACGCCTTTCATCAAAGACATCGTAGGTAGGAAGCAACTGTTTATCTTGAAAACCTAAAAGTTTTCTATTGTAAATCACCGCAGCACTATTTATCAGAGATTTTTCTGCTCTTTCTTTGTTTTGACGAACTAATCCTAGAATAACAATTAACCCAGAAGATGCTTCAATGATTTGCTCTAAATAATAAGCATGTGCTTCAATAAAGGTCCTTTGTAATAATAAGTCCTCTGGAGGATAGCCGGACAAAATAAGTTCTGAAAAGAGAACAAGCTCTGCATTGCTTAAGCGCGCCTGTTCTAAAGAATAAAGTATTTTTTTTGTGTTTCCTTCTAAATCACCAATAGTTGGATTTAATTGAGAAACAAAAATACGCATAGACCCTTCTTAATTTCTTTTTTTTAAAATAGCCGATTTAATCAATTAGCCTCAATACTTGACGTCTAATCTATGAAAAGAGATAATTATTCCCTTTATTTCAAAAAATACATACAGGAAGAATATGAAACAAATGCGAGAACATTGGGGCTCAAAAATTGGCTTTATTTTAGCTACAGCCGGATCAGCAATTGGTCTTGGTAGCCTCTGGCGTTTCCCTTATGTGACAGGGCAAAATGGAGGAGGCTTATTCGTTCTACTTTACCTAGTGTTTACCTTCTTCATTGCTCTCCCTGTGTTTATTGGAGAACTTATAATCGGGCGTTCCTCTCAACTAAGTGCAGTAGGAGCTTTTTCTAAACTAAGCAATGAATCTCCCAAATGGAAATTATTAGGATGGCTAACCGTATTAACTACTTTTTTGATTCTTTCTTATTATTGCGTAGTTTCAGGCTGGTGTGTTAACTACATCTTTTTATCTCTTACTCATTTTACAGAGGGAAAAAACCCAGAACAGATAAGAGCGGTATTTGATACATTACAGGCATCTGGCGATATTAATCTATTTTGGGCCTTTATTTTTGTGATATGTAACGTTGGGGTTGTATGTGGTGGAGTCCGAAAAGGGATCGAATACTGGAGCCGCATGCTTACCCCTGCTCTCATGTGTATCTTAGTAAGTCTTTTTATCTTCAGCACAACGCTAGATGGATTTGGACAGGCTTTTCGTTTTGTCTTCTACCCTGATTGTTCCACATTTTCTGCTTCTAGTGTGCTTCATGCTCTTGGCATGTCATTTTTCACCTTAAGTGTTGGGTTAGGTATTATCCTAACCTATGGCAGCTATATGTCGCCCTCTGAAAATATTGCAAAAACCGGGTTGATTGTCAGCAGTATGACGGTTTTAGTGTCTCTTATGTCTGCTATGATGATCTTCCCCATTATCTTTACTTTTGGAATACAACCACAAGCAGGAGCTGGACTAGTATTTAAAACCTTACCTATTCTCTTTGCTAAGCTCCCAGGAAGCTTGGTTATTTCAACAATTTTCTTTGTTTTATTGGTTTTTACCTCTTTTACCTCATCTATTTCTCTATTTGAAGTATTAGTAGCTAATCTCATGGAGTTATTTAAGTGGCAAAGGATCAAAGCTGTTATCATTTCCTCTTCTACGGTTTTCCTATTTTCTATTCCTTCTGCTTTATCTGGATCAAGCTCTCTCTTTGCCAATTGGAAAAGTATGTATGGTCAGACATTTTTTGAAACTCTAGATTATGTAACAGGTAATTGGATGCTTCTTTTTAGCGCTTTATTCACCACTCTTTTTATTGGTTGGGTAATGCGACGCCAAACCATATATGAAGAGTTTCTCAAAGGTTCAAGACTTAGTAAAATAATGTATATATGGTTTTTTATGATGAGATGGTTAGCACCTATCGCAATCTTGCTGATCATTTTAGAAGAAGCTAAATTAATTGATATTAATTTGTTTTCAAACTATTGTCATATTCCATCTAATACGATTAAAGGAGGTATATAATGAAAAAACATGGTAATTTAAAAATTGATACAGAAAATATCCTACCGATCATTAAACAGTGGCTCTATTCGGACAAAGAAATTTTTCTTCGAGAGCTTGTTTCTAATAGCTGTGATGCTATTCATAAATGCAAAGTGTTAAAAGATCACGAAGAACTCTCTGTTGAAGATAGCTCCTTTCGGATTGATCTAACAATCGACAAAGAGAAAAAGACTCTGACTTTTAGCGATACTGGTCTTGGTATGAGTGCAGAAGAAATAGAAAAGTATATTGCACAGCTTGCTTTTTCGGGAGCAAAAGAATTTTTAAGCAAATATAAAACCGAAAAAGAACAAGATCAGATCATTGGACATTTTGGCCTTGGATTTTATTCCGCCTATATGGTTGCGGATAAGGTTAATATTGATTCTCTGTCTTACGTTCCAGAAGCAGAACCAGCGCTTTGGTCTTGTGATGGTTCTTCTTCTTATGAACTAGGACAAGGAACTAGGACATCTAGAGGAACTACGATTACATTATATGTGTCTTCAGAAGCAGAAGAGTTTTTAGAAGAAACAAAAATAAACACGCTTCTACAAAAATACTGTGCCTTTTTGCCGATTCCTATTTACCTAAATGGTAAGCAAATCAACGCTAAAGATCCTCTTTGGCTAAAAAGCTCTGCTGACTGCACAGATAAAGAGTATATCGATTTCTACCACCAACTCTATCCACTAGAGCCAGATCCGATCTTTTGGATTCATCTAAATGTAGATTATCCTTTTAATCTAAAAGGGATCCTTTACTTTCCTAAAATTACAGGTCGCTTTGACTGGAATCAAAATACTATTAAGCTCTTTTGTAATCGCGTATATGTATCAGACAACTGTAAAGACATTTTACCCGACTACCTTATGGTACTAAGAGGAGCTATCGACAGTCCTGATATCCCCTTAAATGTATCACGTAGCACCTTGCAAGTCGATCGTACGGTAAGACAGCTATCTCAACATATCTCTAAAAAAGTAAGCGATCGCCTCCTCTCTTTATATAACGCTAATCGCGAGCAGTTTATTCAAACATGGCCGGATATTGAGTGGATTATCAAACTGGGGATTTTACAAGATGATAAATGGTATGAGCGTCTTAAAAGCTTACTCATTTGGCAGCAAACAAACAAAGATTGGACAACAGTAGAAGAATATATAGAGCGCAATCGTTCTTCTCATGAAAATAAGATTTTCTACGTTTCTCAAGAGCATTCTCATAGCCATATTCTTGATCTATATCAAGCAAAAGGTATGGAGGTTTTATATGCCCCTTCACCGATTGATAACCATCTTATGAGTTTTTTAGAAAATAAATTAGATAAGATAAGTTTTCAAAGAATTGATGGAGCACTGGATGAAACCATAGTTGATAAAACTAGAGAGCATATTCTACTTGATACAGAAGGGCGTACAGAAGCTGCTAAAATAGCAGATTTCATCCGTTCTAAATTACAAATAGAGAATCTTGAAGTAGAAGCAAAAAGTCTGATCAATGACACAGTTCCAGCTCTTTTAGTGATTGATGAGCATATGCGAAGGATGCGTGAGACAATGGCTTTAACCAAACAATCTTTCAATTTGCCTTCCAAGAACACTTTTGTGGTAAATACTAATAATAAGCTCGTGCAAAAAGCTTATCAATTAGAAACAAAAGAACCAGAACTGGCTAAAGAACTTATCCATCATATTTATGAACTGTCTTTACTTTCTCAAAAAGAACTAGCTCCAGAGGCTCTATCGTCTTTTATTTTGCGCTCTAATCGCGTATTGGAAAAAATGGCAGATTTCTACCCTTAAAAAATCTTCTCAAGGAGCAAATCCTGCTCCTTGAGGCCTAATTTTCACAGAATCAATCACCCTTCCCTTTATATCTAAAGCATCCACTACAGCTTTTTCTTGATCTATTTGCACTAAACACACCGAGTTGGCTTTTGCTGCTTTCTCTAAATACCATTTCTCTCTAGGAGTTCGTGTCCAAACACCCCAAGAGCCATCACCCATATATATGACTCCATCTGGATTGTATTCTCCATTCTTTAAAGGATAAGTTCTCTTATAAGCATGATTGTGATTTTCAAAAGCTATTTGCAGATGATAACGATCAAAATGAGGATGCCAATGCTTTCGAACTCTTCTTGGAATGGTTCCTTCTTCAGAGTAAACAGAAGGGTATCCTGAAACGTGGTAGACCGCCATTTTATAGGCGTTTTTCTCTCTTTTTTCTAACTCTTTTTCTAGCCATTTCTCCTGTGCTTTAACTCGATACCGATGCTCAGTATCAAGCAAAAAAAGAGATAGGTTATTACCGATATCTAGCACTTTAAAAGATTTTATTTCCGGTAAAAACTTATAAACCATTTCTTCCTCTAGGCCTACATGCTCAACATCATGGTTCCCCAATACACCAATAATCGGGATTAATCGTCCATCAGGAGTTTTCATTATCTCCGACCAAGTATTGAAAAAAGTAACCCATCTTTTTTCCTGCCAATCTTTTTGTTTAAGTAACTGTTTGCTTCCACGAGTGTAAGCAATATCTCCTCCAACTATCACAAAATCAGGAGCCCTAGCTGCGATTTGCAAAGCCATTTTACGCATTAAATCTAAATAGTAATAAACATCTCCTCCTACAGCAAAACAAAGAGAGCGTCTTAAATCAACAGGCAGGCTTCGAAATCGATAGATTTTCTCACCAACACTAAACTCGTACTCTGTATTAGGCTCAAGATCAACCAGTTCTACTGAATAAATCCGTAAGGATAAGCACTGCAAACAAACATAAGTCCCTTGCTTGTAAGACCATGTGCTTTCCCCTTGCTTGCGATATTTGATCTTTTGATCTTCTTTGTTTTCTGTATACCAATGTATGACCATGCTCGTGGCAGGATCATTTTCCCAGGATAGATACACCGTAGGTTGTGTTTTTGGGAAAAAATCGAAAAAACAAAAAAAACATAAAATACTGGTAATTAAAATCATAAGGCCTCTTTTTAAAAAGACTTATCATATTTATTAATTTATCATAAGTAAAAAATAGTTAATTTTACATGCCTATCTTTAACATATATTTATCTTTAACATATAAAATATAAATAAATAACATACTTAATATAAAAATAATAAGAAAAAATCATGATAAATATTCATAATATATCAAATTTAGAAATGTTTAATCAGGAAGGGTATTCCGTATCCTGCCCTAAAGACTTACAAGAAGCAATACAAGCAGGGATCGTAAAAAAAGTAAGAAAGCTTTTTAATACGGAAGGATTTCTTGCTCTTATCCCTAATTTTGACCCAACTGAAGACACAAAACTTCGCATCCATCTTACAAAAGATGGGATTACAATTCAGTTGTTAGAAAAAGATACCAGCAATCCTAAAGTAGATACTCCTTATACAAAAAACGACCTAGAACTCTCTGAGGAAGTGAAAACAAGAAAAGAAAAAATTATTAAAAAAATAGACTCTTTACTTAAAAAACCCTCTGCTCTTGATTCTTCTGCTAGATTGGAATCTAAAGTCCACCCCTTATTTATACCTTCACAACCAAACAAAGAACAAGCACCTTCTAAAATCTATTTTGATGCTACTCTATCAAACCCTCAAATACAACAACTGCACGCCAGAATAGAGGATCTACAAAACCAACTAAATAAAAAAAACCCTTATCCTGAAGAGCTAAAAGTAATAAAAGAACAGCTTGTATTCTTAAACCAAGCTATTCTCAATTTATCACTTAAACAAGAAAACATTACCTATCCTCATACTGAAGAATATACTCTGATTAATAAATTAGTAGATAACCAACAGGATATTTACAGAGCATTACTAGACCTTTTATCTAGAAATTTAAATCAAACCTCTAATACTATTCCACAAAATCTATCTGTTATCCAAGATACTGGAATTAAGGAAATGGCTTTTAAATCAAAAGAAAATACATCCTTAGAAGAGCTTGTAGATCTAAAAGAAGGCCTTAAGGAATTATCTAATCTACAAAAAGAAAAAGATGATTTAGAGATCGCAAATGCAACTCTACAAGAAAACCTTCTTTCTAAAGAGGCGCAAATTGCAACTTTAGAACAAAAAATTCAAAACTTACCTACAGATGAGGCTCTTTATCAACTACAGTCTCAATTAGAGACATTACAGAATGAAAAAGCTAATTTACAATCACAGCAAGATGGCTTTATTTCTCAACTGGAAAAACTTACTAAAGCTAGCAAAGTCTTAGAAAGCTCAAATGCAACTCTACAAGAAAACCTTCTTTCTAAAGAGGCGCAAATTGCAACTTTAGAACAAAAAATTCAAAACTTACCTACAGATGAGACTATTTATCAACTACAGTCTCAATTAGAGACATTACAGAATGAAAAAGCTAATTTACAATCACAGCAAGATGGCTTTATTTCTCAACTGGAAAAACTTACTAAAGCTAGCAAAGTCTTAGAAAGCTCAAATGCAACTCTACAAGAAAACCTTCTTTCTAAAGAGGCGCAAATTGCAACTTTAGAACAAAAAATTCAAAACTTACCTACAGATGAGGCTCTTTATCAACTACAGTCTCAATTAGAGACATTACAGAATGAAAAAGCTAATTTACAATCACAGCAAGATGGCTTTATTTCTCAACTGGAAAAACTTACTAAATCTAGCAAAGGTTTAAAAAGCTCAAATGCAACTTTACAAGAAAACCTTCTTTCTAAAGAGGCGCAAATTGCAACTTTAGAACAAAAAATTCAAAACTTACCTACAGATGAGACTATTTATCAACTACAGTCTCAATTAGAGATGCTACAAAATGATAGAGCTAATTTACAAGTAAAACTTTCTGATAAAAATGAGAAAATTTTCGAGCTAAATAAAGAAATTCAGAGTTTATCAGAAGTGCACCAAGCATTACAAAACCAGCTGAGAGACGAAAAAGAAATAGTAAGCATATTAGAAACAGCTGCCATACCAACAATAAGTAGTAAGGTAGAATTAATAGAAACTATCATAGAAGAAGAAAAAAACAAAATGGAACAAAATCTTTCTCTTCTAGAGAATAATGCTATTCCAGAAAATCTATTAATCCCTACCTCTGATTATTACACTTTAACTCCAAAAGTACTACAAGAAGAAAGTTTCGAAACAGCCACAGAAATAACTACTTTACAAGCAGAAATAAAATACCTTCGAGAAGAACTCGAAGATATTAGACCTATTGTATACAACACTACTAGAAAAATAGAAAAAACAGAAAAATCTAATAAGGATTTAACATTAGAATTATCTAAAAAAACAAAAGCCATTGAAGACTTAGAAGAAGAAAAAAAATTCCTAGAATCTCGATTAAATAAATCAGAATCGCAGTTAAAAGATCTACAAAAAGCTCAATACATCTTTAAAGAACAACAAAAAGAAATAAGCCTTTCTTCAGAAGAAAATAACGATCTTTTAGAAGAATTAGAAAAAATACAAGAAAAATTATCATTAGAAAAAAGAGCACGAGCCGAACTAGAAAAAACTCATCAAGATCAGCTAGAAAAATTAAAAGATCTATATAATGAAAATGTTTTAGAGAAAATGGAGCATATAAACACAAAGATAGCTAACTTGCAACAGCAAAAAAAAAATACATGCTTCACTTTAGCTCAGGTTTTAACAGACTATATAAGAGCAGGATCCATTACTGAGGACGTAGGTCAAAGCATAGTGGGCCTAATGGAAGAAGCCTTCAATAATAATACAACTGAATACAAAGCTTTACTAGACTTAGTAAGCTCTGAAGAAGAAGATTTTGTATCTTCTGAAGAAAGTGCTAGTTCAGACGAGTATAACGAAGATTCTTACCTAGGATCATAAAGACAGAAAAAGCTCTTTTCTGTCTTTCATAGTTAAATTTCTTATTTAACTTCTGTAGATTCTATTTCTTTCTCTTTGGCAATAGAAGGTTGAATATCGGTAATGGCGTTTTTCAACACTTCCATTTTTCCTCCTTGATAAAGGGATAAAATCACGGTATCTTTTTCTACTTTATCTATTGTACCAAGGATTCCCATAACAGTAACACGATCTCCTTTAGCAATGGAGCTTCTCATTTGTTCCATTTGTTTACGGCGTTTTTGGTCAGGGCGCCAGATAATAAAATAGAAAAAAATAACAGCAAATCCAATCATAAATAGCATTTGCATTAAGTTGCTATTACCACCAGTAGCTTCTGTATCAGCAAATACAGAGCTTGTTACACAAAGAGCTGGAATGGTAAATTTAGATGTTTTATTCATAACTCTATCCTTATCATTTGAGATATTTTTGTCCTAGAATGCCCAAGTATCTTGGATAAATCAAGAAAAATTCAAAGTCTTCAAAAAAGTCTTAATAGAGCAATTATTTCAATGTGTACTGTATGAGGAAATTGATCTACTGGTTGAAGTAATATTAATTGGTATCCTTTTTGCATAAGCAATTGAATATCGTTTGCTTGAGTGGTTGGATTGCAAGAAATGTAAATAATTTCTTGAGCCCGTAATTCTAAGAGAGATTCAATGGTCTTGTTATCTAATCCTGTGCGAGGAGGATCAACAATGACCAAATCTGGAGGAATAAAGCCAGGATCGTTTTTTAATTCCTGTACTTTTTGCCCTACATCCCCACAGATGATTTCAAGATTCTCAATATGATTTAATTCTTTATTCACTTTAGCATCAAATACAGCATGAGGATTTAGCTCTATAGCGGTCACCCTATCAGCTATTTTAGCAAAAACAATGGATAAAGTAGCAGTTCCTGCATAGAGATCAAGAATATGTTTTTTAGGACCTTGTATAGCTTGAAGCGCAGAGGAAAACAACTTTTCTGCTTGCTTCGGATTGGGTTGAAAAAAAGAAGTGGGGCTAATCTTAAAAGTTAAAACTTTACCATCCACGTTAAGCCTCTCTAACATATGATCTGGACCATGTAAATGCATTTCAAAAAACTGAGTGGGCTGCCCTTTGATTGCTTGCTGAATACGCAAAAAGATACTGATTCTTTCTGGTTCAGAGGCTGTAAGCAGGATCGCTTGAATAAACTGCTGGATCTGCTGCTTATTTAAAGCATATTCTGGCCTACCGGAAACAGTAAGCATCACAAGTTTATCAGATGTATTTAGGGATTGCCGTACAATTAATGTTCGTAAAGACCCTGTATTATCTAAACGATAAGCATCAAGACCGCTTTGTTTCCACCATAGCCTCACCTGAATAACAACTGATGAAAACCATGCAGATACCAACCAACATTCTTGTAGATTAAATACATGACCTCTGCTACCAGCTAAGATGAGTCCTAAGAATTGTTGCCCAGATCGATCTTGGGAAAAACTAAACTCCATCTTATTGCGATATCGCCAAATCTGATCGCAGCTAAGAATCGATTTAAGCGGAAACTCCTCTTTGATAAAAGAAGCAAATAACTCATGGACTCGTTGCTGTTTCTGCTCTAATTGAAACAAATAATCTACCTGCTGCCAACTACATCCTCCGCAAGAGGGAACATGAGAACACTTAGGAGCTGTTCTATAGGGCGACAAGTAGGTAATCTGTTTGATGAAAGCGCGTTGTTTTGTTTTGATTTCAACAACTAACTCATCCCCAATAACTCCACCTATAACGTGAAGCGACTTTGAAAAACCAGGACTTTTTCCTGTTCCATAGCCTTTTTTATGGAATCTTTGAATGAAACAAACGCTTTCTTTCATTTTTTTTCTCTTTTATGAATGTAAAATCATAACGAGAAAAAAAATTAACCTTTAGCAAATTCTTATCTTTTTTTCTTGCGAGCTGGCGCTTTCTTCTTGACAGGAGCTCTTTTTGTGCTCTTTGCTTTTTCTGCTCTAGCTGCTTTTTTCATTCCAGATCTTGCAGCAGCCACAGACTCTTTACGAAATACCTTAGATGTTTTAGAAAATCTAATTGTATTAGTTCTTGCTCTTTGAGCTGCTGCTTTGTTCCCCTCCATTGCTTTTTCCAAATCATGCCGAATGTCAGCAATTTGATGTAATAATCTTTGGATTGTCTCTTTTAATGCCATAACTTCCTCCTTAAGGATAGCCCATTTTCAAGTTTATTTTACATTCACGATTCATAAACTGTTTTTAGAAATTGTGCAACTATTTTTACATATATGTTTATATATTACAAAAAAACCAAACAGCTTTACTAAGAAGAAAGACTTTGTTAAGCTAATCTAAAAAAGCTTAAACCTCATGAACCAATCTATTTATTATATAAATGGTAGCTATGTGCCAGAAAGCGAAGCCAAGCTTTCTGTTTTTGATCTCTCTATTCTAAGAGGATTTGGTGTTTTTGATTATTTACGCACTTATAAGAAACGCCCTTTTCATCTTTGGGATCATCTCGAAAGATTAAACTATTCTGCTGAAAACTTAGGGTTAAAAATCCCTTGTAGCTTAGCAGAAATTGCAAGAATTATCGATTCTCTAATCGAATTAAATCACTTAGAAGAAGCAGGGATTAAAATCATTGTAACAGGAGGAATTAGTCCTGATCAATTTACTCCTCAAGCAGCTTCTCTAATTGTTCTTGTCTTTGCTCTAACCAAGTATCCTAAACGCTTTTATATAAAGGGGGTTTCTGCAATTACTACTTCTTTAGCACGCAGTTTTCCGAAACTAAAAACAACCCAATATATTCCAGCAATCGTCACCCTACATGCAAACCATGAGGCAAAAGAAGCTATTTATTTAAATCAAGACCGAGAATTACTAGAAGCAACTACTAGTAATTTCTTCTGTTTTAAAAAAAACACATTATACACCTGTAACTCTGATGAAATATTGCTTGGCATTACTCGTGAGATTATTCTTAAACTAGCAGCTTCCAAGTTCCCTATTAAATTTTTTCCTATTACTTATAAAGAACTACCTACAGTCGATGAAGCCTTTATAACCTCTAGTAATAAAGAAATTATGCCTATTGTTAAAATCGATCATCATCCGATTGGAACAGGAAAAGTGGGAATAAAAACAAAAGAGCTGATCCAAGCCTTTAAAAAATATACCCAACAGCCTAAATGGACAGCTTTATCTATTCCAAGGCATACTGTAAATAAATAAATTGATTGATTTTTTATTGTTTAATATGGACAGAGAATTTTCTTTTACGTTATACTAGGTTTTAGTGAGCAAGCCCTAATTTTAGGAGTTTTTTTTCACCACACTTTCGTGTTGGTCCCGTGTGTTGTCACCCGCGTCCCGTTTTTTAGCCGGCGCTTTAGATTCCGCGAATCAACTTCAGTGTTAATTTTTAATATCGTTAAACTTATTTTAGCGATTTGTATGTATTCTTGGAGAATTTATGAACGAATCAAATAACAAAAAAAAGCTGTATGTAGGCAGCCTACCTTTTAAAACATCTGAAGAAGAGTTACATAACCTTTTTGCTCCATATGGCACTATCGTTTCTGCTCGCATTGTAGTAGATAGATCCAATGGTGATGCCTCAAAAGGCTTTGGTTTTGTTGAAATGGAAAACGCTGAAGATGCTCAACGCGCTGCAGAAGCATTAAACGGATCTTTATACGAGGGGCGCACTCTGATTGTAAACGAAGCACGTCCTGAACAAAAAACCAATTTCTCTCGCCGAGATGATCGAGCAGGTGGTGGTCGTTCTTTCGGTAATGATCGCTCTTTCCGTACTCGTCGTGATCGCGGTTAATTTGTATTTTAAGTTTTTTAAGCCAAGAACTCTTGAGTTCTTGGCTTTTTCTTTTTCCGATCTAGATAATACATATTTTTCTTAAGTTTTATCATGACCCTTCTTTTAAATTCCCAGTCTCTTTCTAAATCATTTGGGACTAAGATTCTATTTACCGATCTATCCATTAGCGTTTTTACTAAAGATCGCTTAGGACTCATTGGCCCCAATGGTTCTGGGAAGTCCACTTTTTTGAAAATTTTAACAGGGATAGAAAACCCCGATTCTGGAGAAGTTATTCCTAAAAAGGGGTTAAAAATTGGTTATGTTCCACAATCTTGCGAATTTCCCTCAATTCCTGTTGAGCAAGTTTTAATGGATGCTTTAGCAAAAGAAAATCTTACAGACTATAATAAACAACTACTTGTAAAAACCTGGCTTAGTAAAATGGAGTTTAACAAAAAACATCCAGAAACAGCAGCCTTGCTCTCAGGAGGTTGGAAAAAAAGACTTAGCTTAGTTCAACAGTTGATTTTATCCCCTGATCTTTTACTCCTTGATGAACCGACAAATCATTTAGATCTTGAAGGGATTCTCTGGTTAGAAAAACTTCTTATTAAAGAAATTTCTTCTTATATTTTGGTTAGTCATGACCGATATTTTTTACAAAACGTAGTCAATCGATTAATAGAAATCAATTCTGCTTATCCTAAAGGAATACTTTCCATCGACGGCTCTTATGCTAATTTCTTAGAGAAAAAAGAGCAATTTCTACAAGGTCAAATTCAACAAGAGCGCTCATTGGCTTCTAAAGCACGTAGAGAAGAAAGTTGGTTACGTCAAACTCCTAAGGCACGCACAACAAAAGCCCAATCAAGAATAAATACAGCAAAAGAAGTGTTCCAAAATTTAACTCTTGTTCAAGATAGAAACCGTCAAAAAAAAACAGATATTTGTTTTTCTGCAACTCAAAGAGAGACGAATAAACTGCTTGTAGCAAAAAACCTCTCTAAAAAAATGGGAGATAAAACTCTTTTTGAGCATGTGAACTTTACTTTGAGCCCTAAAACTCGCATTGGCTTAATGGGACCTAATGGTTCTGGAAAAACAACGCTTCTACGTATTCTTGCCAAAGAGCTTCTTCCTGATCTTGGAACTATTAAAGAAGCCGATGAGATTAAAATCATATATTTCGATCAACATAAAACACAAATTCCTAACCATATTACTCTCAAAGAAGCTCTTTCTCCTGATGGAGATTATATTTCATTTCAAGGACAATCGATCCATGTAAATGGGTGGTGCAAGCGATTTTTATTCTCACCTGATTTATTAAATATGCCTGTTGGCTCTCTTTCTGGTGGAGAAAAAGCACGAATCTCTATTGCACATCTTATGCTCAAGCAAGCAGATATTCTTTTATTAGATGAACCAACTAATGATCTAGACATTCCCACATTAGAAAGCTTAGAAGAGAGTTTAATTGACTTTCCTGGAGCTATTGTATTAATCACTCATGATCGTTGTATGCTGAACCGGGTTTGTAATTGCTTACTTAGTTTAGGAGACTTTAATCAAACCACCCTGTATCCAGATTACATTCAATGGCAAGCAGCCCAAAAAAACACGCCTCTTAAATCTAAAGAAAACAAACAATCCTCTATTTCTAAACCAAAACTCCCTTATTTAAAGCAAAAAGAATATCAGCAAATTGAAAAAAAAATTGCAGTTTTAGAAGAAGAAATTAAACAGTTTCATCAGTTGTTAGAAACAACAACAGACACAAATGATCTTACAGAGATTTGCACAACAATTGGCCTAAAGGAAAACCAAGTTGAACAACTCTACCTATGCTGGCAAACACTTGAACAGAAAGAATAAATCTGGAGATAATATATATGTCTATTCCTTATCCCTGCTATTCATCACCTCTTCCTATAAAACTAGAGAATGGCATCGTTAATCAGCCGCTTGATTTATCTTTCAACTCTCTAGAAAAAAAAGCCATACAACAATTTAAAGATAAAATTTCCATACAACAAATTTCTAAAGAATTAGATTTAAGCATTGATAGAATATATAGCATAATCAGTAAAACATCTTTGGTAAAAATCAAAAATTTTAAAAAGTATACCTCAGATATAAAAAATCGTGTTAAAGAAGCAAAAAATGCAGGAAAAACCTTAGCAGAAATTGCAAAAATATTTAACCTAAAACCTCACCAGGCACTTTATATTAATCGCTTTAATAGAAGTCTCTTTGTAAAACAGTTGTATCATTCTATAAACATTGTTCCTAACAGAGGTTCTCCTATGACTGTTAAAAAATTAAAAGATCTATTGCATCATCAACATATTCAAAGAAAAGCATGAAAAAAAATATAGGATCTAAAGATCGACTCATTCGCTTAGGGTTAGCATTTATTCTCATAGCCTGCTCCATTTGGAAAAGCAGTTGGCTTTTGTTAATATTTGGTGTATTCACTCTACTAGAAGCTCTTTTTAGTTGGTGTATTTTATATCAGATTTTAGGGAAAAACAGCTGTCCTATCAATCATAAAAAATAATCTCTTATGCTCTATGATTTGATTATTCTAGGAGGAGGAGCTTCTGGTATTTTTGCAGCCATTAATGCTAAGCTAACTTATCCAACAGCAAATATTCTCCTACTTGAAAAAAATGCCGTTTTACTTACAAAGGTACGCATTTCCGGAGGAGGAAGATGCAATGTAACGCATGCTTGCTTTGAGCCCAAACAACTGATTAAAAATTATCCTAGAGGAGAAAAAGAACTTCTTGGTCCTTTTCATGTTTTTGGACCAGCTGATACAATAAAATGGTTTGCATCTAAAGGAGTACTTTTTAAAACAGAGGCTGATGGTCGTATTTTTCCTCAAACAGACCAATCGGAAACAATCATTCAGACCTTATTACAAGAAGCTCATAAATTATCAGTAATCATTAAGCTAACAGAACATGTTGAGATAATCGAAAATAAGACCTCTAATTTTACCATTTACACAAAAAAAAAAGAGATCTATCAAACCACAAATCTTCTACTAGCTACAGGTAGCAACTCTCAAGGTTATAGATGGGCAGAACAGTTAGGTCATACTATTCAAAAGCCAGTTCCTTCACTATTTACCTTTAATGTTCCCTCTTCTTCCTTAAAAGATTTAAGTGGAGTCTCTATTCCTTCTGTTCGTCTGCAAATTCTAGGAACAAAACTCATTCAAGAAGGCGCTATTTTAATTACACATTTTGGTTTTAGCGGCCCTGCTATTTTAAAACTATCTGCTTGGGGATCCAAATATTTACATGAACAGAACTATCAAACTCAGTTAATGATTAATTGGGTAACTCTTTCCAAAGAAGAAGTTTTTGCTAAATTACAAGAAGCAAAGACACGCTTTCCCCATAAAACACTTTTACAAGAAAATTTATTTGATTTACCTAAAAATCTATGGAAGGCCTTTTTAGAAATATTGGACATTTCTTATAAACAACTCTTTACAGAAATTTCTTTGCAACACTTAAAAAATCTTGCTCAGAAACTTACTAAAGATTGTTACCAGATTGAGGGGAAAACACTCCATAAGCAAGAATTTGTCACTTGTGGAGGAGTCACTTTAAAAGAAGTAAATTTTAAAACAATGCAAAGTAAAATATGCTCTCGGCTTTTTTTTGCAGGAGAAATTCTTGATATTGATGGGATCACAGGTGGATTTAATTTTCAAAATGCTTGGACAACAGGTTACATTGCAGGAAAATCTTCTCTTCAAGCCGCATCTTCAAAAGAGTTGATTTCTGATTCTTCATAGAATATTTCTTTAATATCTTTCATCTTATGAGCAGATAACCAGGAAGTTTTTGATTTTCTTGTAGATCTCTTAATAGCTACTTCTTGCATCTTAGGGTCTTGTAAAAAATACAATACTGCATCGAAAAATACCTTTCTTAATTGTGGATTATTACGTTCTCTTTGAGGAACTAAATAAAAAAAATGAGTCTTTAAAGCTTTAAGAAATAGAGCAGCTTCTCTTTGATAGTTCTCTTCTTTTTCTCTAAGAACTTCATAAAATTCTTCTTTACTCAGTTGTTTGCCTGACATAAGTAAACTTTTGTATATGTAATCAGGATTTACGCTTAAAGGCCATCTTTCATGAGCTGCACAAATGATCATTTTTATAGAAAATAAAAATATTTTATTTGTTTTTTTTGATTTTTTAAGTAACTGTTTTCTTTTCTTGAAATAACAAATAAAAGCTAATGGTTTCTTAAAAAGAGTTTCATTGTTTACTGTAGTCTCCCAAATATTTTTCAAATACAATTGAGTAAACAGGTTATTTGTTTTTTGTAAACAATTCCTAATTTGTTGAGAAAGAGATTTTTCTATAGAAAACATAATTAAACCTTTTAACTTAAGATAAGTTCATCCTAATTTCTATATAGTAATACAGCAACACTTTTTTCATTTATTAATAAGTTTGTTTAAATTAATTATTATTTTTACATGAGTAATTTACTAAGACTTAAAGCAGACTATAATTAACAATGAATTTCTCAACTTCAAACATCTTTTCATAAACAGGAATAGAAGATTCAAACTCTCCAAACCAAAGACCAAAAACAGTCGTTTTTGAATCATTTGCCTGGGTTGCTTTCATAACAAAAATTACTTACAAAAGCACTGTATAAGACCTTCTATCTTTGTCGTTTTCTTCTTTTATTCTAGGGATATTTTTTATAGCAGGTAAATTTCCAAGATTTTTTAATACTTTCAAAAACTCGCTAGTAAATTTCTTGAATCAATGAATCTTTACCCTGTATTGTTACACTCATAGTATTCTCTCTTTTACAAAACCCATGTTGTTTCTTGTGTTATCTCTGGATCTACCCATCGTCCCTGCTTCTTTATAAGTTCAATTAGACGATCATCAGCATTAGCAAAATCAATATCTTTCTCCACGCAGGTTTTCCCGAGATAAAGATCGATCTTTCCCGGTTTGGATCCAACATAACCAAAATCTGCATCTACCATTTCTCCTGGACCATTTACAATACAACCCATAATAGCAATTTTCACACCAGGAAGATGGGAAGTTCGCGCACGGATACGCTTAGAAACATCTTGAAGATCAAAAAGCGTTCTACCACAACTTGGACAAGAAATAAAATTGGTTTTGAAAGTACGCATTCTTGCAGATTGCAAAATAATAAAGCTTAAATTCCTTAAGAAACCGATCTCATACGGGCCCTTTAGCCAAATTCCGTCTCCTAGGCCATCACAAAGAAGAGCTCCTAGTTCTGTAGAGGATTGAATAATAAGGTCTTCTTGCGTACAGCTGTAATTAAAATGCAAAATCACAGGAGTTTGTAGCTTTTGCATTTGAAGCCAATTAAAAAATTGTCTGCAGTAATGTAGGCGATTATCTTCTGGAGCTAAAACAATAAGCTCTGGTTGCATTTCTAAAAGATTTTCCCATTCTATCGAGAATTCGTCTTTTATTATAACAGCTAATGAAGAAGGCATAAGCGCTAATTTATCGAAGTTAGGTGAATTTTTCTTAACTTCTGACAAAGAAATAAGCTTAACTCCGCCCTCAATGGGATTATAGGAAAACACGCTCATTCCCATTTCTTGCAAATTCTTGAGAGCAGGAGTATTAAAATCAACATCTCTATCTAAAACAATACAATCAGAACTAGCTCTTTTAAGTTTAGGAAAGCTTAATTGAACATCACATCCTAACTTCTTGTAAAAACCACAATCTTCTACATCGCTTTTATTTACACTAATAAGGACTGTTCCATCCTTATGCAAAGAAATATTTCTTGGTAAATTAATTAGGCGCCGCTCTATCTTTTCAAGATTACGATAAGTTTCTTCAAAAGGAGGTATCCCCTGTTTTTTTTCATATTCAGCAGCCAATGCAATAAGACGTTGACAGGGATCAATTTCATACCAAGGCTCTTCTGTTAGAGAAACACGAATGGTTTCTCCGATACCGTCTAAAAGAAGAGAGCCAATTCCCATAGCTGATTTAACTCGACCATCTTCTCCTTCCCCTGCTTCTGTAACCCCTAAATGCAGCGGATAGTCCCATCCTAAAGCCATCATTTCAGCAACTAAAAGACGATAGGCTAAAATCATTACCTGTGGATTAGATGACTTCATCGAAAACATAAAATCGTGATAATCATTCTTACGACATACTCTAGCAAATTCCAGTGCTGATTCCACCATTCCTTGTGGTGTGTCTCCATAACGATTCATAATACGATCAGACAAAGAGCCATGATTTGTACCTATACGCATTGCTCTTTTCAAAGATTTGCATTTTTCCACAAGAGGAGTAAATTTTTCTTCGATTTTTTCTATTTCTTTTGCATAAGAGGCATCATCGTATTCAATCGTTTTAAATGAAGCTCTTCTATCTACATAATTACCAGGATTTACCCGTACCTTATCAACAAAATCAACAACACGCATCGCAGCAGGAGGGAAAAAATGTATATCTGCAACAATAGGAATTGTATATCCACGCTGAAGAAGTCCATTTTTAATCTCCTCGCAGGCATTAGCTTCTTTCATTCCTTGAACTGTTACTCTAGCAATTTCACACCCTGCATCAGCAAGTCGAATAATCTGATTTATAGTAGCTTCAATATCACGTGTATTGGAGGTGGTCATGGATTGGATACGTATAGGATTGTTTCCTCCAACTCCGACCTTACCAATCATAACTTCACGTGTTTTCCTTCTCTTTGTTTTACAAGTGGATTCGCAATACTTAATCATAGCTTTTATGCCTATATAATTTTTTCTTAAAACTTTATAGAGAAAACCGTTTTAGTCTCTAAAAGGTTTAAAAGAGTTATTATTCTTACACTAATCCACTTCTAGTGCAAGATTTAAACTTTTTAAGTTAAAAATTAGATGTAAAAAAATGATTTATAATTTAAGAATAAAAACTATTAAAGCAATAAGGAGAATCTGTTAAAAGGTCTTCTCTTGTCTTTAAACCCTATACGTAAGCGCGATATTCTTGAGAGATATCTAATACATCATTAAGATGTTTAAGATTTTCTTTAAAGATATCTTTTCCTATTTTAGGATCATTCCAATACTTTATGTAATTAAACGTTGCAAATCCACCAATAATACCAGTAGTAAACAATATCGAAGTTATAAGAAATGGTTTAGAAACTAAGAAAGAATAAGGGGTAAAGAATTGGTCGATATTTAGAGCTATTAAAAAAATAGCAATAGACCCCATATGAAATGTAGTTTGATAACCACTGATTTTATCCAGATGTCTTTGATCTTTTACTGCCTGACTAAATATTATTTTTGTTAAAGATCCTAAACCTTTATCATTACCATATTTTCCAATGATTTCATCTACTTTTTTGTTTGGAAACAAAGAAAAAATCTTTCTAGGTGAATCCTTGAATTCTTGCAAAAAAGTATCGTCTTCTCCGGCATGTTTATAAAAAACATTACAAAAAACATTCTGCGTTTTTGTTAATCTATTGCTTGCTTCACTTTGTAATGAAGAGAATTTATATGTTGCATAAAGTATAGGAATAAGAACAAGAGGAAGAGCTACCATAGACACAGAAAGTAAACTATTTAATCCAATACATGTAATTACAGAAGAGGCCACAAGAGTAATCACAGTTATCTTGTTATCATAAACTATTTTTACCCAAGATCTTTGTTCATTTTTAAGCTGAAGATTGCAGTGTTGTATACAACTTTGAAGATTTTCTGATTCCTGATCTTTAGAAAAAAATTCTATTTTTAAATTTTGATCGAATGGACTAATAGCTGCCATAACTCCTCTCACTCTAATTTAAAATCCTTTTTTTTAGACATAAAAAAAACCCTAGTTAGGTCTAACTAACTAGGGTGGATAGAAAAAAACTTGGCGGCGACCTACTCTCCCATACTCTTGCGTATAATACCATCGGCGATGAAGAGCTTGACTTCTGAGTTCGGGATGGGATCAGGTATTTCCTCTTCTCTATTGCCACCAAGACTAAATTTTTGTCAGATTCCTCTCACTAATGCAAATTGACGCTTGAGTTTGTTAGTTTCCAAAACAGCTTTTTAGCTGCATCTTCAGTATTCTCCTTATTTTAAGGAAAATAGTGATGATGAAAAAAAAGTAATCAAGCCAATGGACCTATTAGTATTGGTTAGCTCAACACATTACTATGCTTACACATCCAACCTATCAACCCTGTCATCTTCAGGGAGTCTCATTGGGATATCTTATCTTGAAGGAGGCTTGGCGTTTAGATGCTTTCAACGCTTATCCTTTCCGAACATAGCTACCCGGCTATGCACTTGGCAGTACAACCGGCACACCATTGGTTCGTCCACTTCGGTCCTCTCGTACTAGAAGCAGCTCTTCTCAAATATCCTACGCCCACAACAGATAGGGACCAAACTGTCTCACGACGTTTTGAACCCAACTCGCGTACCGCTTTAATTGGCGAACAGCCAAACCCTTGGGACCTTCTACAGCCCCAGGATGCGATGAGTCGACATCGAGGTGCCAAACCGCCACGTCGATATGAACTCTTGGTGGCGATAAGCCTGTTATCCCCGGAGTACCTTTTATCCGTTAAGCGACGGCGATTCCACTTTCTACCGCCGGATCACTAAGTCCTACTTTCGTATCTGCTCGACTTGTTGGTCTCGCAGTTAACCTCCCTTATACCTTTACGCTCTATTCGTGATTGCCAACCACGATGAGGGAAGCTTTGAACTCCTCCGTTACTCTTTAGGAGGATACCGCCCCAGTCAAACTACCCGTCTGACAATGTCCAACTTCCGGTTTCACGGAATATCGTTAGATTTTCAACCTTTCAAGACCGGTATTTCAAGGTCGACTCCATTTGCCCTAACGAGCCAACTTCTACGTCTTCCGGTTATCCTACACATGAAAAGTCAAAAGCCAATATCAGAGTATAGTAAAGGTTCACGGGGTCTTTCCGTCTTGTTGCGGGTAAACGGCATCTTCACCGCTACTACAATTTCACCGAGTCTCTCGTTGAGACAGTGCCCAGATCGTTAGGCCATTCGTGCAGGTCGGAACTTACCCGACAAGGAATTTCGCTACCTTAGGACCGTTATAGTTACGGCCGCCATTCACCAGGGCTTTAATTCAATGCTTTGTCGATTGCTCAACTGACATCTCCTTTTGACCTTTTGGCATTGGGCAGGCTTCACACCATATACGTCGTCTTAGACGACTTTGCATAGTGCTGTGTTTTTGTTAAACAGTCGCCTGGGCCATTTCTCTTCGACCAGCTTTCGCTTCTATTCGCGAAGAATATTACGAACTCTGGCCCCTCTTCTCCCGAAGTTACGAGGGTAATTTGCAGAGTTCCTTAACGAGAGTTGTCTCGCGCGCCTGAGAATATTCATCCCACCCACCTGTGTCGGTTTTGGTACGGTCGCTAAATTACGGTTAGAAACTATTTCTTGGAAGCATCGTGCTACGTCATCGGTTCCCCTTTCAGTTCCCCTTGGGCTCTGCCTAGATTTTTGTCTGTGGACTTCCCTTCAGACCCTCCTCACAGCTCCACGGACATCCAATCGTCCGCACGCTTAACTTACTCCGTCATCTCTTCACCATTGCTCTTTAGCGGCGCAGGAATATTTAACCTGCTTCCCATCGCCTACGCTTTTCAGCCTGAGCTTAGGGGCCGGCTAACCCAGGGAAGACGAACTTTACCCTGGAAACCTTAGGTTTTCGGCGAAGAGGATTTTCACCTCTTTTATCGTTTACTCATGCCATGCATCTTCACTAGTATGCGCTCCAACACTCCTCACGGTATATCTTCTCCGCACATACTACGCTCTCCTACCGCATATCTTATCGATACACCCGCGATTTCGGCTCTATACTTTAGTCCCGTCTATTATCGGCGCAAAGTTTCTCGATTGGTGAGCTGTTACGCACTCTTTAAATGATGGCTGCCTCTAAGCCAACATCCCAACTGTCTTTGAAACTTCACTTCCTTACTCACTTAGCATAGAATTTGGGGCCTTAATCGGCGATCTGGGCTGTTCCCCTTTTGACTATGTAGCTTATCCCACACAGTCTATCTCCCGGATTCCTTCTTGGTATTCGGAGTTTGATTCCCTTTGGTAAGGCGGTAGCCTCCCTTGTGGATTCAGTGCTCTACCCCCAAGTCGGTATTCCCGAGGTTAACCCTAAAGTTATTTCGAAGAGAACAAGATATCTCCAAGTTTGATTGGCCTTTCACCCCTATCCACAACTCATCCAAGTCTTTTTCAACAGACACTGGTTCGGACCTCCAATCGGTTTTACCCGAACTTCATCCTGGTCATGGATAGATCACTTGGTTTCGTGTCTAAGCCACACGACTATACGCGCTATTCACACTCGCTTTCGCTTCGGCTCCAGAACGTTTGTTCTTTAACCTTGCCATGTAGCTTAACTCGCTGGCTCATCATGCAAAAGGCACGCCGTCAGCCATTCACCTTACGGTGCATAGGCCTTCGACCGTTTGTAAGCTGCTGGTTTCAGTTTCTATTTCACTCCCCTAACAGGGGTTCTTTTCACCTTTCCCTCGCGGTACTTGTTCGCTATCGGTCATCGTTTTAGTATTTAGCCTTGGAGGGTGGTCCCCCCTGCTTCAGACCGGATTTCCCGTGCCCGGTCCTACTCAGGTACCTATCTCGCTTATCTCATCTTTCGCATACGGGACTCTCACCCTGTTTCGTTGGCCTTTCCATACCATTTTGCTAAACTCGATTTCGCTTTATAATAGGCCCTACAACCCCAGAAATTAATTCCTGGTTTGGGCTCTTCCCACTTCGCTCGCCGCTACTATGGGAATCTCTTCTAGATTTCTTTTCCTCTGCTTACTGAGATGTGTCACTTCAGCAGGTCTTGCTTCTTTAAACTATGTATTCATTTAAAGATGATAGAGGGCTTCTCTATCGGGTTCCCCCATTCGGATACCTTCGGTTCTACGCCTTTTCCGACTCCCCGAAGCTTTTCGCAGGTTACACGTCCTTCTTCGCCTTTCGATGCCAAGGCATCCACCAACAGCCCTTAGCAGCTTGATTACAAAACTTTTTTGCTGCTAATTTTTGAGCTTCCTTTTCTTCGCCGTTTCTTCTTCTTTTCATTCTCAAGCGCCAATTTACATCAGTGAAATCTTTTCCACTTTAATACTTTGCGCTTTATTTGAGATTTCTCTCTCTGACTAAATTTAGTTCTATCAAGATAGCTAATTTCTCCCTTTACAGAAAGAATGTGCGGTTACCTAGACTTGAACTAGGGACCTCGACATTATCAGTGTCGCGCTCTAACCAACTGAGCTATAACCGCTTGACTCAAATGGAGGCTAGGAGGTTCGAACTCCTGACCTTCTGAATGCAAATCAGATGCTCTACCAGCTGAGCTAAACCCCCGCTAAAGTTCTAGGGCTTAACAGCAAAAAAGAAGTGACGTGGACAAAATAGAGCTTGTCTCAACCTTAAGGAACTATTTTAGTCCTTAAAAGGAGGTGATCCAGCCCCACCTTCCGGTAGGGCTACCTTGTTACGACTTCATCCCAGTCATCAGCCTTACCTTAGGCGCCTCTTCCCTTGCGGTTAAGTCAGCGACTTCGGGTAAAACCAACTCCCATGATGTGACGGGCGGTGTGTACAAGGCCCGGGAACGTATTCACGACGTTGTTGCTGACACGTCATTACTAGCAATTCCAACTTCATGTAGCCGAGTTGCAGACTACAATCCGAACTGAGATCGGTTTTATAGGATTTGCTCCACCTTACGGTCTTGCTGCCTTCTGTACCGACCATTGTAGCACGTGTGTAGCCCCAGACATAAAGGCCATGCGGACTTGACGTCATCCTCACCTTCCTCCTAGTTAACCTAGGCAGTCTCATTAGAGTCCCCACCTTCACGTGTTGGCAACTAATGATAAGGGTTGCGCTCGTTGCGGGACTTAACCCAACACCTCACGGCACGAGCTGACGACAGCCATGCAGCACCTATACAAAGATCCTTTCGGAACACATCATCTCTGATGCTGTCCTTTGCATTTCGAGCCTGGGTAAGGTTCTTCGCGTTGCATCGAATTAAACCACATGCTCCACTGCTTGTGCGGGCCCCCGTCAATTCTTTTGAGTTTCACCCTTGCGAGCGTACTCCTCAGGCGGTATACTTATCGCGTTAGCTACGACACAGCCAGGGTTGAGCCTAACTACATCAAGTATACATCGTTTACGGCAAGGACTACCAGGGTATCTAATCCTGTTTGCTCCCCTTGCTCTCGCGCCTCAGCGTCAGGTAAAAGCTAGAAAACCGCTTTCGCCACAGGTGTTCTTCCACATATCTACGCATTTCACCGCTACACGTGGAATTCCGTTTCCTCCGCCATCCCTCAAGAATTGCAGTTTCAAATGCGGCTCCAAAGTTGAGCTTCGGAATTTCACATCTGACTTTTAATCCCGCCTACGCGCCCTTTACGCCCAATAATTCCGATTAATGCTTGCACCCTCCGTATTACCGCAGCTGCTGGCACGGAGTTAGCCGGTGCTTCTTTACGCAGTACTCTCATATGACTTAGTTATTCACTAAACCACTTTGCTCTTGCGCGAAAGAGTTTTACAACCCGAAAGCCTTCATCACTCACGCAGCGTCGCTTCGTCAGGCTTTCGCCCATTGCGAAAGATTCTCGACTGCAGCCTCCCGTAGGAGTTTGGGCAGTGTCTCAGTCCCAATGTTGGCGGTCAATCTCTCAATCCGCCTAGACGTCTTAGCCTTGGTGCGCCTTTACCACACCAACTAGCTGATATCACATGAACCTATCCTTTACCGCAAGGCCTCTTTACAAGGTCCCCCACTTTGATAGCCAATAACTCTTTATCGGTACCTCATTCGGTATTAGCGCCTGTTTCCAGTCGTTATCCCCAGGTAAAGGGTAAGTTATTCATGTATTACTAACCCTTTCGCCACTAAACTAAAGGTTACCCTCTAGCTTCGTTCGACTTGCATGCCTCATCCACGCTGCCAGCATTCAATCTGAACCAAGATCAAATTCTCAGAAAATATATTTCTTGAAAATTTGCTCATATTAAAAAAAATTAACAGGCAAATAAAATAATTTTATTTATCCCATTTACACAAGCTCTATTTTGCTTGCACGTCACTTCTGTTTTGCTGTTAAACACCTTTTGAACCAATCTCGTTGATCCTATTCCTTTTGCGTTTCTTAAATCTTACGTTCTAAGGAAGTAAACAACATACATAATATACCTCTTTTTTCGCAATTCCTTTTCTCGCTTTTTTTCTCTTTCTCATAGAGAAAAAAACATAAACGCTTTCGAATTTAAGCTAAAAGAGGTCTGAGAATTAAATAACTTACCATACCTGCTAGATAACCAACCCCTACAGGGACACTCATTTTTTTGGCATAAGAGAGAAAATCAATCTTTTCGATACCCATAATGGCAACACCTGCTGATGAGCCAATGATCAAAATACTTCCTCCTGTTCCAGCTGCATAGGCAATCATATGCCAAAAGGAAGAATCCATTGGAAATACTTCCAATGGATACATGCCCATTGTAGCTGCAACTAAAGGAACGTTGTCTATGATTGCAGAAAAAAAACCTAATAAAGTAGCAATCAGAGCTGGACTATCAATTGTTTTATTTAACCATTCTGCTATGACTTTTAGCATCCCAGCAGATTGCAGCGCTGCTATAGATAGCAAAATTCCTAAAAAAAACAATACTCCTGAAGTATCTACTCGAGTAAGCACATGCGGTACTCTCAAATGCTTTCTTTCGTCATGTGGATAGTGCATTAAATCTGTAACAATCCACAAAAGGGATAAAGCTAAAATCACCCCCATAAAAGGAGGAAGTCCTGTTAGTCCTTTGAAAATAGGCACAAAAATTAAACCTGCTATTCCTAAACAAAAGACAACCTTAGCACCAGGTTCAGCAGGCTCTATTTTTTGCAAATCAGCAGAAGTAAATTTTCCTTTTAACCTTGAAGAATACCAAATAAGAGGGATAAACAAAGAGATCATCGACGGGATAATTAAGGTTTTTATAACAGCAAAACTAGAAAGTTGACCGTTGATCCAGAGCATTGTGGTAGTAACGTCTCCAATAGGAGTCCAAGCCCCCCCCGCATTTGCAGCAACTACGACAATACAAACCATGAGAAATCTCTCCTTTCTATCAGGGATTAATTTACGTAATAAGGAAACTATTAAAATGGTTGTAGTTAAATTATCAAGAACCGCAGAGAGAAAAAATGAAGCAAATGAAATAACCCATAACATTTTTCTTTTAGATCTTGTCCTTAGTCGATCGGTAATGATCTTAAAACCACGATGAGAATCAATAAGCTCTACTAACGTCATAGCTCCAATTAAAAAGAAGATAATTTGTGAAATTTCTGAGACGTGGTGACCTAAATTATATAAGTCGGATGAATTTTTGCATGACATATAAATTGTCCAACAAATAGCGCCAATAAGCAGCGCAACAGCTGTTTTATTCACTCTGATATAATACTCTAAAATAATTGCTAAATACCCTAAGGCAAAAACAACTACAATCAGAAAACATTCCATTTTCTTAAAACTCCTTTATAAAACAAAATTAATAACTTTTAAGCAATTCCTGCTTGAACAATATCGTGCATACGTAAAATACCTATTACAGTACGATCATCTAACACAACAGGCAAAATCGTGATGTATCTTTTCGGATCTTTCTGCATGAGAGCCAGTGCATTCCAAGCAAGCAAATCTCGGTTCACGACTACAGTAGAGCTTGTCATTAAATTTCTCATTGATTGCTCTAGAGCAGAAGTGCCTCTTACCTGCAAAACCCTTCGTAAATCTCCGTCTGTGAAAATACCTAAGAGTTTTTTTGTCTCATCTACAATCAAAATTGCTCCACATTTTTTATCAGACAGTTCAAATAAAACATCGATGAGTTTATCTGAAGGGTCTGCTAGAGGGATAGCTTGATCACTAATCATTAAGTCTTCTACCTTTAATGTCGCCTTTTTACCTATGGAACCAGCAGGATGATTAAGAGAATACCTGATAAGATCAAATTGGTTTTTCTGCATCAAAGAAACAGTTAGAAGATCTCCGAATAATAACTGTACCATTGTAGAAGTGGTTGGAGTCAAATTAAAAGGACATAACTCTTTTTCAACAGGCAAATAAATAGATAAATCAGCTAAACGAGAAAGTCGTGAGCCTAGATGAGAAATAACTGCTATAATGGGTGTTTTTCTTTTTTTAGCAAAAGGAATTAAGTGTAGTAACTCTTCTGTTTCTCCACTGCGACTAAATAATAAAAGTAGATCCTTTTCGGATAGGATCCCTATATCTCCATGTAAAAAATTAGTGGGAGGAAAGTACAATGCTTTTGTCCCTGTAGAAATAAGCGTCATTGCAATTTTTTCAGCAATAATTCCACTTTTTCCAACCCCTGTAAGGACCAATAACCCTGATACTTTGCTACATTGTTTGATGACTTTTTTCAACTGCTCTAAAGGCAAATTAGCAAAGTAATGTGCTAAATATTGTTTCTGTTGACTGAGGATCTCTTGTATTTCCTGCATAAAAACTTTTGTGTTACGTGTATTTAATAGTATATGCAAATTCTATTTTTGCTTGAAGTCTTCAAAAAAAAGCCGTAAAAGATAAGCTTTTTAATTGAGGTAACGATGAGCAAAAAAATTCCTATAGCAGTAGCTTATGGTGACGGAATTGGACCTGAAATCATGAAAGCAACCTTACATATTCTACAAGAAGCTGGTGCTCCTTTAGATATCCATTCTATTGAAATAGGAGAACAAGTATACAACAAAGGTATTTTAACAGGAATTGCAGATAACTCTTGGGAAATACTACGTCAGACAAAAGCTTTTCTAAAAGCACCTATTACTACTCCTCAAGGAGGAGGGTTTAAAAGCTTAAATGTAACTATTCGCACTACTTTAGGATTGTATGCGAATATACGTCCATGTATCTCTTATGCACCTTTTATTACCACAAAACATCCTAAAATGGATGTAGTTATTGTAAGAGAGAATGAAGAGGATTTATATGCAGGCATTGAATATCGCCAAACGCCAGATGTGTATAAATCGCTTAAAATGATTTCTCGTCCTGGCTCAGAAAAAATCATTCGTTATGCTTTTGCATATGCCTCTTTCCACAATCGAAAAAAAGTGACTTGCTTTACAAAAGATAATATTATGAAATTCTCTGATGGGTTATTTCATAAAGTATTTAACGAAATTGCAAAAGAATATCCCCATATTCAAAATGAGCACTGGATTGTAGATATTGGGGCTGCTAAATTAGCTGATACTCCAGAAATATTTGATGTCATTGTCATGCCTAATCTTTATGGAGATATCCTATCTGATGTAGCAGCCCAAGTTTCCGGATCTGTTGGCATTGCAGGCTCTGCTAATATCGGCGATAGAGGTGCAATGTTTGAAGCAATTCACGGTTCTGCTCCAAGAAGAGCTGGACAAAATGTGGTAAATCCTTCTGCTCTTCTTTTGGGAAGCGTGCTAATGCTCCTTTATTTGGAAGAGTCTCTATTAGCAGAAAGGATTCATAATGCGTGGTTGAAAACCATAGAAGAAGGATTTCATACATACGATATCTTTAAAGAAGGGGTTAGCAAGTATAAAATGGGGACACAAGAATTTGCTTCACAGGTAATCAAATTCCTAGATGAAAAGCCGCAGCACTTAACTCCTGTCACCTACCAAAATAAGAATAAGTTTCAGACTATTTATGCCCCTTCTCATTCTATTTCTGTTAAAAAAGAACTCGTGGGAGTTGATATTTTTATTTATGCTGTTAAAAATCCTGTTAAAACACTCACCGCAAATAAATGGAATGCACTTGCTTTACAAATGATCAGTAATAGAGGAGTCAAAATCTGGCCCGATGGACAACCGGAGACTTTTTGTGTTGATCAATGGCGTCTACGCTTTTCATCTAAAGACAACTCATGTATTACAAAAGAGAGAATTCTTGCCATCTTAGAAGAAGTATCTCAAGCAGGATTTGATAGCACAGGCTCAGAAAATCTTTATCTTTTTGATAAAAAACCAGGGTTTTCTTAAGACTTACAAGTGACCTTTAAATCCATTTCTTTTTAGAAATTAACTACTTGAAGTCTCCTCAAAGGTACATTTCTTTAAATCTTTTACAGCAATTTAACTTTAAACTTTCATAACAAAGAAGTATGATGCTTACATGGCATATTCCTATGAATTAAGAAAAAAAGCATTAGACTATGTAGAGAAAGGCAAGTCAAATCTTTGAAGTGACGGCGCGCAGCCTAAGAAAAGAGCAAAGGCGCTTGGCTCCTAATAAAATTGAAGGAGAAAAGCTAAAAGCGTACCTTCAAGAGAATCCAGATAGCTACTTAAAAGAAATAGCCGAATGCTTTGGAATAACGATAACTGCAGTCTTTTATGCATGTAAAAGACTAAAGATTACTTTAAAAAAAAGACGCCCTTCTATCAAGAAAGAGATGGTGAGAAAAGAGAGAGGTTTCAAAAGAGAATAGAGGAAATTGCTGAAGAAGATTGAGTTTATGTCGATGAAAGTGGGATTAATGAATATCTTCAAAGGCAGAATACAAGAGCGCCCAGAGGGGAAAAAGCATATGGAGCTGTATCAGGAAATCGTTATCACAGAGAAAGTTTTATAGCAGCTAAGAACCGATCAAGCATTTTAGCACCCTTTTGTTATACAGGAACATGTATACCCAGTTGTTTAACATGTGGCTCGAACAAATACTCATCCCTGAGATAAAATCTAGACAAGTAATCATTTTGGATAATGCGAGTTTTCATAAGTCCAAAGAGAGTTTAGAAATCATTAAAAAAATCAGGATGCGAAGTATTATTTTTACCTCCCTATTCTCCTGAATTGAATCCTATTGATCAATCTTTTTTACAAGTGTATAGTTAGTGGAAATTTTAAATTCAAATCACTATATAAGGAATTGCATGATCTGCCATCTACGTTCAAGATGATAGGAAAATAAGAAAGACTAAAGCGGAGCTCTAGTCTTTCTTTTGCAATCAATTACCTAAGGTTAGAGTCCTTTATCCATTTCTAGGTGATTCTTTAGTGCATTTAAGAAAGCACAACCATACATACCATCGAGTACACGATGGTCAAAAGTTAAAGAAAGGTTAATCATATTACGAATGGTAAGACTATCATCTTCTTGAGGAATCACTTTCCTACAACTAGCGCCTACACCAATGATTGCAACCTCGGGATATCTAATGATAGGAATTCCCATTTGCACCCCAGACATACCAAAATTTGTAATGGTAATTGTTCCTTCGGTCATATCGCTAGGCGCTAGTTTCCCCTCCCGAGCCTTATGAGATAAATCGCTAATCCTTTGAGCTATTTTTGGAAGAGACAACTCTTGGGCTCCTTTTAAAACAGGCACAAGTAATCCTTGCTCAACACTCACTGCAACCCCTAAATTAATGAACTTCTTCATTAAAATGGTATCTTTATCTAAAGAGGAATTTAATAAAGGAAATTCCTGAAGAGCTTTAATTAAAGCCCTAGCAATAAAACTGGTTAAAGTGAGTTTTGCTTGGTACTTTTCTAAAAAGATTTGTTTTCCCTTCTGAATGCATTGCATCACATCTGTAATATCTATTTCTGTAATCAGAGTAGCATGAGGTGCTTCGTAAAAAGAGCGCACCATATTATCTGCTATTGCTTTACGCATACCAGTCATTTGCAATCTTTCTATAGATTGTAAAGAGTCCTCTTCTTTTACAGCCCTTTTTTCTAAATAAAGCTCTAAGTCCTGCTTAGTGATTCTCCCTCCAGATCCTGTTCCTATAATTTTCTGTAATTCTTCTAAATTCAGTTTATTTTCTCTAGCTAACCGTAAAAGAGCAGGTGAAAAAAACTCTTGATTCCTTTCGACACTCACTGAAATTAGAGAAGGATTATTTTTTTCCAGATTTTCTTTCTTTCGCTTATTCTCTGTAGAAATAATTGCTAAAAGATCCCCTACTTGAACCTCTTGATCCACTTCTACACAAATTTCTTGTAAAACACCTGCTATAGGTGAGGGGATTTCACTATTGATTTTATCAGTAGAAACTTCTAATAAAGGTTCATCTAATTGAACCACATCTCCTATTTTTTTAAACCATTGCGCTATAATAGCGCTATGAATGCTCTCTCCTAGTTTAGGTAGTAGTACTTTTATTTCTTCGCTCATCGATGCCTTTTATTTGAAAAAAATTCTATTCTATCTAACATCTCTTGCCAAATAGCATGCCCCGCTACAACCTCTAATTCTACACGTAAAGCAATTACAGGGATACAGCATCCAAAAGAGGATAATTTAACCCAATCCTTTTCTGTGCATAAAATCATTTCTGCTGCTTTATCCTTACATCTCTTAGCAAATAAATAAAGCTCATTTAGCTCAAAAGACGTGTGATCTGGTAGAAATACATAATCTACAATACTACATCTTATCTCTCTTACGGTTTGCAAAAAACGCTCCGGTCTACCCAAAGCACAAAATACCCCCACTTTTTTCCCAGCCACTTCTTGTAGATTGCAAACAACAACTTTCATGCCAATAACTGGTGCTAAAGTATATAAAGCTATTTCTTTTTTTAATTCTTCATACTGAAAGATTGAATCAACGTGATTAGCAATAATCCAATCAGCTCGATGTAATCGAGAAGGAGTATCCCTTAATAAACCATTTGGCAAAAATTTTTTTTGACCAAAAGGATCTTTTGCATCAACCACAATAATTTCTAGATTTCGCGCTAAGCTTCGATATTGCATTCCATCGTCTAGTAGTAAACACTGCATTTTCTCAGCAATGGCTCTACATCCACTTTCAATACGATTTTTTCCTACCCAAATAGGTACTGAGGTTGTCTTTGCTAAAAGATAGGGCTCATCTCCACAATATTGAACTGGTAGAGTACATCCTTTTCCATCGGAGATCTTTTCTACTCTGCCAGAAGTTTCAATTTTTGAAAGAAATCCTCTTGTAAGAATAGCTAATTTGATTTTCGAATCAAGGTGCTTTATGATCTTTTGAATTAATGGTGTTTTGCCGGTTCCTCCAGCTGCAATATTTCCAATACTGATTACACAGACAGGGAGTTTGTGCACTTTACGCAAACCTTTATCATAAGATAAATTTCTTAATCGCACCCCTAAAGAAAAAAAAGTACTTATCAAAAAAAAGAACGGAATGAGGAAAAAAGGTTTTTTTTTTCTTTGAACAACTCGAAACAAATATCGTTTTACATTTTTAAGAAGAAGCACAAATAACTCTTGGCTCTGTTTGAAAAAGCAGCGCTTCTACTTGTTCTATAATAATATGAATAGCAGTCATATGAGCTTCTTGAATCCGATCTGAAAACTCAAATCCAGAAACAATCCACTCTAGATCAGCCATTGCTTTTAACTTACCTCCTGTCTTACCAAGAAAAGCGATTGTTTTCAGACCTTTTTTTTGTGCCGTTAACATAGCTTTAAATAGATTTGTGGAATTACCGCTTGTTGTTAAAGCAACAAAAAGATCCTCTGGTTTAGCAAAAGCTTCTATTGCTCTTGCAAAAACAAAGTCAAATCCCATGTCATTTGCTGTACAACTTAAATGCCCTGGATCACTTAAAGCAATAGCTGGTAGAGCTTTTCTTGCATAACGAAATTGCCCTGTTAACTCTTCTGCAAAATGCATGGCATCACATAAGCTTCCTCCATTACCTGCAATCAATAATTTACCACCTTTTGTAAAACACTCAGCAATTAATTGACTGGCATTTTCGATAAAGCTCATGCTTTTTTCTTCTTTTAAAAGTACAATAGCGCGTATTGCTTCATCAACTGCATGCTCGATTTCTTTTTGCATAATAAATTACTCTTTTTATGAGGCAATTATAAAAGGGTTCTTGTATTATAGTAAACTTACTTAAAGCATTTTTTAACAATTATGATCTTATTATATCCCCCTGTAAAAATCGCTGTTATCGGAGCTACCGGTATCGTTGGAAGAGAAGTGTTGAATCTTTTAGAAAAACGTCATTTTCCCATTGACACATTACGCTGTTTTTCTTCCTTAAATTCAGAAGGCAAATCTATTCTATTCTCTGGAAAAAATATTCCGTTAGAAACTCTTTCCGAGGATAAATTATATAACATCGACTTAGCTATTTTTTGCGCAAAAAAAGAGGTTTCTAGTAAATGGGCCCCCTACCTTGCTAAGCAAAAAACTATTATAATCGACAATAGCTCTGCTTTTAGACTTGATCCAGATGTACCTCTTATCATTCCAGAAATTAATTTAGCAGAGTTAACTAACCATAATTACATTATCTCTTCTCCCAATTGTTCTGCTTCGATCATGTTAATGGCTCTTTTTCCTTTGCATCAATACATTCCCATTCAAAGAATTCAGGCAGCTACTTACCAAGCGGTTAGCGGTGCTGGATTTCATGCTATGCAAGAATTGACCTCTGCTACACAAGCTATACTAGAAAAAAAACCCTATACACCAAAAGCACTGCCTTTTCCTTCTGCATTTAACCTATTCTTGCATAACTCTACATTAAACGCAGATGGCTATGTTGATGAAGAATTAAAAATGCTACGAGAAACTCGAAAAATTCTTTCCAATTCTCATATTCAGATAAATGCAACCTGCGTACGCGTTCCTGTTTTACGGGCACATTCTCAAGCTTTGAATGTCACCTTTACTCAAGAAATTTCCCCAGAAAAAGCTTATGAGCTTTTAGAAAAAGCTCCTGGTATAAAAGTCTATGAAGATCGATTAAAAAATCGTTTCCCTATGCCAATTAACGCTGCAGGACAAAACGATGTGTACTGCGGAAGAATCAGAAAAGATCTTTCCTGTGCTAATACTTTAGATCTGTGGGTAGTAGGAGATCAAATACTAAAAGGAGCTGCTTTAAATACGATACAAATTGCAGAACACCTTCTTTGAATCAAAGCAATTCCTGCCAATCTAGAATTTCTTCACATACAATCACTTTTTGTGTAATAGGGTGAGGAAAGCTCATACACGCATGATGCAATGCAATTTTCTGTTTGGATAAATGCTTCTTGCTTCCATACTTGACATCACCTACAACAGGAGAGCCTATAAAAGAAAACTGTGCACGGATCTGATGATAACGCCCTGTATGCAGCTTAATTTTTATCAATGAAAAATCTCCCTTCTCAAGTATAATAGAATACTTAAGCTGAGCTAATTTTCCTTGAATATGATTGGGTTTTACTACTTTAGCGCGATGATTTACATGAGTTAACGTATGCTCAAGCACATTCGAGGTTTTTAGATTCTCACTCGTTTCTACCCAGGCAAAATAGATTTTACTCATTTTTTTTTCACGCATGCTTTGCTGCAGTCGAGTAAGCGCTTTAGATGTTCTTGCAAATAAAACTAATCCGCTAACCGGTTTATCTAAACGATGAATACATTCTAGATAAACCCTGCCTGGTTTTTTATACTCTTTTTTAAGCCAATTTTTTGTTAAATCGGTTAAGTTATCTTTTATAGGATAGTGAGGTTGTGTACTTAAACCAGCAGGTTTCACAACTACTAAAACATGGTTATCTGAGAAAATAATCTGCATTTTTTCCTTTGCGTTGTCGGATAACTTCGTACAGAAGAAGTGTAGTAGCTGTTGCTACATTCAAAGAATCTGCTATACCATGCATAGGAATACGAACACAGATATCAGCTTGCTTCATCCAAAAATCGGATAATCCCAATTGTTCGGTACCAACAGCAATTGCCACAGGACCTGTTAGATCTATTTCTGTAAATTCCTGGGAAGCAGAAGGGGTTGCTGCAATGATTTTAATTTTATGCTCACGCATTAGACTTAAAACCTCTTGACTTGTAGCTTCTACTACTAAAGTAGTAAACAATGTTCCCACGCTAGCGCGTACAACATTGGGATTATAGATATCTGTACAACGATCGCATACGATTACTCCATCTACTCCTGCTGCATCTGCCGAACGTAAAATAGTGCCTAGGTTTCCTGGTTTTTCAATTGCCTCAGCAATCACCATAAAAGCTGTAGGACTAAATGAAATAGAGCGAAGTGGATAGTGCATTTGCTCTGCTATAGCTATAAGCCCATCTGGACGATCTCTGTAAGAGATTTTTTCAAAAACCGATTCAGAACAATAATAGATAAACGCTTGATCTTGTTTAATTTGCTCTATCAGTACTTTTTCATTTGCTCCTAAAAATAAAGCAGGACAAATAAATAAAGAGACAATTTTTACCCTGGCTTGCACAGCCCTAAATAACTCTCGATATCCCTCAATGAGAAAAAGATTTGTTTGATTGCGAATCCTGCGATTTGTTAGTTGCATTGCTAACTTAATCTTAGGATTTTGCATACTTGTGATTTCTTCTCTCATGGGAGCCACCAAGCAAAACTTCCATAAGGAATAGAAAACCCATTTTCAGAAGGCAATAAGAGCTCATTGCTCTCAATTTTCCCTTTAGGTAATAATTGTTTCATTAAATTTTGGATGGCAACTGGGGTAATTCCAGGCGTATGGGTAGTGAATAACAAGAAAAGAGCCTCTTTACTTAACAGACTTTTACATAAATCTAGCAACTCTACAAGATCTTTTTCAATTTGGAAAATTTCTCCCTTATTTCCTCTACCAAAGCTAGGAGGATCTAAAATGATTGCTTCATAGAAAGAACCTCTCTTGATTTCTCTTTTAAGAAATTTTTTCACATCTTCTATAATCCAGCGAACCGGTTTATCTAAAAAATGATTTAACCTTGCATTCTCTCTAGCCCAGCTCACCATTCCCTTTGAGGCATCAACATGGCAGACTTTAGCCCCTGCTTTTACGCAGGCTAAAGTAGCTCCCCCTGAATAAGCAAACAAATTGAGAACCAGCGACTCTTTTCTTGAGACAAGCAATTTTTGCATAGAGGAAAAAAGAAGACTGTGTTCAGGAAAAACACCTAAATGACCAAAGTCGGTAGGGGCTACCTTAAAACGTATATCCTCAATAGTTAATACCCAATCTTTAGGCAAAGGTCTCTTATATTCCCATCGATTTCCTTCCTCTCGAGAAAAAATAGCATCCGCTTCCCACTTTTTAAGAGAAGGTTTCCAGATTGCTTGAAAACAGGGCCTAATCAAAGTAAAAGCGCCAAATCGCTCTAGCTTTTGTTGATTACCACTATCAATTAGAAGATAAGACATAAACGGGAAACTCTTTTAGTTAGCCAGGCATTTTAACATACTTAAGGGATTCTTCACTAGTTAAAGAGAAGTTAAAGGCGGGGGTATATTTTTAGCTAGCTTACGCCATAAAATACCAAATAAAGAATAGGCTGTTTTTAAAATAATTGTTTGACGATCTCCTGTAATCTGCAATCTAAAAACATAAGGGCTACTTCCTTTTTCTTGCATAGCGGCCCATATAGTCCCTATCTTTTCATGAAAGCTATCACTCGTAGGACCTGCTATGCCTGAAACAGCCAACCCTACATCTGCTTGGCTTTTTTCTAAGGCTTTATTGAGCATGGCAAGAACACATTCGGCGCTAACGGGGCCTTTTGTTTCTAGGGTTTTTTTTGGCACATCTAATATATACTGTTTAAGAATAGAAGAGTAAGTTACAAAAGAGCCCAAAAAAAATGCGGACGCTCCTTTAACAGCTGTGAGCAGACTTGCCATAGTCCCTCCTGTACAAGACTCTGCTAAAACAAGCGTTTTTTTTTCTTTAATAAACCAATTATGGATTGCTTCTTCAATTTTACCTGTTGTTGCTGTATATAAAAAAGAGTCTAATTGGGTTTTCAGCAAATTTTCTGCATATTCTAATGAAGCTCTATTTTCGCTAGACAACACAATGGTAACATGAGAATAAGAAGGATAAATACCAATTTCCAATTCCGGTAATTGAGTTTGCAGCTCTCTTAACATGGGATTAATCTGGCTTTCTTGAAAGAAACATGCATACAAACAAGCTACATGTTTATGCAAAGGAGGATGTCTTTCTTGAAGAATAGGAAGAAATGTATTCATAAACATAGGTTGCATTTCTGCAGGCACACCAGGAAAACAAACCATCATTTTATCATTTACAAGAAAAAGCAGCCCAGGAGCTGTCCCCACAGAATTGAGCAAAGGTTGGGCTTTTTCTGGGATTGTAGCTTGCTCTTGTATAGTATTTAATTCTTTTCCAAAACGCCTCTGTAGATCAGCCACTACTAGAGCATTCACAGACAGCTTACAATGAAACACTTCAGCTACGACTACTCTAGTTAGGTCATCTAAAGTGGGCCCTAATCCCCCTGTAACGATTACAAGATCTGAGCGCTCATAAGCTTCTTGTAACCCTTTTTTTAAGACTTGAAGATCATCTAAAAATGTTGTATGACGCTCCACTGTATAACCGAATTTAAATAAATGAGCACTGATAAATGCTGCGTTTCTATTTACAATACGGCCATCCAAAAGTTCTTTGCCAATAGTAATGATTTCAATCTTCAATTTAAACACAGCACTTTAATCCCTAGCTCTTGTAATTGCTGATGTAAATGAATCCAGCTCATACATTTTTTGCCTATTCGAATAGTAGCATTGACTCTCTTTTCTTCTACCAAAAAGGGGGTAGGAATAGTGAATTGTCGTATCCATTTCATTAAAAGAGAAAATAATTCTGTATTAGGAAATAAGTCTTTCTTAATAACTCGTATAATTTCTTTTGTCTTAGGATCTTGATAAAACTGCGGATAAGAAAATTGAATCCCCCAACTAACGGTTTTCTGACCTAAAACCATGGGATAAAATATTTTGTCCATAGAAGAAAATAAAAACTGATGCATTTGCATTTGAATAACTGGCAAAACTGGTTTGATCAAAAATCGCTCTTCTGATACAGGCATTGCATAAAATACTTCTTTAGAACGCGTCATTGTACAAGAAAAATATTCTCTAAAACAACTATCTTGAGCAACCTTACCTTTTTTTAATGATTGGATATACTCTAAATGAGCTTGCAGAAAATCATTTTGCGATAATAGAGCATTTTGTTTTTTTACAGGTTTGCTAACCGCTATAAGGTAAAAAGGATCTAGCTTCTTGAATAAATCTACAATCTCTTCTTGATCTAAAAGAACCTGTACTTTAATCCATTTGGAAACCTGAAGAAGGCCCTCTTGACTAGAAGAGCTGACACGAAAGATGGTCATTTTAAAGAGCTCGCAACTATTTTAAAGCAGGTAGTCTCTAATAGCATCATTAAAATTCCACAAAAAATAGCAGCATCTGCAATATTGAAGACAGGATAGACATATCCCCAAAAAATAAAACAAAACATATCAACGACATGACCGTAAATAATACAGTCGAAAACATTTCCCACAGCTCCTGCTAAGATCATAACCAAACAGATTCTATGGTAATTACTTATCTGCTTTACACACAAATAATATCCAAGGGCTGCGATAATAAAAACCCGAATAGAGACCAATAAAAACTGATAGTTAGCAAAAAGTCCCCACATAGCACCCTTATTGATTACATGTGTAATTACAAATTCTATACCCAGTCCATGAAAAACTCCTATTCCTCCATAAGGAAAATAACAGAAGTTCATAGGAGTCACAAAGCAATGCACATACATTTTTAAAAGCGCGTCGAATAGAAAAATAGATATTGCTAAAAGACTTAACTTCCAACTTATCTTAAAAGCCATTTATAACAATCCCTTTTCAAGCATCTCTTGTGCTTTTACAGTTGTGTTTGCATAAGGAATTGCTTCTAATCTTTTTAAAGGGATTTCCTCGCCCGTAAGATCACAAGTTCCATAAGTTCCTTGATCTATTTTGTCTAAAGCAATTTCAATCTTCTGCAAAATCTCTCGCTCATTTCCACTTAGCTGCAGATTAATTGTTCGATTAAAGTCATCGGTTCCTTCATCTGCTTGATGCTGAGAATATCCTTTAATTTCATCCGTTGCTCTTACATCTTCTATCGTATCACGAATCAGATGCGTCATTTGAGCTTTTAACTCCTCTAGACGATTTTTAAATTTAGTAATTTGTTCCTTAGTTAAGGCCATAAACATCCTCTTTTTATATTTCTGTTGAGTGAATCGTATCTTTGGGACTAACATCCTCAATGGCATCGATTAATTCATTGACATCTTTAAATCGCCGATAAACGCAAGCAAATCGAATGTAGGCAATGCTATCTAGTTCTTGTAAATGTTGCATTACAATCCCCCCTAATTCCGAAGTAGTGACCTCTCTAACTTGACGCTCCATTAAATCAGAGGTAATTTTATAAGCCAAAGTTCTTAATTGATCATGGCTGATGCGTGTATGGCGGCAAGCTGCATCTAAACCTTTAATCAGTTTATCCTGGCAAAAATCTTCATATCGCCCATCTCTTTTTTTCACTTGAATTGTTAAGTCTACTGTTTCAAAAGTGGTAAAACGCCGTAAACAGCGCAAACATTCTCTCCTTCTACGAACGGCATTGCTTTCTGCTACGTTTCGAGAATCAGTAACTTTTAACTCTTCACAGGCACAAAATGGACAATGCATACATTATATCACGCTTAAATTTTTTATAGAGTTTAGAAAAATTTTACCTATTTTGATGCTTTTATATACATAACAAGTTTTTTTATTTTTTACCTATTATCTAAAACTCCATTTTATCCCAAAAACAGATTCCAATCAGCCAGTTTTTTGCGTTTTTAAATATTTAATCCTTCTAAACACACAAATTGCTTTTAAAACAAGTTTTTATTTTATAAAACAGTATATTGAGACTCTTTTTGACAATTCGTTGCTTAAATTTTGTTTGCTAACAAAAATTTTAAATTATAAAAAATCAAGATGTGTAAGGTTTATGCCATATTTAATATTATAAACAAGAATTGACTATCTAATAGCCATCAAAAACAACTAAAATACAACTTATTGACTCTCATTCAGATGGAGAAATCAATAAAGACATTTTAAAATAATTCTATGAATCTCTAAAAATGAAAGAAATCCTAACACCTTCATAAACTGTTTTATAAGCTCATTACAAGTATCAGATCCCAAGTTATTATCGGAGGAGGTGGGATTCGAACCCACGATACGTTTACACGTATACACGCTTTCCAAGCGTGCTCCATCGGCCACTCGGACACTCCTCCAAAAACCTTATAAGCGTGTTCAACGTTACCTTAACTACACTTTATCTTACAAGAAAAAATCCAAAGAGCTATTAATGAATTATTTACTATGCCCTGTGTTTGAAATTTAATAGAGAGTTATTTCTTTTCCAAAATCGCTTAAAAAATTATGATCGTCAATTGTAACTTTATCAGGTTTTAAAAAAATGTTTCTTCGTTTATTTATTAGTTTCTTTTGTATTATTCCTATTTTAGGTTATCCACAAGCTCCTGTTGTTTTGGTTAGCGTTCCCCCTTATCTTTATTTTGTAAAAAAAATCGCAGAAAACACCGTCTCAGCTGAGTCCCTTATTCCTTCTGGAACAAACCCTCATTTATATGAACCTACCCCTAAACAAGTTCAATTGCAAAAACAAGCCGTATTGTGGTTAAAATTAGGAGAAAAAGCAGATCAAAAAGCTCAAAGAGTCTTTAAAGAAATGAAAACCCCACCTCTGATCCTTGATTTGACAGAGGATCTTGCGCTTTTATCTTACAAAGATACAAAAGATCGTTGTGCTCAGCATAGCACCAAAGATCTACATATTTGGCTCAGTCCAAAAATGATGCAAGTGCAAGTTAAAAAAATTACACAAGCCTTAATTCAACTATTCCCGAAACATACAGAATTGTACCAAAGTAACTCAAATAAGTTACTCAAAGAACTAGAACAAGTTGATCAAGAATTAATTACTCTACTTAAAAACAAGCAAGGCAAAGCCATTTTAGTTTCTCATCCGGCTTTTGCTTATTTTTGTAGAGACTATAGCCTCGAGCAATTATCTCTTGAAGAAGAAGGCAAGGACTGTTTGCCTCAATATGTCCCAGAACTACTACATAAGATAAAAATGCTAGGTATAGGCGGCATAATTATAGAACCTCAACACGGCAGCAAAGCAGCTAATCTGCTCGCTCAAAATCTAGCGATTCCTACTTATCTCATCGATCCTTATTCTGAAGATTATATAGCGAGTTTAAAACAGATGGCAGAAGTGGTTAAAAATATCATTCATGACTGATATCATCTCTATTCACCAAGTATTTTTTAGTTATAATCATCAAAGTATTCTTGAAGATGTCAATATAACTGTGAAACCGAATGAATTTATTGTCGTTTTTGGCCCTAATGGCGGTGGGAAAACCACATTTTTTAAATTAATCTTAGGGCTTTTACAGCCTAAAAAAGGTTGGGTGAAGGTTTTAAACAAACACCCTAAACACACTAGGCATTTAATAGGATATGTCCCTCAAATGCAGCAAGTAGATCGCAACTTTCCGATTTGTGTTTTAGATGTAGTGATGATGGGATGCCTTGCTGGATTGAATTGCTGGGGAAGATTTCCTAAGGCAATGCGTAAATTAGGCCTACAGGCCTTGGAAAAAGTGAACCTTTTGCATAAAGCAAAAGCTTCCTTTGGTTCTCTATCAGGTGGAGAAACACAAAAAGCTCTTATTGCAAGAGCAATTGTCGACCGTCCTAAAATCCTACTACTAGATGAACCAACAGCTAATGTAGATTCTCAAGCGGAACAATCTATTTACCAGCTATTAAAAGAATTAAATACTGATATGACTATTCTAACGGTATCTCATGACTTACAAACAATTATTGATAAAGCCAGTAGACTCATTTGCGTAAATCGCCAAGCAACCTCTCTTCAAACTAAAGAAGTATGCGAGCATTTTGCTTTAGGGCTTTACCACACTCCTTTAACAAACTCTCAACATTTTTCCTTTTAATATGTTTGATAATCCTTTTTTCTTACATACGTTATTAGCAGGTTGTGGCGCTGCGTTAACTGGCGGTATTATCGGTTCCTATGTAGTAGTTAAAAGAATTGTTTCTATTAGTGGCAGCATTGCTCACTCCGTACTTGGGGGAATGGGCATTTGTCTATGGTTAAAAATCAGATTTGGGCTTTCCTTTCTAACCCCATTCATTGGGGCATTAATAGCTGGGTTGATTTCTGCTTTTTTAATGGGCTGGATTCATTTAAAATACAAAGAAAGAGAAGACACAGCAATTGCCGCTATTTGGGCCATCGGAATGTCTATCGGAGTCATTTTCATCGCTCTTACCCCTGGCTATAACACAGAGTTAATTGATTTTTTATTTGGAAATATTTTATGGGTTAGTAAAAATGATATTTTCTTACTATTTGTTTTAAATGCGTTCATTTTATCTATAGTCACTAGATTTTATAAACCGCTTTTAGCCATTTGTTTTGATGAAGAACAGGCTAAATTAAAAAAACTTCCAGTACAAACCTTTTATTTTCTACTACTAGGATTAGTAGCTGTCTCAATTGTATTATTGATCCAAATAGTTGGGGCCATCTTGGTTGTAACTATGTTAGCAATACCTGCTGCCATTGCTGCTATTTTCACCCGCAATTTATTGCAAATGATGACTTTAGCAACAGTATGCGGTCTTATGCTCACATTTATTGGCATTCTTTTCTCTTATCAATTAAACTGGCCTCCAGGGGCCACCATCTCACTTGTTTCTTCTTCTTGTTATGCAGGTGCACTTTTATTCAAAAAGAAACCTTAAGATTTTACATGGAGCAATAGCGATTCCAGAATTGTTTCCAGGCTGATTTCTTGTGTGTTCTATGATGATGTGTTTTTCTTTTTGCTGATGCTCTCTTGGTATGTTTTCTAGGCATAAACCCTCCTTAAGCTTTTTTATCTTGTTCCAACTTAATTTTAGACTCACTTTCCTGCTCTTTAAAAAACGCACGGTTATGATGCTTTCTCAGAGTAATTTTTGAGGATTTAAGTGTATTTATCCTTTTTCTAAGCCTCTTCATAACCATCTCTATTCATTTATCCTCTTACTTTTCATACTATGTATAATTTAATTATTAATCAAATAATTAAATTTTTATTTTTTAATAAAAAAAATGAATTAAAAAATAAAAATCCCTTCTTTCTATCCTTTTTTACATTTACATCTTTTCAAGTTGACTTTGATTCAAGACTGTCCTATCATGCTTTTTTCTTCCCCATGCGAATCTTTAAGTTTATTTTTAGGAGGTTAGATGTACGCGATTATCGAAACAGGCGGTAAGCAGTACCGTGTTGAAAAAGGTGATACCATCGATGTAGAATTGCTAGATATAGAGGATAATATTGTAAAATTTAAAAATGTTTTACTGGTTAGTGAAGCGGAAAATGTTAAGATTGGGACCCCTTATCTTGCTGATACTGTCGTGCAAGCAGAACTTACAAAACAAAATGCTAAAGGGCCAAAAGTGGTCGCATTCAAGTATAAAAGACGCAAACCGATTCGTCGTAAAGTGGGGCATCGTCAACGCTACACCCGAATCAAGATTACAGATATTATTGGATAAGGAGCAACAATGGCACATAAGAAAGGTCAAGGATCTAGCCGAAATGGTCGTGATTCTCATTCACAACGCCTTGGAATTAAGGCATCTGGAGGACAATTTGTCACCGCTGGTAGCATTATTGTGCGTCAAAGAGGCACAAAATGGCATCCAGCAAAAAATGTAGGACGTGGTCGCGATGATACAATATACGCTTTAATCGACGGCATTGTTTCTTATCGTAAAACTAACCGTACATACGTTTCCGTTCAACCCACTCTTTAATACCTAGGTAGCCCTCAGCTAAGCCAAGGGGGCTTATATATATGTTTATCGATTCAGTTATAGTTACACTGCGCGCTGGAAAAGGCGGTAATGGTGTCGTTGCCTGGCGTAGAGAAAAATTTATTCCTAAAGGAGGCCCTGTCGGTGGAAATGGAGGCCAAGGCGGATCTATCATTCTAAAAACCAATGAGAATATCCTTTCTTTAGAAGGGTTTCGCAATCGCCGTTTAATTAATGCAGAAAATGGCATTTCAGGAGGAGGAAACCTTCAAAAAGGGCGCAATGGCAAAGATCTTATTTTACACATCCCCTGTGGTACTGTTGTTAAAAACATTAAAACACAAGAAGTATTAGTGGATTTCACTGACAAAAACCAAGAGTATATTCTATGTAAAGGAGGCAAAGGAGGCAAAGGAAATGCTTGTTTTAAGTCTTCTACCAACCAAGCCCCTAACATATGTACTTCCGGCTATAAAGGTGAAATGCATGAGGTTCAACTCGAGTTAAAATTAATCGCTGATATTGGCTTCATTGGCATGCCCAACGCAGGTAAATCCACTCTTTTAAAACAAATTACTCATTGCCCCGTTAAAATTGGAGCTTATCCTTTTACAACACTATACCCAAATCTAAGCTATATTCAGTTTGAAGATTTTTCCAGGATTTTAATTGCAGATATTCCGGGCATTATAGAAGGGGCCCACCTCGATCGCGGATTGGGTTTATCTTTTCTCAAACATATTGAACGCTCTTCTGTTTTGGTCTATTTGATCGATGTTTCTGGGATAGAAGGAAGAGACCCTTTTAAAGATTTTCAGACTTTACAAAACGAAATAATAACCTACCGAAAAGAATTATTAGATAAGCCTTTTCTTGTTGTATTAAATAAAATGGACTGCAAAACAGCCGTGCAGAATCTAGAGACATTTAAACAAAAATACCCCTATCCAAAAACAACACTCTTTCCTATTTCAGCTATACATAGAGAAAACATTACACCCCTTATTAAAGCTATGCAACAACTTGTCCCCTGTAAATTCTAGTTAAATTTAATTACCAATCTTCGACTACAAAAATCTTTTAAGGTGGGTTGTTTTGCATGTTCCTGTTTAATGAGGAAACACTGGAATATAAATAAAAAAAATCGCTTTTTTTATTCTTACACACTAAAGGCATCTTCTTGCAACGCTTTTTCTAGATGGCTTGAAAGGTCAATCGCTGTAGCTTGTTGGTTCTGGTTACTTAGATAATCTGTATAGATGTCGAGAATGTCTTATGTCATATTTTTCCATCTTTTTTGCAAAGAATTTACTTCTCTATCCTCTTTTGTCGCGTAAGGTGAATTTTTTATTGAAAAAAACACGCACTTATATTACAGTGGGAAGGCCTTTTCTTTAAAGAGGTTACAATAATGATCCCATCACAAGTCGTTCAATCGCGAAACCCAAGATCCTTTTGGGAATTACCACATGGAGATATTAGAGCTATTGTCCATCGTGTAACTGTTGCAGTGTCTAGCCTCTTCCAATTGGGTCTCTACATCGTTTCAGGAAGCTGGTGTCAACTCAGAGATAGAGTTATTCTACTTCTTCCAGAGAAAATGGCAATAAGACTTGATTCTAGAAGAATGCTCATTCACATCATACACCAAATTCCCCTTGATAAAAGGGTAGACTTTGCTCGCAATATACTCGAGCTTATCTCACCTCAAATAGATCTAAATATCAAAAACACATTTATTGAAGCTATAACTGCAAATCTTGGAAATGATGAAGGCAAGTTAGCGAGAAATACTCTTCCCCTTGTCACTAGCGAAATGTATTCTCCTAAAAATATAGAAATTACTCAGAAAGTAGCCTCTATCCCTGCAAATGAGCGAGAAGAAGCGATCAGGGCCTCTCTTCCACTAATCTCTCCAGAAATGGATGCATATGACATAGCCAAAATAATTGAGATGGTAGCCTCTATCCCTGCAAATGAGCGAGAAGAAGCGATCAGGGCCTCTCTTCCACTAATCTCTCCAGAAATGGATGCATATGACATAGCCAAAATAATTGAGATGGTAACCTTTATCCCTGCAAATGAGCGAGAAGAAGCGATCAGGGCCTCTCTTCCGCTAATCTCTCCAGAAATGGATGCATATGACATAGCCAAAATAATTGAGATGGTAACCTTTATCCCTGCAAATGAGCAAGAAGAAGCGATTAGGGCCTCTCTTCCACTAATCACTCCGGAAATGAGGGCGTATGACATAGCCAAAATAATTGAGATGGTAACCTTTATCCCTGCAAATGAGCGAGAAGAAGCGATCAGGGCCTCTCTTCCATTAATTACTCCAGAAATGGATGCATATGACATAGTTGAAATAATTGAGGTGGTAGCTTCTATCCCTGTGAATGAGCGAGAAGAAGCGATCAGGGCCTCTCTTCCATTAATCTCTCCAGAAATGGATGCATATGACATAATTGAAATAATTGAGATAGTAACCTCTATTCCTGTGAATGAGCGAGAAGAAGCGATCAGGGCCTCTTTTCCATTAATTACTCCAGAAATGAAGGTATATGATATAGCTGAAATAATTGAGGTAGTAGCTTCTATCCCTGCAAATGAGCGAGAAGAAGCTATTAGAGCCGCCTCTCTTCTGCTAATCACTCCGGAAATGGATGCATATGACATAGCCAAAATAATTCGGACAGTAGCCTTTACCCCTGCAAATGAGCGAGAAGAAGCTATTAGAGCCTCTCTTCTGCTAATCACTCCGGAAATGGATGCATATGACATAGCCAAAATAATTCGAACGGTAGCCTTTACCCCTGCAAATGAGCGAGAAGAAGCGATCAGGACCTCTCTTCCACTAATCACTCCGGAAATGACAGCATATGGTATAGCCGAAATAATTCGGACGGTAGCCAATATCCCTGCAAATGAGCAAGAAGAAGCGATCAGGACCTCTCTTCTGCTAATCATTCCGGAAATGAGGGCGCATGATATAGCCAAAATAATTCAGGCGGTAGCCGATATCCCTGTAAATGAGCGAGAAGAAGCAATCAGGACCTCTCTTCTGCTAATCACTCCAAAAATGACGGCATATGGCATAGCCGAAATAATTCAGACAGTAGCCGATATCTCTGCAAATGAGCAAGAAGAAGCAATCAGGACCTCTCTTCTGCTAATCACTCCGGAAATGACGGCATATGGCATAGCCGAAATAATTCAAGCAGTAGCCTCTATCCCTGTGAGTGAGCGAGAAGAAGCGATCAGGGCCTCTCTTCTGCTAATCGCTCCGGAAATGACAGCATATGACATAGCCGGAATAATTCAGACAATAGCCAATATCCCTGCAGATGCAAGAGAAGAAGCGATCAGAATCTCTCTTCTGCTAATCACTCCGGAAATGATAGCATATGACATAGCCGGAATAATCCGGGCGGTAGCCTCTATCCCTGCAAATGAGCGAGCTAGAGCAATTCAGGTGGTAGCCAACATCCCAGCAAATGAGCGAGCTAGAGTAATTCAGGCAATAGCCTCTATCCCTGCAAATGAGCGAGCTAGAGTAATTCAGGCAGTAGCCAATATCCCTGCAAATGAGAGAGCTAGAGTAATTCAGGTAGTAGAAGATATCCCTGTGAATGAGAGAGCTAGAATAATTCAGGTAATAGCTGCTATCCCTGTGAATGAGAGAGCTAGAATAATTCAGGTAATAGCTGCTATCCCTGTGAATGAGCAAGCTAGAATAATTCAGGTAGTAGCAAATATTCCTGCAAATGAGAGAGAAGAAGCGATCAGAAACGCTTTCCTCTTACAATGTGAAGGAATGAACGTACACACAAACGATCGTGACCAACGAGTAAAAGCAGCTATCGAATTATTATTTGAACATCAAAAACATATAACAACATCAGAGATTAATAAAGCTACGGATAGCTTTATTGCCTATCTAGAGAACTCTCCAATTGATGAAACAAAAAAAACGTTAGCAAAAGGAGCTCTTCTAGAACCAAGAAAGAATAACCGAGATTTTGCTCCTCTTATTAATGATGAGGACCTCACCATACTAGGATTACGAATATCAGGAGCAGACCTAATTGGCCGCCTTTGGATTTTCGTATCGGAATTAACTGGAAATGAAAAAACAAATGCGCAAGTCGGTATGATTTCTGCCTTGAGCGACTCATATGATGACTCTAATTTAAAAGTTTGTAATCAAGGAAAAACACAAAGATTGGTGGTTGCTGTACTCCAAGGACGCCTTGCAGGGGTCAATATTGAAGGGGCCGTTATTTCAATTAACACACCCCAAGCTATAGAGATGTTCTTTAACATAGAGACCCATAAGAAAATTGATGAATTTAAAGATTTAATGAAAGCTGCAAATCGATTTTGCAACGAACATGTTTGTGTGAATAGAGATGCCTTTATTCTTGAGATTGAGGAATACGCTAGACTGCAAGGAATAGAAAATTAAATTTATTTCTCTTGAATTTAAGTTGCATTACTCAAAATATGACGTACTTACGAGATTTAATAATAAACATTTAAAAAAGATGCAGTTCTCTTTTAGTAGGTCAGGCTTTTGAAGCTTTTTTTCACTCTTATTTTTCCTAACTAAACTCAATATTGAGGCCTATAGATCAATAAATGTGGCCAGAGCCGGATTTGAACCGGCGACACAAGGCTTTTCAGGCCTCTGCTCTACCGACTGAGCTATCTGGCCATACGGATGAATCAAAAAAGATATAAAGCCAGATAATTTTTTGCAATAGATTGTTTATCTTTTAGTAAAGTTTTGAGCACTGCTTTCTAATAATGCCATATCCTTTAAAATATTTAATGCCTCAGACATTTGCAGATCTTCTACTCCCCAGTTGCGATTCGCCGTTAAAGTATTTTCTTTTCCTTCTTTTTCTTGTTTTTTAATATCTAAAAACAGAGAGAAATTTTTATCACGACTAAGCCTTTGACTACTATTTATTGTTAAAAGCGATTCCATTTGGCTCCAGATAGAAACCTTTTTCTGAAGATTTGGCAAATAATTTTTTTGAAACCAATTAATTTGTTGGGGATTTATATCCACCAAAGGATCTGTATACACCGATGGAATTCGATCACATTTTAGCGGGTATTGCAAAAACCGCTCTCCTACATCATAGATAAAATATCTGGTAGGAACTACAATGTTAGCTTTTACTCCCTCGATTTGCGTAGAGGTTCCTGAAACAGTATAATACCTACCGACAGTTACTTTAAAAAAAGAAGGCGCTTTTTCTCTTGTCACAGTTTGAAATTGAATCGTGCCTTTTCCATAAGTTCGCTCATCCCCTATCACTAAAGCAACACCATAGTCTTGCAATGCTTGAGCCACAATTTCAGCAGCAGAAGCTGAAAATTTTGAAGTTAAAATAACCAAAGGACCATCGTAATAATTCCTTCCATCTAACTCCCGTAAATATTGTATTTCTTCTTGAGCATATTTGGAAACAACAATCACTCCATTAGAAATGAAAAGACCTGCAACTTTAACAGCTTGCGTTAAGAACCCACCAGAATTATCCCTTAAATCTAACACCAAGCCATGCAACTTACCTTGTTTTTTTAACTCTCTTAAAGCAAATCGAATATCTGCTTCACAACTTGAACTGTCTTTACTTTCATAAAAAGAAGGAAGAGTAAGTTTCCCAATAATTCCATCACCAAATGGCTCAAAAGCATATTGCAAACGATCCTGTTCTATGATGATTTTTTCTTTTTGTAGCACTACAAAATAACTTATCTCTTGTTTCTCTTGCATTCTTTTTAATTCTAACATAATCTTGCGCTTATTCCCGTTTTGTAGGCAGTCTAAGACTTGTTCATAAGAGAGCTGAGAAGTAGATTTCCCATCAATGGATACAAGTACATCCCCCGGCATAATTTTTCCTGAACGATAAGCCGGTCCTCCTTTAATTAAATCGCTAATAATAACCCCTTCAATAGATTCGGTTAATACTACACCAATTCCTTCGAATTGTTTTTCTAGACAAGTGCGCATTTCTATAGCTTCTTTAGGACTAAAATAACAGGTATGTGCATCTAAGCTCTTTGCCATAGCTTTAAGAACATGCATAGATATCTGTTCTTCTAAAGCATTTTTAGTCAGTTTTTTACCCTGAGCATCTATATCTAGATAAGCATCCTCTAAACGAGATAAACGTTTTTCCCATAAAACAAACACCTTTTGAATACACTCAGCATCAAACTTTCTGTTTGGGTTCTGTTTCTTCTCAAATGCAATGATTTTTTGTAAATGGCTTTTAATCCTTGCTTGTAGCTCTTCTTTACTACGGGGATAATCAGAATAGGTTTTGTGATTTATAAGTTCTTCCCTTGTTTTTATAAGCTCTTTTTGCAGTGCTATTCGATAAACACGTTCTCTTTTAATGGAATTTTTAATTATGTTATTTAATTCTTGGAAAACCGTGAAATAACCTTGTTTATATTGCTCTACCATTTGAGTTAACAATTCGTGGGATGGATTAAGATAAGCATCAATTTCATCAAAAAGTAAATAATTTTTATTGTTATCAAATTGCTCGATATAAATTCTCAAACTACGTTTAGCAAGTAACTCATTAAATTCTTTATGTTCCACATGGTAGCGTAACATCTCTTCCATGTTATTACGAATAGAAGAAATTGCTATACCTGGTTTTTTAAAAGTCCCCATATTACCAGATACTAAAATCAGACCGAATAAACTTATTAAAAAAAAATTAAATACCTTCATCCTAATAACCCTTGTTTATCCTTATTTATATGATAAGTCTAATTTTTAAAATTAAATTTCTCAATAAATGCTTAAGAAATCTAGTTTAAAAAATTTTTAAACTAGATTTTTGATAATCTTTTTGCAAGAAATGTTGTTCCCAGTTATATTTTCTTCCATATTGTATGCTAAGAAGTAGCAGAAGCTTTTTCCTAAGGCTTCTTTTTTTAATTAACTCGCTCAAGGAGAAGGGCAAAGATGCCAACAATTAACCAATTAGTGCGTTTTGGACGCAAATCAAAAAGAAAAAGAGAGAAGTCCCCTGCTCTACAAAATTGTCCGCAAAAGCGTGGTGTTTGTGTTCAGGTAAAGACAAAAACTCCAAAAAAGCCGAATTCCGCTTTAAGAAAAGTTGCATGGATACGCCTGTCTAACGGGAAAGAAATTATTGCTTATATTGGAGGAGAAGGCCATAACCTGCAAGAGCATAGCATCGTACTGGTCCGTGGTGGGAAGGTAAAAGATCTCCCTGGTGTGCGTTACCATATTGTAAGAGGAGCTCTTGATTGTGCCGCAGTAAAAGATCGAAAACAATCCAGATCCAAATACGGTGCAAAGCGCCCTAAGTAAAGTAATCTTAGGATATCCAACATATGGAGATCCTGGCCCTCAACTGTCTCTTTTTTTAAAATAAAAGAGTCAATCGTGGGCCGAGCAAAGCAGCTCAAGTGAAGACCATTATTTTGAAAAAAGGAAAATTATGTCAAGAAGACGTCGTGCTACTAAGAGACAACCTGAACCAGACCCACATTATAAGAGCGAAGTTGTGGCTAAATTGATTAATAAGACTATGATTAGCGGCAAAAAATCTACTGCTCGCCGCATTGTTTATAATGCTATCGAAGCTTTTGCAAAAAAAATTAAATCTACTGACCCTTTAAATGACTTTTTGCAAGCTCTAGAGAACGCAAAGCCTTCTTTAGAAGTAAAATCTCGTCGTATTGGTGGAGCTACTTATCAAGTCCCTATTGAAATCCCTGCCGATCGTAGAACTTCAATGGCCATGACTTGGATCATTAACTATTCTCGCGCTAAAGCCGGAAGATCAATGGAAGAAGCTCTTTGCTCTGAACTCGTAGACTGTTACAACAATCAAGGCACTACTATTAAGAAAAAAGATGATACACATCGCATGGCAGAATCGAATCGTGCATTTGCCCACTACAAATGGTAAAGGAGCCTTATGAATCAACGACCGGAAAAAGATAAACTAAAAAAAGTACGTAACGTTGGCATCATGGCGCATATTGATGCTGGTAAAACAACTACAACTGAACGTATCCTTTACTACTCTGGGCGCTCTCACCGTATTGGTGAGGTGCATGAGGGTGCTGCAACAATGGATTTCATGGAGCAAGAACGTGAAAGAGGTATTACCATTACCTCGGCATCTACCACTGTATATTGGCCGGATAAAGACGGAGAAGATTGTAAAATTAATATTATAGACACCCCAGGTCATGTTGATTTTACAGTAGAAGTAGAGCGTTCGCTTAGAGTTTTAGATGGTGCTGTTGCGGTTTTTGACGCAGTAGCAGGAGTGCAACCTCAATCAGAAACCGTTTGGCGCCAAGCAGAGCGTTATAATGTTCCGCGCATTGCATTTATTAATAAAATGGATCGTGTAGGAGCTGACTTCTTCATAGCTGTTGATTCTATGAAAGATAAACTAGGAGCTAATGCTATCCCTGTTCAATGTCCTATTGGTGCAGAAGGTAATTTTAAAGGGATGGTTGATTTAATCAAAATGAAAGCATATCTCTTTTTAGATGAGACTTTAGGTGCTAAATATGAAACAGCAGAAATCCCAGAAGATCTACTCACTAAATGTCAAGAAATGCGCCAACAATTGCTTGAAGAACTAGCAACTGTTGACGAAGAAAGCGAAGAATTTATGACAAAGGTGCTAGAAAACCCAGACAGCATAACAGAAAACGAGATTCATATAGCTATTCGCAAAGCGGTTTGCCAAAATCGACTAAATCCAGTTTTATGTGGAACAGCATTTAAAAACAAAGGAGTACAACCTTTATTGGATGCAATTGTTAACTGGATGCCCTCCCCCATTGATCGAGGATTAATTAAAGGAATTAATGCTATAACAGATGAACAAATGACTTTGGAGCCCAAAGACGATGGCCCTTTAGCTGCTTTAGCATTTAAAATTGCAACCGATCCTTATGTAGGTAGATTAACTTTTGTACGCATTTATTCAGGCGTTCTTTCTAAAGGGAGCACTTTAATAAATACAACAAAAGGTAAAAAAGAAAGAATCTCACGTTTGCTAGAAATGCACGCGAATCAACGTAAAGATCGTGATGACTTTTTTACAGGAGATATAGCAGCTTGTATTGGTCTAAAGTATACTAGTACAGGAGATACTTTATGTAGCGAAAACTCTCCTCTTTTGTTGGAAAAAATGGAATTCCCAGAACCTGTAATTTCTATGGCAATTGAACCAAAATCAAAAGAAAATAGAGAAAGACTCTCCGTAGCTTTGGGAGCTCTCTCTGAAGAAGATCCTACATTTCGTGTATTTACCAATGAAGAAACAGGTCAAACAATTATTGCAGGGATGGGAGAATTACACTTAGAAATCCTTCGAGATCGCATGTGCCGCGAATTTTCCGTAGAAGCAAATGTGGGCAAACCAGAAGTTGCCTATAAGGAAACTATTACAAAACCCTGTAAAACAGAAACAAAATACGTTAAACAATCCGGTGGGCGTGGTCAATACGCACATGTTGTTTTGGAAATTGAACCTAATGAACAAGGTAAAGGTAATGAAGTTGTTAGCAAAATCGTCGGTGGCGTTATTCCAAAAGAATACATTCCAGCGGTTATTAAAGGGGTTAATGAAGGACTTGCAACAGGTGTCTTAGCAGGTTATGGCCTTGTTGACGTAAAAGTTTCTATTGTTTATGGCTCTTATCATGAAGTTGACTCAAGTGAAATGGCTTTTAAAATCTGCGGATCAATGGCTGTTAAGGAAGCAGCGCGCAAGAGCTCCCCTATCTTACTAGAGCCAATCATGAAAGTTTCTGTATCTACCCCAGAGCAATTTATGGGAGATGTGATAGGTGATGTTAATCGTCGTCGCGGTAAAATTCTCAATCAAATTACACAAAAAGGGATAATTCTCATTGAATCAGAAGTCCCTTTAAGTGAAATGTTTGGATATTCTACACAGCTTCGCTCTATTAGTTCGGGACGTGCCAGTTATGTAATGGAGCCCTCTCATTTTGAGCGTGTTCCTCAAAAAATTCAAGATACAATTGTGAAAAAATAAAAACAAACAAGTATATATGGCTAAAAAAGAAAAAAAGAAAATACGAGTTCGCCTCAAAGGCTATGATCAACGCAAGCTAGACGGTGCTGTAATTGACATTGTCGAGACAGCAAAATGTACCGAAGCTAGGGTAGCAGGCCCCATTCCTCTACCTACTAAAAGACAAGGAAATACTGTCTTAAGATCCCCTCATGGTGATCGTAAATCTCATGAGCAGTTTGAAACACGTACTTGTAGTCGTATGTTAGAAATCCTAGATCCAACACCGGATACACTTGATAAACTAAAAGTGCTTCCTGTTGCACCTGGGGTGCACATTACAGTTAAGCAATTATCTTCTAAAGGAAAACCGACTAAATCTACTTAAAAAGCAATGAGTATCGCTTTTTGTCTTTAAAAGGATACAACATTTGTTGTATCCTTTTTTTGTTTGTTATTTATTTTTTTATAAATAAACTAATATGTAACATCTTATTTAGGAACTACCATAGAACCAAAATTAGTTCTAGAAATAAAATGCTTTAAATAAAAGTCCAGCTCTAACCTGATCAATACCGAATGTTTTTTTAAAAAAAACTAATCAGTTTAAACTATTAAATCTTGTTCCTAAAGGAATAATGGCTAAAATTGTCTCATTGAGGTCTTATGCATTTTTTCGAATAGTTAGGGAATATCTTAAAAATTTACTTAAAATATGAGAGAATATTTGGCAATAAGCAGATTTATGAAAGCTTACGGAGACAATTTTTTTTTCAGACTCTCCTAAAAAAGTAGAAGTGTCTATTGCTATTAAAGACCAAAATTTCTAACAACAATGCTCCATGTTAAAAACATCCTCAAGGATATAATGGATAGTTATATGATGGGTAGTTAGGTTCTGTTTCATAAAGAAGATTGTAAGCAGGAGGGATTCTACGCACCAGACGCTTGCTAATCACCTTGTTCTCTTTTACAAGCAAAAAATAATGCTTTTCTATAACAAGACCATTGCCTAAGTCAATTCTTTCTATATATTGATATTCTTCCGCCCCATCTTCGCGTATGCAAATTGCATAAGGATCTCCTACTTGGCATTGTATTTCATTAATTGAAGCACCTGTTTCGATTTCACAAAAACTCCTATCGGTCATTGCAAAGTAGGAAGAACAACAACCTGTTAATAATGATAGATAAGTAATAGTTATTAATCGTCTTTTTGCCATATACGTCCTTGAATAAAAGTACGAAATTGATCTGCTGTTGCATATTCTGCTCGCAATAAATAGCTCTGGTCTTCCTGTTTTTCATACACCTCAAAGCCCTCAAAGCCAATCTCATTGATTCGAAATTCCCAAGCAATAATTTTATCATTGATTAAACCTGTACCTTGAATTTTACCTACGGCTTGATTTTCTAAATCGATGATAAATTCTCCGTGTTCCATATTAGAAACACAAAATTGATTACGCATCATATCGGAAAAACCCTTGATTTGTATCTCTTGCTCACAAGCAATCTTATTTGAATGATCTTTATTTTCTATATTCCAACGGGTAAAAAAAGCAAGTTCTTCTGTTACCATATTCAGTTGAATCGTTCCCTGCCCTAACCAAACACCTGCATTAAAAAGAAATGAATGTTGATTCATTAAAACATAAACCTTCTGCTATAAATACTTTGTAAAATCCCCAAAGCTGCCATCGTTGAAATTACCGATGATCCACCGTAAGTAATCAACAGCAAAGGCACTCCGGTAATAGGTAAAAAGCCGCACATCATCCCCATATTAATAATCATATGTATAGCTAAATAAGCTGTAATTCCTGCAGATAGCAAGCGTCCAAAATCATCATTTGCTATTGCAGTTACCTGAAATCCAAAATAGATCAAGCCAGAAAAGAAGAGCAGTAAGAAAAACACCCCTATTACACCAAATTCTTCAGAAAAAGCAGCAAATACAGAATCTGTATGAGCAGCAGGTAACCACTGTTTACCAGAAAAATCACTATTACGCCAACCACTACCAGTCCAAGATCCTAATGCAGTTGCTGTTTGAGAAGCTTTCTGATGATAGGTACTTGGATTAAGTCTTTCATATTGATATTCTTTCAAGACCTTAGTTGCATAAGGACGGATCTGTTCATGAGACAAAACATTTAAAAAAACCAAACTCACACAACCCAAAGCAAATAATGCTAAATAGGCCATAACTTTAATCACTTTTTTTTGTACTCCTCCTAAATAAAATAAAATAAGTGTAATAGGATATAAAACAAGGGCTGTACCTAAATCGGGTTGTTTTAAAATCAAAAAAAAAGGGACAAGGACAATTAATAAAGCCTGATAAGGAATGCGCATATATTGGATATGCCGCTTATGATTCTCCAAATATAAACTCAAAGCCATTATCACTACCAATTTTGCTCCTTCGGATGGCTGTATATCAAAAGGAATGCCAGGAATTCTATACCATCTCTGTACATTATGTACCGTAGGAATAAAAAAAAGCCCTATCAGTAAAATGAGTATTCCTAAATAAAAAATCCATACCCATTTTTTAAATTTACGATAGTCTAATGCAGCAATTATAAAATAGACAATCCAGCCAATAATAAAAAATCGTATTTGCTTCATGACCCATATGGTAAATACGGTAGCCTCTTCTTCATCAAAATTAGCACCTGTCATAGAAGCAATAACCAAAACGCTAACTACCATTAAAATTAATATAATTGGAATCATTCTAAAATCAAGGCGACTTAAATACCGATGATCCCACATAATTAACTTCTTTGAATATACCTATTGGACACAAATTACGTACTTAATCTAATTTTGTCTAGGAGAACTCCATGGGCCTGCCTGTTAAGCCAAAATTTGACTATATCCATTTTGCAACAATTGATTCTACAAACAGTTGGGCTAAAAGAAATACCTCTCTTTTAAATCAGAACCACATAACTGTTATTACTGCCAGTCAACAAACAAAAGGGTATGGCAGATGTAAGCGCAGCTGGGTTTCCCCTTTTGGAAATATCTATGCAACTTTATTTTTTACTCTTCCTTTAAATTACTCTTATCTCATAAACCTAGGGCAAATTTTAGCGCTAGCTTGCAGCCATGTTTTAGAAAGCAAAGGGTTTGCTCTACAACTTAAATGGCCAAATGACCTCTTGCTCGAAAAGAAAAAAATAGCAGGCTTTTTAGTAGAGGTCCTTCGCTCTGAAAAGCTGGAAATTGTACTTGGAATGGGCCTTAATGTAAATACGAACGAAGAACATTTGAAAAAGGTCGATCAAAAAGCTACCTCTTTAATGCTCTTTAGTAAAAGAACCTGGGAACTAGGTAGTATTTTAAATCCTATTTTATATACATTTTATAACTATCTTCGATTACTTTCTTCTTCTGGGTTTACTCATTTTCAACCCATCTATCAAAAACTACTTGCTTTTCAAGATAAAGAGATTGTTTGCCAATTAGGGAATCAAAAAATACAAGGAATCTGTCATTCAATAAATCCTGATGGCACATTAAATTTGCAACTCCCCTCCGGCTCTATGATTTCTCTTAATGCTGCAGAAATTTCTACTTCTTAAATACATTTGAAAAAAACTGAAATTATTTTTTTCATATGGATCTACATCCTTTTAAAAATTTTCCAGTAAAAAAAGAATATATATAAATGTGCAGAGCAATTTTTTCAAATAATAGTCAAATAGAAAGAAGATCCTCTACTTCGATTGCAAATATTGCAAAGAACTCAATAAGGTAGCTCTTCCTATTATTGCTACTGCTGCTTTTGCAAGTGCTCTATCGGTTTCTTCATTTGATTATAGTTCCTGTATTGCAGCATGCTGAAATCTATGCGCTGGTCCATTTTCTAATATGGAAATGTCGATTCAAAGAGGAATTTTACACTTAAAATCCATTAATTGAAACCAGTAAAAAAAATAAAAAGCCACTTTTAAGCCTAAATATGAAACAAAAAACAAGCTTTCTCTAATGCTTCACAAATCTTTACTTCTTAAATACATTTGAAAAACAGGTAAAAAGATTAGAGAAGCAACTAGTCTCAGTTTTTTTTAAACTCACTCTTCTCTTTAAAGAAGAGATGCTTTCCGATATATTTAAATCAGTTTTTGCTGCGCTCTCTGTTTCTCTTAAAGAAGGGATACTTTCTAATGCATTTAAACCAGTACGTATTGTTACGCTTCTTTTAAAACTAGATTGATCTTGTGAAGAAATAGCTATTGACTTATCGTTTGCGGACATATGTATTTCTCTTCTAAGGAAGTTTAAAAAACTTTATTATAAATTATTTTTAATGTAAATAAATTTTTTTATATAAAAGAAATGCCTGAAAATAAAATACACATTTTATGATCTAGTCCCACTTCAATCTCCTGTTAGAGCCTCTTCCGCAAAAATCCTTAGGAATAGCAGCAAAAAAGATCATGTGCAGCATGAAAAATCAACCCTCTTAATAATTTAATAAGGAAAGGTCTGGCTTAACCGACAAACCAGAATATACCTTTGTTTGCAAAATTTCTTCAATGGCTTGCAAGGTTGACCCTATTGCAGAAGGACAAGAAGTACAAGCTCCTTGATAAGCAATAATTACCTGATTATCCAAAGTAAGTTCTTTAATCTCAATCCCACCTGCATCTAACTCTATGTAAGGGCGAATATCATTTGCAATTACCATGTCTAATATAGCTATTTTTTGCTCATGACTAAGATCTTTCCATCCAGAATATTCCTCTTGATTATGCAATAAGGAATTCAAAGGAGTAGTTATATAATTATCTGGAAGAACAATATCTCTACAAGATTGTACTGCGTCTTTAATTGCATCAATGACAAGATTTAAATAAGAAAAAGCAGACTCAGGAAAAGCAGGAATCTGACTCTTATCACGCGCTTGTTTATCAATTAAATCTGTGTTTATAAGAGCTGCTTGATCGTAATTTTTGCGTATTAAAACTTCACAAGCAGCTTCTAGAGCACCAATTAAGCAAGGAGGACCAAACATCTGAAATTTTGCATCAGCAATAACGCCGTCGCTCTCATCTACAAGCAAGTAAATTTTAATCCATTTTCCCAGTTGATAATTGCCCTGTGTTCCAACAGCTAATCTCATTCCTTTAGCTTGTGCTTCTGCAAAAGAAAATGCACCTACATACAAAGGTTTTTCAATTTTTTGTGCAAGACGTTTACTATATTGCATCCAGGAATGGATCATAAAGCATCTCCTAAAAGAGTCATTTTTTTTAGTTGCCTTACACAATCTACAATGATACAAACAGCTGCTTGTATTTGCTCTTCTGTTGTTTCATAAGAGAGGCTAAAATTAATTGCCGTATAAGCTAATTCAGGTGCAATATGACATTTAATAAGTATTTGAGAAAGCAATTGATACTGCCCAGATCCTATAGAAGCAAATACTCCTTTACGATTTAGCAAATACAAAAGAGCTTCTGCATGTATGTCTGGGAAGACAATAACAGAGCAATTAGGAAGTCGCTCTACATGGGTAAAGAGAATCTTGGCATCGCTAATTTGTAAAGAGATCTTTTCTTCAAATTCATCGCGTAGTCTTGCAGTTTCTAAGCAAATCGATTCAAAAAGAGCGACATTTTCTTCAACAGCTGCCACTAAACAAGCCAAAGAAGCGGGCATGGGTTGCTGCGTGCAAGAAAATAAAGTATGTTCTTTAACAATCATGACAGAAGTTCCTTGAGGAGCATGGATCAAAGACCCTTCTAAGGTCAAAAAATCAATAGGAAGATCACGTAAACAAAGATGGATTTTACCCAGCACAGAACTTGCATCTATATGCAAAAGAATGCCCTTTTCTTTACACAGCTCTGCTAAATCAGCCACTGGATGGATGATGCCAGTCATAGGATTTGCCCAAGATAAACTTAAAATAGAAACTTTAGGAAGTAAAGCTTTATCTAATATCTCTTGAGTGATTTGTCCTTGCTCATTGATCTCAATTTGCCTACATATACATCCTATGTCTTCTAACTCTTGCCAAATCTCTAATGAACCCCTATCTTCTATATTAGTTGTTAAGATCTGATTTTTACCAGTCTGATAAACCATATTACGGTAATGAGAAAATGCCAAGTGAGATAGAGCTTCTAAACGATTTTGAAAACAAAAAATGCGATCTTGGGGGTTTAATCCTAATAAATCAGCAAAACGTTTAGTATTCTTCTTCATAGAATCTACTATCTGTTGCCCCATGAAATGAGGAACCAAAGGGTATCCCCAATCATTTTTAAAAAATACGAGCATTCTTTCAATAGCGGATAGAGAAGGCTTTGTAGCATTATGATGATCGAGATATATCATTTTTTTCCCAAGTATTATGCATAAAAGTATAAAATAGAGGCTCCCCTGTAGCAAGTTCCAACTCCACTACCTGCTCTTTAGACAAATGATCTAGATACATCACAACCGAACGCAAAGAATTTCCATGAGCCGCAAGGAGAACGTTTTTTCCTTGTTGCAAAATAGGTAACACATATTCTTTAAAATAAGGTATTGTGCGCTCAGCTGTCATAGCTAAACTCTCTCCTTCTGGAGGGGGAATATCAAAACTTCTGCGCCATTTTTGTACTTGTTCTTTTCCAAACCTCTCGATTGTTTTTTGTTTATTTATGCCCTGCAAATCTCCGTACATTCTCTCATTTAATTGCCATGCCTTTACAACGGGTATACAATGTTTTTTTATATTCTCATCATGGATTTGAGACCATTTTTCCGGTTTATTTCTTTCTGGCTCTATAAAATAAGGGACTTTCCCCGATTGATGATATGCCATCGAAATCATCGCAGTCATTTGTGCTCTAAACAATGTAGAAGTAAAAATATAATCGATAGGAATATGAGCGATTTTTTTACCAGCTTCGATCGCCTCTTCGATCCCTTTCTGACTTAAGGGAATATCCACCCATCCAGTAAATAAATTATGCTTATTCCATTCCGATTGTCCATGGCGCATCATGATTAAAGTAGCTTTTTTTGACATATATCTTCCATTTAAAGTATCTCTATTGGAATCATATTAGCAAAAACTAGAAAAATCAAAAAACGAAACAAAAATTTAATGAGAAGAAAAAGAAAACCACCTCATCCTGGAAAGATCCTTGACGAACTTTACATTAAACCCTGTAGAAGCTCTCTGGCTAGAAACAAAAATTAGAGCCGGTGAGGCAAACATTACCCCGGCTATATCTCTATAGGTAGAGGAGCATGAACACAAACGCGTAGAATTAATCCTCTTCCACAAAACATTGGAATGACCAGGTCGCCTTATTCTAAAATTTAGTAATGTAGATGTAAGGTACTGATCTACCTACTCGTGTTATTTCTGAAACATAAATTTAAACCGTTGAAATTTACTGTTATCTCTTATATAATTTTTCCCTTATGGAAGACAAAAAACGTTTAAGCAAAGTCCTTGCTGCAGCTGGAGTGGCTTCCCGAAGAGCTTCAGAAGAATTAATTTTTAAGGGTAGAGTGACCGTTAATGACGAGGTCATACTTATTCCTCAAACCCTTGTTTGCGCTCAAAAAGATCAAATTTGTGTGGATAATGAGCCCATCCAGGCTGAAGAAAAAAAAGTTTACTACATTTTAAACAAACCTCATGGTTTTATTTGTTCCAATGCTCCTTTAGGAACAAAAAAAAGAGTTGTCGATTTATTCGCTCATCTTCCCTATCGCCTATTCACTATTGGACGGTTAGATAGAGATACAACAGGACTCTTATTGGTGACTAATGATGGACATTTTGCAAATAAGGTGATCCATCCATCTTCTAATATTCAAAAAGAATATTTAATCAAAACACTACAAGAAGTGACTGATTTACATCTAAAACAAATCTCTAAAGGAATTTTTATAGAAGGATCTTTTATAAAACCTATACGAGTGATAAAAGTACGTAAAGGCACATTAAAAATTGTAGTTAAAGAAGGAAAGAAGCGAGAGGTTCGTTTGCTTGTACAAGCAGCAAACCTTGAGATTTTAGAACTATGCCGCATTCGTATCGGCGGGTTGCTCCTAGGTCCTATTGTCGAAGGCGGTTTTCGACACATGTCGGAAACAGAAAAGCAAATTATTTTTCAATCTTCTAATCTTTGAAAAAGAGTTGTATTCAATTAACTTTAAAGCTAGATTCTGATATGAGATTTGAGTATTTTATAACAGGATTGTATGCTTAACATCGCACGCCTTTTTGGCAAGTCTCCTTTTGCTCCTCTGCAAACCCATATGAAAAAAGTAGCTCATTGCATAGAAAAACTCTCACAGATGTTTGCTAATTTAGAGAAAAAAGATATAGAAAAGATTGCAAAAGCAGCTCATGAAATTTCTCGTCTTGAACATGAAGCGGATCTAGCTAAAAATGATATCCGTAACCATCTTCCTAGGAGTATCTTTTTACCTATTGATCGGGCACAATTTCTCGATATCTTATCTATCCAAGATGATATATCCGATAAGGCAGAAGACATTGCTACCCTACTTACTTTAAGCCCTCTAGAAGAGTGCAATGGATTTCTTCCACAAGTACAGAGTTTTTTTTATAAAAATGAAGAGGTATTTATTCATTCTAAGCGTATCATTGAGGAAATCGATGAGTTGTTAGAATCTTCTTTTGGAGGAATTGAAGCAGAAAAAGTAAAAACAATGGTAGAGGAAACCGCCTATCTCGAACATGAAGCAAGCAAGATGCAGCATGTACTTACAAAAGAGTTATTCACTAGAGCTCATTCTCTTTCTAATGCAGGTTTCTATTTATGGATACGCTTGATTGAAGAAATAGCAAAAATCTCTCATCTTTCTGAGAGCTTAGCAAACCGCATTAGAATGGTCCTAGAACTAAAATAACGATGGACACTGCAACAATACTTACATTGCTTGTTCTAGCCATTGGTCTTTATATGGCCTGGAATATTGGAGCCAACGATGTTTCTAATGCTATGGGGACATCTGTTGGCTCTGGAGCTCTTACTTTAAGAAGAGCGGTTATTCTAGCAGCTGTCCTAGAGTTTAGTGGAGCTTTCTTCCTTGGATCTCATGTCTCAGAAACCATGCAAAAAGGATTGATTCACACTCAATTGTTTGCAGAAGATCCCTTGATCTTAGTCTTAGGGATGTGCGCTGCGTTATGCGGAACTGGGGTCTGGTTACAAATAGCTTCTTTTTTTGGATGGCCTGTTTCTACAACCCATGCGATTGTAGGAGCTATTTTAGGTTTTGCTGGCGTGATTATGGGAATCGATGCTATTCAATGGAATGCAGTGAATTCCATTGCAACTAGTTGGGTTATCTCACCTGTTTTAGCAGGTATGATTTCTTATTTTGTATTTAATATGCTGCAACGCAATATTTTATATGCAATGAACCCTTTAGAAGCAGCAAGAAAATTTATTCCTTTATTAACCTTCATTGCTCTTGGTGTATTTACTCTAAGTTTACTGTTCAACGGGCTTACTCATTTAAATTGGCATTTTTCTTTTATCCAAGTATTAGCTTTTGCCTTTGTCATTGGTAGCATTGCTTCTTTTATCGCTTTTCTATTAGTTCGTAGAGTGTATTCTCCCAATGAATCAACCCCTATTTCTCGTTATTCCCCTCAAACGGTTATCAGTCTAGAAAAAGCACTCAAGCACCTACAGCGCGTTCATGTGGTATCTTATGATGAAACCCATGAACAGATAGGACATTTAGTGAAAGAAATCCAATCGCTCTCTCAACAATTAAGACAAGAAACAAACTTTTTAGAACGTACTTCTGAATATACTTCTGTAGAAAAAATGTTTGGCTACTTGCAAATCTTAAGCGCTTCTTTTGTTGCTTTTGGTCACGGAGCTAATGATGTTGCTAATGCTATAGGCCCTGTTGCAGCCGTTCTAGACATTATTAATAGAGGAATTGTTTCTCAAGCAGCAACAGTTCCTTCTTGGCTACTTGTATTCGGAGGGTTAGGAATTGTAACAGGTCTTGCAACCTGGGGCTGGAGAGTCATTGCTACTATTGGAAAAAAAATCACTGAGCTTACCCCTACCCGTGGATTTTCCGCTGAATTCGGCACTGCTATTACCATCCTCCTAGCTTCTAAATTAGGCCTACCTGTTTCTACCACACACTGCTTAGTCGGTGCTGTCCTAGGGGTAGGACTAGCTCGCGGAATCCGCGCTTTAAACCTTAGGATGCTTCGCGATATCGCACTATCTTGGGTAATCACCCTTCCTGCCAGCGCAATAACTAGTGTTCTTATCTTTTATTTACTAAAGCTATTTTTATATAAATTTTAATTTAAAAAATAGCCAGATTAACTCACCTCGTGTTATTTAGAAAATAACTTAAGATGTAAATCTCGATACAATATAATAGCTCTTAAAAAAAGCTAAAGACCTGTACCTTCGTAATTTTTAGATATTCTTCTATCCAAGCAAATCCCCTGATAAAAATCGCTTCTGACCTTGTAAAAAGAACTACGTATTGCACTCCTACTTTGCGTGAATATGCTCCTGAAAAAACCGATTACCTAACAGCTATTCATTATATTTTTCAATAAATTCTTAAATTTCGACGGCTTTTCTATCATGGAGATTTTTCTTATACTTTATTCGGTCTCAAGCCAATGGGAAGCATTGATTATAGTTTAAACCATCTTTGTTTCCCTGTATTTTATGAAAATCCCGAACAGCATCTCTATTTGATGGCTTTAGATGAAAAAGACTGGAAAATTTGGGAAAGATACCAGGACCTTTTCCCTATGGAAAAATACAGCTTTGTTAAAGTAGAGAAAGATGATTCTTTTGGGTTTCTTTTAGTAAATAAAGAAAAGTCCTATGCTGTCATTGAAAAAAACCTGCAACTTTTCCAAAACCTCACAGGAAAAAAAGTTTGTCCTCGCACGCTCTTACACATACTCTGCCAAGGACAGCTTGCTTATTCTTTTTCTAGAGCTCCTTGTCCGACCTTGTATTACAAAGCTCTTGGGCTTTTATATGGATACGGAGAGAAAAACGTGCAAGTTTTTATAGAAAGAGAGCAATTATTACAAACCTTAAGCAATCTTCCTCTTAATATAAAAAACCTTCCACCAGAAATAGTTCGTTATTTGGAAAGGATAGAAATTTCCAAAATGCCTGCAAAATCTCCATCTAAAGTAGAGGTTGCCTCTTTAGTATTTGAACTTAAAAAATTACTCCATGAAAACCATTTCGTTAAAGGAACAAAAAAAGACCATCCTTTTTTTCCTATCAAAAGATCTTTATTTTTTGGAAGCGAGAAATACGCTCAAACACAAACCCTTATTGAAAGTTGGGATAAAGTAAATAGCTCAATAGTAAAAATATATGAATCAGATGCCTTCTTAGAAACCATTTTAGAGATGTTAACTGCACCATGACTTGGACAAAATACCTCTTCTTTCTATTGATAATCACTTGTTGTACTTACTGCCATGCAAAAAACAGTAAAAATCAACCTCTTAAACAACAGCAGTCTCAAGTGTCAGAAGATCTTGCACATGTCATTTGGAATATTATGACAACCTATGAGGGAGAGTACAATTTTCGAGAACTTATGCTGAACCTTAAGAGGCTTAATACAGGAAAGATACAAGTAAAACCTTTAAAGGGTTGTTACGACTCTCTAATCACATCTCTAAAAAATAAGGTAAAAGAAAAGGAAATTCTTAATCTTCAAGCTGCTGAATCTTATTTGTGTAAGATATCAAATAGAGATGATATCTATGAGATAGTTAAAGACAAACTCTATTATAAAACAGTAACCACAGGGGCAGGAGAAGAACTCAAAAATACAAATAACACTCCTTTGATTTCTTTTAGAGAAAGGGATCTAAATGGAGAAATTTTATCTGAAAATATTTCAGGAATACGCATTTCACTCTCCGAAATGATTCCTGGTCTTCGTAAAGCTTTAGAAGGAATGAAAGTAGGAGAAAAAAGAGAAGTATTTATCCATCCAGATCTTGCTTATAGAGAATTCCCTAAACCAGAACCTTACTCTTTGATTATTATTGAAGTCTCTCTTATTTCTCTTTAGGAGAAAAAGACTCTTAAAGCTAGCTTTTTAAGCTAAAGAAGCCTGTTTAGCAGCTTCTTCTTTTCGAGTTCTGTAGAGAATAAATAAATTACTTCCAACAATAACCATAGCTCCGATTAATGTATAGATGTCTGGTGTTTTATTCCACCAGGTAAAGTCAAGAGCTACTACCCAGAAAAAAGTAGAGTAATCAATAGGTGCAAGAATCGAGGCTTGTGAAAAACGAAGTGATTGTGCAATGGCGTATTGGGCACCAGCTGTCAGTATACCTACAATTGCAAAAAGACTCCAGTGAGTCCAGGGCATTGGTTTCCAAACAAGAGTAAACTGAGAAGATAGCCAATTTGGGAAAGTTGAAGAAATAAAGCCTAAGATCAGCATTGCTACGATCATTACGAGGTTCGGGTAAATAGCAATAGCAAGACTATGCTCTGTTGATGCTAAACGGCGCATGAGAATCTTATTCAAAGCTCCAAGAAAAGTGGCAAAAAGCACCAAAAAGGCTGCTGATTCCATTACACTTGATCCAGGACGCATGGCAATGATAACTCCTATAAGACCGATTCCTACAGCAATCCATCTCTCGCGAGTAACTTTTTCTTTAAGCATCAATGAACCTAAGACAATCATGAAGAAAGGTGAGGTATAGCTAAATGTATAAATTGTCGTTAAAGAAGCGAGCGAAAAGGCAAACATAAAACAAAAAGTATATATTAAATTAACCGTTAGTCGAGTGAGATGGCTAGCTGGGTGTTTTGAATAAAGAACCTTACGCGGCCCACCCTGGAAATAGGTTGCAATGAAAAGAGGCACTAAACGAGTAAATGCACGTAGCAAAGTGACTTGGCAGACACTATATGTGCCCATGAGATGCTTGATGAAAGCATCGGATAAAGGATAAAGAGCCAATCCAAGAATCATCAAACCAACTCCTAAGACGGCCTTATTTTGTAGCTTTCTATCTGCATTAGCTTCATATGCCATAAATACTCCTTCTCATTCCAAAAAATAAACCATCTAAAGGGATTTTTTTCTCCATTATTCTTTAAATAATAGATATTTGTATATGTTTTATTTTTTTTTACACATACAACAAATTGGCATGCATACGCTACAACAAGAGGAGATAGGATGACGAATGAGCATCTGATTAGTCAATGTTTCCTCTTGTTCTATAATGGTAAGAATTGCTTGAACCCAATCAGGATGATGATTGAGCGCAGGACAGCGAATAGCGGTTAACCCCTGCTTGCGAATGGATGGTAAATACAGTTTTTCGATTTCAAAAAGAGTTTCTATATGATCTGAAGTAAAGCTTAAAGGAATAACTACTACTGTTTTTCTATCTGTCCAATTGCTAATCTCTTCACATACATCACTTGTATAAGGACGAAGCCATTCTTGCTTATCAAATTGAGATTGATAGGACAAATGACAAACCGCTTGAGGAAACCGTTTTTTAAGAGCATAAAAACTCCCCTGACATTCTTTTTCATAAGGGTCCCCTGTACAGACAAATTTTCTAGGGATCGCATGGGCAGAAAAAAGCAAACATACCTCTTCTTCTTGAAGCTTGTGTTGGTTTAAACAAAGGCGGATCTGTTGCTCAAATGCACTAAGATATAAAGGATGTGTTGCATAAGATTTAATCCAAGAGAGTTGATTTAGACTCTGTCCACATAAATTACGAGAAAAAAAAAGAGCTATGCTTCCTGTTGTAGCATAGCTAAATTGAGGAAACATAGGAAAAACTCGTATCTGATGATCTTTCGGTATTTGCTTGATAGCAGACAAAAAGCAAGCATGCGTTTCAGGCAGATAACGATGAAAGGTCAGAACAGGTGCTTTCACATATTTCTGCAAAGTTGCAGCCATTTTTTCCGTATCTTCATAGATCGGAGATCTACCACCGATCTTTTCATATTCAGGAATCACTTTCAATGCACGTTTCTTTGCAATTCGGGTAAATAATAAACGATGAATAAAAGAAGGAAATGGGGTACGAATCACTTCCTGATCAGTAAGTAACTCTTTTAAAAACCCCTCCACTTCTTTTAAGTTTCTAGGACCGCCAAAGTTGATAATGAGATAAGTATTTGACATAATTAAAACCTTAAACGATAAACATACCCTTTTTTATCTTATTGTGTTACAGATCATCTTATGTTAAAGAAAATTTCTATCCTATTGCTACTAGCTCTTCTTTGCTGCTGTGGAGGCAAAAACCACCCACAAAGAGTGGCTCTTGACCCTAGTTGGTATCCTTTAGATTTAGAGGATAGAAATGCACAATTAGTGGGTTTTTCTACAGAAATTTTGCAGAAGGTCTCCAAAAAACTCCCTCTTGCTAAAATCACAACAGATGCACATTACCTGCTAGAAGACTTACTTCAAGAGAAATATGAAGCTGTGCTTTCTTCTTTTCCTCCCTACAACTTTAACAAAGACCGCTTTGATTTTTCAGAAAGCTATTTAATGTTAGGTCCTGTAATTGTAGTAAATGAATCATCCGATATCTCTTCTACAAAGCAGTTAAAAGGCAAAGCTGTCGGTGTGCTCTCGGATGCTAATGCTTTATTAGTTGAATCGGTTCCTAATGTATTAATCCATCAATACACCTCTAAAGCACAAGCTCTTGAAGATATAATTTCAGGTGTACTTGACGCTGCTTTAATCGATATTTTAAGCGCCTATGCCTATTGTGAAGATCTCTATCAAAATAAGCTAAAGGTAGGATCGCTACCTTTAAATAATGAGGCTTTAAGACTGATTACAGTACGTAATAAAAATAGTTCTTTAATCAAAGCTTTTAATAAAGAGATTCATCGGTTAAAACAATCTGGAGAATATCAGAAAATGCTTAATAAATGGAACCTTCCACAAAAAGAGATGAAAAATAAAAACCTTTAAGAAGAATTCTTTACAGATCCATTTGCACTAGACGGAAAAATGCGACATTTATCGTGCTCGCTATACTCTATTCTTATTTTTTCTAACTCTTTAGGATCAACTGGACAAGATTGAATATCCCAAACCAGTTTTGCATAATTCTTAATCGATTCATCAGAAGAAAAATTTCCCATAGCTGCTATGTTTTGCAAGGCATATTCTGCCCATTCTTGAGGCTTTAAAAACAACTCTTCCACCGATTTTTGCTTTCTATAATAATCTAATAAATCGCCTAAGACAAAGTAATAATCCAGTATATAACCCGCTTGACTATGCAGCAAACTTTGATACAAATTACTAAGCGCTTGATGCTCTTCTTCTGTTTGTGTAAAACTTCGATCACGTAGAGAATCAAGTGCTTTTCGAATAGAATCGTTTTGCATATAGATATCCCAAGGATTATAGTTACCCGTATGACGAATTAAGTCATTCTCTAATGCCGTTTTACCAAAACGAAAGGGCCAAAAACGGTCTGTTACCTGTTGATGCATCTCAATATTAGCACCGTCTTCTGTTCCAATTGTCAAAGCTCCGTTCATTGCTAGCTTCATATTGCCAGTACCAGAAGCCTCTGTTCCTGCTGTAGAGATTTGCTCTGATAAATCTGCTGCAGGAATAATTATTTCTGCTTTTGATACATTGTAATTTTCTATGAAAACCAATTTTAATTTCTGATTTGTTCTAGGGTCTTGGTTAATTCGTCTAGAAATACAGTAGCTTAATTGAATGATTTGTTTAGCTACTTCATAGCCAGGAGCTGCTTTACCAGCGATGAATACCATTCTTTTTATACGACGTGCTTCTGGATTCTCTTGAAGTTCATGATAGAGCATAATTACATGAATGAGATTCATCAGCTGCCTTTTATACTCGTGAATCCGTTTGATTTGTACATCAAAAAGCGCACTTTCATCCAAAAAAGAGTAATGACCGGAAGGCTTTCCTGTACTATCGCGTATAGGATTTGTATGTTGCAAACATTCAAGTAAGGCCTGTTTATTTTTTTTCTTGATTTCTAAGAACTCTTTTTGAGAATCAAAATCATTAGAAAATGAGGCAAGATTGCGTATTTCTTGAAACTGTGTAATCCACTGTTTACCAATTCTCTTTGTAATAAATGCAGCAAGAAGTGGATTGCAATCTAAAAGCCATCTTCTTGGAGTCACCCCATTAGTTACATTGACGAATTTTTCCGGATACATTTCATAGAAATCTTTAAAGATCTCTTTTTTTAAGATCTCTGTATGTAGAGCAGCTACTCCATTTATTCGATGTGATCCATAAATAGCTAAATTAGCCATCTTGACTTGGCCCTCTTCGATAATCGACATAGATCGTACTCTATCTTCATCTCCTGAGTATTTCTGACGAATCTGATTACAAAACTCTAAATTCATTTTTTCGATGATTGCATATTGACGTGGTAATAGATATTGCAAACTACTTTGATTCCATTCTTCTAAAGACTCTCGCAAAATGGTGTGATTAGTAAAGTTACAACAAGTTTTTACAGTATCTAAAGCTTCTTCCCATCCAAAATCGTGCTCTGTTATGAGTAGTCTCTGCAGTTCTGCAATGGCCAGAGATGGATGAGTATCATTGATATGGATACGTACCTTATCCGCGAATTCACTCATATTTGAGAAAATAAAAAGATGCCTTTTAATGATATCTTGTAATGAAGCAGATACCAGAAGAAATTCTTGTTTTAAACGAATTCTTTTGCCTGTTTCATTATGGTCGTTAGGATATAGCACATCGGTAAGACTAGTATTTTCTGCAGCTGCACCTAGCATTCCTGCATTGTAGCGCTGCAGTTGAAAGTTACGAGGAGATTCTTTCGTAGTCCATAGACGCAGTGTATTTACTGTAAAATCGGGGGTTTCTTTGTATCCAATAATGGGAATATCGTAAGATAGAGCTCTTACTTCTTCGTAATCTGTTAATGCATATACATCTTCCCCTTTTTTATTCTTACCAGGAACTGCTTTTCCAGCATAAAAAACAGAAGCAGCATGCATATCACGACGATACTCCCAAGGATTTTCATGCAATAACCATGCCTCTGGCTTCTCTACCTGAATCCCATTACATATCGCTTGATCAAAAATGCCATATTGATAGCGGAGCCCAAATCCAATAGCTGGAATTTGCTGAGTAGCAAGAGAATCCATTAAGCAAGCTGCTAATCTCCCTAAACCTCCATTGCCAAGACCTGGCTCTGGCTCAAAGCATAACTCTTCTTGATAGGAGCGGTTTAGTCGTTTAAATACATAGTTAATTAAATCGGTTGCATGGATATTTATAATATTATTTTGACAAAAACGCCCAGGCATATATTCCATACATAAATAAAAAAGCATTCGCGCTTTTTTCTCTCTGTAGGTATGTACACAAGCAGTCCAATTAATCATGATCTCTTCACGCAATGTCAGAGCAAATGCACGATAAAATTCTTCTGGGCTAGCTTCATTAATCGTTACTCCCATTGTAGTAATCAAGTAATGCCTGATTTTTTGTATTAAATTATCTGCTTGAGTTTGTATTTTTAAATCCATCTGTTTCCTTTGCCACTTGAAATTCTTTCGAGTATTGTGTAATTACTTATTATCTAACATAAGCAAGAGTTAATGTGCAAAAATTTGATCTTATTGTAATTGGTTCAGGTCCAGCAGGGGAAAAAGCCGCTGTCAAAGCGGCTTATTTTGGTTATAAAGTAGCGATCATTGAAAAGGAAGAGCTATTTGGAGGAGCTGGAACAGTGACTGGAACCCTACCTTCTAAAACCCTTAGAGAAACCGCTTTGTATTTTTCTGATAAATTAGAAAAAGGTCTTTATGGAATTGATCGCACCTTTTCTCATGAAGCTTCTATGACAGATTTTATGTATCGTAAGAATCTAGTAAAAGACTCCTCTTCTAAAGAGATTTTTACTAACTTATCGAGTCATCATGTTAGTATCTTTTATGGAGTAGCTAGCTTTGAGAACGCACATACCATTCGTGTACAAGGTAAAGATCTTGTTTCACTCTTTGGAGAGTTTATCATCATCGCAACAGGATCCTACCCTTACCATCCAGAAAACATCCCTTTTGATAACAAACGAGTTCACGATTCTGATACTATCCTACAATTGACAAGACACCCTTCATCCCTATGTATCGTAGGAGCTGGAGTCATTGGCTGTGAGTATGCGACTATTTTTGCAACAATTGGAACCCATGTCTATTTGATTAACGATAAAGAAAAAATCCTTCCTCATCTTGACGAAGAGATCTCGAACACACTTGTAAAAGAAATGCAAAGCTCCAGCATTGATATCCTTTTTAATACCTCCATCGAGTCCATTAATGTCCCTCCTTCCGATCAGACCCCTATAGAGGTCCATCTAAAGAATAACAAAAGTTTAGAAGTTGATATGTTCTTATTTGCCGCTGGACGCAGTGGAAATATAAAACAACTTAAATTAGAGCAAATAGGAGTTAAAACAGGAAAGAGAGAATTGATTATAGTAGATCATCAATATCGTACGAACATATCTAACATCTTTGCTGTCGGAGATGTCATTGGCTTTCCCGCTCTTGCTAGCACTAGCATGGAACAGGGCAGAATTGCAGTGGCTCATATTTTTCAAACACAAGATCTAGAACACTTACCCACCTATTTCCCCTATGGAATTTATACCATCCCAGAAGTATCTACCATTGGTTTAACCACTGAAGAAGCAAAAGACAAAAACATTCTTTATGCTACAGGTAAAGCCTATTATGCCAATATGCCCAGAGGTAAAATTATGGGTGCAAAAACCGGAATGCTCAAATTGCTTTTCCATAAAGACACTTTACAAATCTTAGGAGTGCATATCATCGGAAGAATTGCTACTGAAATCATTCACTATGGCGTAATTCTCGTAGAAGATAAAAAAACATTGCACCACATAATATCCCAAGTATTTAACTGCCCTACTCTGCATGACCTATACAAATATGCAGCCTATGACGGATTAATCCAAGTAACGCCAAAATTTAAATAAAGCAATCTTGCTGTTAAACACGGTACCTCTGTAAAAACATAAGGAACTAAGAATAAAAATATCTAAGAACCTTCTATGTGAATTCGTCAAGTCATTAAGAAAAAACGGTTATTTCTGCATATACGTAAAAGCATTTTACATTCTGGCGTTTAATTAATGCTTTACAAGCACAACAACGTACCCACAAGCTAGTGCAACTGCAGCAGTACTTGCACTAGCAATCCAAAAGCGAAGAACTGTGATAAAGGTTCTATTTACTCCTAGGTTGTTATTTCGAACGAAACCAGCAGTTGATTTTAGATAGCAAATGGATTGAGGATCTATAGATAAGCATCACAAGATTCTTTGCTCCCATGCAGGTAAAAAGTATAATCCTCCCGAAACCGCACAAAATATGAGTAAACTTGCGAAGTTTTTTTTTCCATCGACTAACGACTGATTTGTTGGATCTGTATTAGAAATCGTGTCTTCCGGATTATATTCAATAGCTAATCGATTTTCTCCAGGTAATACTGCCACCGGTTCTCTATGTCCAGCTAAGAAATAAAATCCGTTTCTCAACCCATTCCTTATAGGATTAAAAATTTGGTTTGCACAAATAGAAACCATATTTGCAATATTCGATGTCATTTCTTTCAGTTCTGATGATGATTTTGCTAGATTTTGTAAAGCTTGGGTGTTTTTTTTAGACAATTCGATTAAGTCTGCCTGTTGTGCAAGAAGTATTTTGCTATCTTCCCTTAATCTTACCATACCATTAGAGACTTCTTTACTAGACTGTACTAATTCTCCCGCTGCTTGAAGAGCCTCCTCGGTAGATCTTACTACTGAAAGAGCCAATGCAGAATCTTTTGGATACTTTTCTTCATACTCTTTCGTTATACCATATTTTTCTCTTAAAAATGCGTCGCTAATTGTTTGAGATATCTCATTTGTTGCAATATTTATTGGGACCATATTAATTATTTCCTGATATTACTGGTTAGAATTTGATTGTTCGGCCTTTTTAGATACCTCTTTCTTCGCTTTAAAATTTTGTACTTGCTGAATTAATGCTTTATGCGTTTTTTCGTGAATAACAGGCGCAACAAGGCACCCGCCAGTAACTGCAGCTCCAGCAGTACTTACACCAACAATTGCTGATCCTGTTCCACCTAAGGCAATAGCAGCCCCAGCAGGTGGAAATGCTAATACTAATCCACTACCTAATATTGCATCAGCAATGGCACAAACACATTGAAGTACTCTTTTGGATGATTGTAAATCTTCTTCCATAAGTTGAATTAATGTCTCTTCTTTGGTTTGCGAGCCCTTAAGTTTAATATTATCATTTTTAAGTTCTGTATTTTCGTTTTTCAAAATTTCATTAGCTTGTAGCGTAACTTTTAACTCTGTTACTGCTTTTTTATATTTTTTTTGTAGTTCACAGTTACTCTCTTTTAGCTCCATAATAGTCTTTAAAGGTAGAGTAATTGTTAGAACTGATGAACTTTGTATAGACATATTGTCTCCTAAAAATCTTAATTTAAAAATTAATTATTATTATCCAAGCAATCTGAGATTGCGCAGGCCTTGTTTAGTATCACTTTAAGAAATATGTTTTTATCTTGACTTAACAGCCATTCTAGATCTTGTTTATCCCACTTGCTACCAAGGTGTTTTTTTATTTCTATAAAATTAAAAACAGCAAAATTTTTAGCTTTTATTACATCCAACTGCTCTTGTGTCCATTTAACATCTTGATCAATGCCCTCTTCTGGAATAAAAAAATTAAGATCCATAATGCTTACTTTGTTACCAGAGTCCAAGATTTCATTGTTCTGATGTACTTGAACTTTATTTGGTGCAAGCATTCCCATAGCCACGAAACCAGCTACAATCGTCGTAGCTATCATGCTTTTTAAAGGAGCAGTACAAAGCATAGAGTCCGGATCGCGATCACAACTGGAATTTTGAAGATATGTCATAGTTGCCACTAATGCAGACGTTGTCAAAGAAAAGCAAGTAACCCTGAAACTTTGCTTGATTGACAGCACCAGATATTTCTACAGAAGATTGTGATAGAGATTCTGTCATATGGCTAAAGTTTTGACCCATTTTATGGGTATCTTTGGCGAACTGACCGGCAGAGGATTTTAAGTCACTACGGGTATTTTCTAGAACTTCAACAAGTTTATCTTCTGTTTTGGTTGTGTGATCTGCTAATTTTTTTAAATCATTTCTTGCATTGCTGGCGATTCCGGTTAATTTAATGGCTCGATACCATGAAACACCCATATCAGATTCCCATTTTGGTAACAGCTCCGACTTCTTTGGCCGTTTCAGTCAAATGCCCAGGAATTCCTTTGAAATCACTAATTAATTCGTTCGTATTCTTTAATGTTTGATTAACATTCTCTAAGGCTTGATCAGAATTCTCCAATGTTTGATTCGCTCTTGGAAGCGTTGCTCTTAGAATGCTGTCCATCGTGCTAAAGGCTTTATCTAATGCTTTTTGACCTGCTGCGAATACCCCACCCATTTATACAATCCTTTGTAAACATATATTTTTTTTAACGTGAAATATTACAAAAATAGTTTGTTAAAGAAAATGAAAATTTCAAAAGATTCATGCCTAACCAGAAAACTTAGAAACGCGGCATCTTTCATGCAAAAATGCTAATTCGTGCTTGTAAAAATGCAATGATAAAGAAGACGGAAAATAAGTGGTTTGAATATCTGCAAACCACTATAAACCAAAAAGGCATTCAAAAAAACTGCAAGAAGAGATCAAAATTGCAACTAAGACCATTGCAAGGCTCTTGATAAACTGCTACTTCACAAACTAAAAAGGTCATTTTCTCTGAAACCAGAAAGTAATTTTAGATATCAAATTGTTTATCCCTTTGCAGATAAATAGCACGAGATCTTTTGTTCTCCTACATACAAAAGATATAATCCGCCCACAACCATACAAAATTTGAGTAAGTTTACACACTTTTTTTTTTCGTCAATCGATGATGGGTTTGTTGGATCTACAGCTAATGGATTTTCTCCGGGTAATACTGCTGCTAGTTCTCTATGTCCAGTTAAGAAATAAAATCCGCTTTGTAACCCATTCCTTACAGGATTAAAAATTCGGTTTGCACAAATAGAAACCATATTCGCCATATTCGATGTCATTTCTTTCAGCTCTGACGATGAATTTGCTAGTTTTTGTAAAGCCTGTGTGTTTTTTTTCTCCAATTCGATTATATTATCCAGTCGTGTCTGGAGCTCTTTATTATCTTCTTGTAATCCTACCATACTATTAGAGGCTTCTTTTTGAATTTGTTCTAACCTATTCATTGTTTGAAGAGTCTCTTCGGTACATCTTGCTGCTGAGAGAACCTTTGCAAAGTCTCCTGGATACTTTTCTGCATACTCTTCTGTGAGACTATATTTTTTTCTTAAAAATGCGTCACTAATTTGAGATATCTCATTTGTTGTGCTATGTACTGGGTGCATATTAATTATTTCCTGATATTACTGGTTAGGATTTTGATTACTCGACCTTTTTAGAGGCTTCTTCTTTTGCCTTAAAATTTTGTACTTGCTGAATGATTGCTTTATGCGTTTTTTCATGAACAACGGGCGCAATAAGGTACCCACCAGTAGCTCCACCAGCAATAGCAGCTCCAAGCGCTGCCGATCCTGTTCCACCTAAAGCAATAACAGCTCCTGTAGGAGGAAATGCTAATACTAATCCGCCTCCTAATATAGCACCAGCAACAGCACATACGTATTGAAGTGCTCCTTTGGATGATTGTAAATCATCATCAATAAGTTGAATTAATCTTCCTTCTTCAGTTTTTTTTCTCTCAAGTTTAGTACATTTATTTTTAAGTTCTATATTTTCGGCTTTTAAAATTTCATTAGCCTGTTTCCCGAATTTTTCTTCTTTTTCTGCTTTTTCAGATCTTATTCTTAGATTATAGCTACCTTCTACCATCATATTAAAAGTGTCTACAGGCATCGTAATTGTTGGAATTGGTGAATTTTGTACGGATATATTTGGTATCGACATAGTTCCCTAAAAAGTTTAAGTTTAAAAAATTAGCTATTGTCTAAGCAATCGGAGCTTGTATAAACCCTGCTTAACAGCATATTAAAAAATATATTTTCATTTTGATTTAACAACCATTCCAACTCTTGTTTAGTCCATTTGTAATATTCAAGCTTTCTTTTTGCTTCAATAATATTAAAAATATCAATATTTGTAGTTTTTATTAAATCTAGCTGCTCTTTTGTCCATTCAATATTTTGATCAAGACCCTCTTCCGGAATGAAAAAACTAAGCTCCATACCTTGCTTTAGTTGAACCTGATCTAAACGATTACTCATACTCATTATTTCATTAGAGGCTAAAATTTTATTGTTCTGATGTATTTGAACTTTATTTGGCACAAGCATTCCCATAGCCACGAAACCAGCTACAATCGTCGTAGCTATCATGCTTTTTAAAGGAGCAGTACAAAGCATAGAGTCCGGATCGCGATCACAACTGGAATTTTGAAGATATGTCATAGTTGCCACTAATGCAGACGTTGTCAAAGAAAAGCAAGTAACCCTGAAACAACGATTTGTCTGATGAATATCTTGAGAGATAAAGCCAAGAAAATCTGCTGTGATATGGGTCATATAGCCAAAGTTTCGATTTGCTTGATTGACAGCACCAGATATTTCTACAGAAGATTGTGATAGAGATTCTGTCATATGGCTAAAGTTTTGACCCATTTTATGGGTATCTTTGGTGAACTGACCGGCAGAGGATTTTAAGTCACTACGGGTATTTTCTAGAACTTCAACAAGTTTATCTTCTGTTTTGGTTGTGTGATCTGCTAATTTTTTTAAATCATTTCTTGCATTGCTGGCGATTCCGGTTAATTTAATGGCTCGATACCATGAAACACCCAATATCAGATTCCCATTTTGGTAACAGCTCCGACTTCTTTGGCCGTTTCAGTCAAATGCCCAGGAATTCCTTTGAAATCACTAATTAATTCGTTCGTATTCTTTAATGTTTGATTAACATTCTCTAAGGCTTGATCAGAATTCTCCAATGTTTGATTCGCTCTTGGAAGCGTTGCTCTTAGAATACTGTCCATCGTGCTAAAGGCTTTATCTAATGCTTTTTGGCCAGCTGCGAATACCCCACCCATTTATACAATCCTTTGTAAACATATATTTTTTTTAACGCAAAATATTACAAAAATGATTTATTAAAAGAAATAAAATACGTAAATTAGCTAAAGATTGGAATTAGGGTTTTTCGTTGTGCACTCTCTTAAACTGACGTAGCAATCTATTCTGGAAATAACAAATTGCGAATGATAGCTGATGTTGCAAACATTTTTCCAAAATAACTGCTGTTGCGTAAGATTTATAAAAAAAATATATTTACTTCTCTTTTTTCTTTTGTTAAACTAGAACGCAATATGAGTTTTTTGAAACTAGTTCCAGCGCAACTTGTTTTACAAAATGGTATGACCTATCAAGGGCATACGCCAAAGTGGTTTAAAGAAACGGTGCTTGGCGAAATTGTCTTTACAACAGGAATGACAGGATATGTTGAATCGCTAACAGATCCTTCTTATGCAGGACAAATCTTAAACTTTACTTTTCCCTTGATTGGCAATTATGGTGTGCCTGATTCTTCTTTGTGGGAATCTGTGAAAATCCACGCTAAAGGCGTTATTATTAATCAAATTTGTCCTTTTTACAGCCATTATCAAGCAAAGACCTCGCTAGCTCAGTGGCTATATACGCAAAAAGTCCCCTTTCTCTCTGGAATAGATACTCGTGCTTTAACAAAGAGCATTCGAACAGAAGGTAGTATGCTTGGAGCCATTACACAAAAAGATAAAAAAACGGTAAGTTTTATCAATCCTTATACCTCTTCTCTTGTCAAAGAGGTTAGTTGTTCTACCTTAAAAAAATATGGGGAAGGAAAGAAAACCATTATTCTAGTTGATTGTGGCATGAAGCAAAGCATTTTGCGTTGTTTGCTTCATTTTCCCATTCAAATCAAACGAGTTCCCTTTGACTACAATTATTTAGACCAAGAGTATGATGGGATTCTTTTATCTAACGGACCAGGAGACCCTCTTAGTTGTAGACAAACAGTGGACATTTTAAAAAAAGCCTTAAACAAAAAAAAACCGATTTTTGGCATTTGTTTAGGAGCTCAAATCATGGCATTAGCAGCCCAAGCAAAAACTTATAAACTACCTTATGGACATCGAGGACAAAACCAACCTTGTGAATGTATAGAATCGGGGCGTTTTTTTCTTACATCGCAAAATCATGGTTTTGCCATTGAGGAAAATAGTCTGCCTAAAAATTGGAAAGTCACTTTTCGCAATGTGAATGATGGCTCTATCGAAGGAATTCGGCATCAAGAGCTCCCCTTCTTTGCTGTGCAATTTCATCCTGAAGCATCTCCTGGTCCCACCGATATGATGGGATTATTTGAAACCTTTTATAACATGTTATAGAAAATGAAAGATTATAAGCGTTTCCAAGGAAAATCTGTATTAATTCTAGGTTCTGGTGGTTTAAAGATTGGTCAAGCTGGCGAGTTTGATTACTCGGGAACTCAAGCTATTAAAGCGCTAAAAGAAGAAAAGATCCATACGATTTTGATCAACCCTAATGTTGCAACAGTGCAAACAGACCCTTACATAGCAGATGAAACCTACTTGCTTCCACTTGATGTAGAAATTGTCTCTCAGATTATTGCTAAAACAAAACCTAGTGGAGTCTTACTAGGTTTTGGAGGACAAACAGCTCTTAATTTAGGTCTTCAACTTGCTAGTAAAAATATTTTTCAAAAATACGGCGTAGAAATACTCGGTACGAATATTTCTTCTATTCGGTTAACAGAAGATCGATATCTTTTTAAAAAAAAGCTCGAAAGCATGGGCATTTGCACTCCTAAAAGTAAAGCAGTCAGGTCTATTGATCAAGCATTAAAAGCCGCAGAAGAAATAGGTTATCCGGTTATGTTACGCTTAGGTTTCTCTTTAGGAGGGCTAGGATCGGGAAGAATTACCAATTCTCAAGAACTACATGCAAAAACACAAGAAGCCCTAAATGCTTGTTCGCAGATTTTGATTGAAGAATATTTATTCGGGTTTAAAGAACTTGAATATGAAATTGTACGTGATCAATATGGAAATGCATTAACGATTTGCAATATGGAAAATTTGGATCCAATGGGGATTCATACAGGAGAGAGCATTGTCGTTGCACCTTCACAAACACTCAATAATCAAGAATATCACCTGCTGCGTTCAATTGCTCTAAAAGCAGCAGAAGCTTTTGAAATTGTAGGAGAGTGTAATATACAATATGCTTTAAATCCCAAGGATGGCAGTTATAGAGCCATTGAAATGAACGCTAGACTCTCTCGTTCATCTGCTTTAGCTTCAAAAGCTACTGGATATCCTCTTGCTTTTGTTGCAGCAAAGCTTAGCTTAGGATTTTCTCTTGCCCAAATTCGTAATAACGTGACAAAAAAAACAACAGCTTTTTTTGAACCTGCCTTAGACTATATTGTTGTTAAAATCCCAAGATGGGACATCCATAAACTACGTTCAGCAGAGCGCAGGATCGGCACTGAAATGAAAAGCGTGGGTGAAGTAATGGCAATAGGTAGAAGTTTTCCTGAAGCTCTGCAAAAAGCTATTCGCATGCTAAACATTGGAGCTGATGGATTAACTAGCTATCCTTATCCTATTGAAAATCTACTTCAAGAAATTCGTGAAGCAACCGATAGGAGATTATTTGCTTTAGCTCTTTTTTTTGAAAAAGGAGCAACTCTTAAACAGGCACAAGCCCTATGTCAAATCGATCCTTGGTTTTTATTGCATATCCAATCAATTACACAGCTTGCTTCTCTCTTAAAAAAACAACCTTTAACCAAAAACTTATTACGAAAAGCTAAACAATATGGATTCTCCGATCAAACCATTGGGAAAATAAAAAATATCTCTCAAGAAAAAGTACGAAAATTACGTCATCGTTATCAAATTTTTCCTGTAATTAAACAGATCGATACATTAGCTGGAGAGTTTGATGCCAAAACCAACTACCTTTTTTTAAGCTATCATGGCGTATGTCACGATATTCAACCGTTTAATTCTCCTCCTATAATTGTGCTTGGTTCTGGCCCTTATTCGATTGGCTCATCTGTTGAATTTGATTGGTGTGCTGTGAATACATGTAGAACGCTTTGCTCTTTAAAAGAGAAAACAGTTATTATCAACTGCAATCCAGAAACCGTATCCACGGATTATGATGAATCAGATCGCCTATATTTTGAAGAGCTGACTTTTGAGAGAGTTCGAGATATTGCAGACTTTGAAAATCCAAAAGGAATCGTTGTATCTGTAGGAGGACAAATTGCAAATAATTTAAGCGTAGCTCTTAATAAATACAATTATCCTCTTTTAGGAACAAAAGCTTGGCAAATTGATCGCGCAGAAAATCGCCATAAATTCTCCAGTTTATTGCATAAATTAAAAATTGATCAACCAATATGGACTACAGCCATTTCATTTACTCAAGCAAAATCCTTTGCGAGCCAAGTAGGTTACCCTGTGCTCATTAGACCCTCTTACGTGCTTTCAGGATCAGCTATGAATATTGTTTTTTCTGAAGATGCTCTGGCTTATTTTCTTATTCAAGCGACAAAGATCTCTCCTGATTACCCCGTTGTTTTGTCCAAATTTATTACAGAAGCTAAAGAATTAGAAGTTGATGGAGTAGCTAAAGAAGGCAAGATTGTCATCGAAGCTATTTCTGAACATATCGAAAATGCAGGCGTGCATTCAGGAGATGCTACAGTAGTTTTACCTCCTCAAAATTTAGATCTAGAAACCATTCGACGCACAAAACTTATTACAAGGCAAATTGTCAAAGCACTCGAAATCACTGGTCCTTTTAATATTCAATTTGTGGCTAAAAATAATGCTATTCAAGTTATTGAATGCAATCTGAGAGCTTCTCGTTCCTTTCCTTTTGTCAGTAAAGTAACACGCCATAATTTTATTGAAATTGCAACTAAAGCACTTTTAGATCAACCAATCTCAGGTGTTTTTAAAACTCTCGAGTTTGATTATGTAGGCGTTAAAACTCCCCAATTTTCCTATCAACGCTTAAAAGGAGCAAGTCCTGTTGCTCATGTTGAAATGGCTTCCACGGGAGAGGTAGCCTGTTTAGGCAGAGATCTGCAAGAGGCATTTTTCCTTTCTTGGATGGCTACACAGACAAGAATTAAAGGGAAAAAAATCTTATTTAGTATTGGTGGTGATAAAAAAAGCAAACTATTGGAATTGATCAAGGCACTTACAGGCTGTGGTTGGAAAGTTTTTGCTACTAAAGGAACTCATGACTTTCTCAAAAACCACCAAGTAGAATCCCACTGCATTTATAAAAGCAGTCAAAAAAAGCAGTCTCATTTATCTAACTTCATAAAAAAGGGATATTTTGATTTAATTATAAATATCCCTAAAGGCACAGGAGCTAATCCTATAACAGATGGATTTCATATTAGACGTTTAAGTGTTGATCATCATGTTCCACTGATTACTAATCTACAAAACGCGCAAGTCTTTTTAAGCTGTCTAGTAGAGCTTAATTTGAAATCCTTGCTCATTCTTCCATGGCAACGCTTTGCTACAATTTCCGAAAAAGATCTTACAAATAGAAGGACTATAAAATGAAAAAAATAGTTAGATCTTTTAAAAACTTTCTATTGAAAATATTTGTAAAGATTTTGCGTTATTTTATCAAACAAAATGCTATACAAGAGAGGTTTTTAGTCATTTCTACTACTGGATTAGGAGATACCTTGTGGGGAACTCCTTCAATCCGCTCTCTTAGAGAACATTATCCCAAGGGATACATTGCAGTCCTAACAAGTCATATTGGAAAAGAATTACTGGAAAACAATCCTTACATCAATGATCTATTCTTACTAAAAAAGCCTATAATTACCTCTCTTATCTCTCTTTATTCAAAGCTAAAGAAGAAAAAAATTTCCTATATTTTGTTCTTTCACTCTTCTCAAAGAATAGTTTTACCTTTTGTATACTTACTAGGAGCTAAAAAAATTATTGGCACAGAAGGATCTAACAAAGGACTTGATTCTTTAATCACTCATCTTCTTCCTAAAAAACCACAACATGAAATCGTAAGACGTTTAGAAATCATTGCAGCACTAACGAGTAAAAAACCCATTCATCATCAAATAGAAATTGCTTTAAGCCAGCAAGACAAAAAAAATGCACTACCTTTAATGGATCATTTGCAAAATCATTCGCATCCTTGTATCTTGCTTCATCCAGGATCTAAAGATCTTTTCAAGCGTTGGCCCTCTTCTCATTTTATTGCTTTAGGTAACCTGCTAAGTATACAACATAAATGCCACATATTTATTACAGGTAATCAATCAGAAAAAGAACTAATCCTACATATTGCTTCTAATATTCCTAACAGCACCTCTTTAATAGATCTACCTTTAAAAACATTTGCAGCTCTTATTCAGAACATGGACATAATGGTTTGTAATGATACAGGTCCAATGCATATGGCTTTTGCTACAAAAACACCTACCATTGCCATTTTTTGTCCCACAAATCCTCATTTGTGCGGTCCTTATGCTGTAAAAGACTATACGGTAATTGCAAAGAAAAAAACATGTTCTCCTTGTCTGCAAAAAAAATGCACAAATCCTTTTTGTATGTTACAAATAGGAATACAAGAAGTTTATGAAGCTGTTCTATATCAACTCTGTAAATCCGAAAAATTCGCTTTAAAAGACTTAAGGAAACTTTCATGAATTATGCATTCAAAAATAGAAGTGTTATTTCCATTGAAAATTTTTCTGGTGATGAAATCCTTTATCTTTTAGAGCAAGCGCATATCATGAAAAATTCTCTTTCTCCCCCTGTGCTAAAAACCTCTATTCTTGCTACCTGCTTTTATGAACCCTCGACTAGAACCCGTCTCTCTTTTGAAACCGCCATGCTTAAATTAGGAGGTCGGGTAATTGGATTTTCTGATGGGGAAAATACCGCTGCAAAGAAAGGGGAATCTTTTGAAGATACGATAAGAATCATAGGGTCTTTTGCAGATATCATTATACTGCGGCATCCTTCTAAAGAATCTATACATCTAGCTCATAAAAGTACTAAAACGCCGGTTATTAACGCAGGTAATGGCGCAGAAGAGCACCCTACGCAAGCATTAACAGACTTATTTACTATGCAAGAAACACAAAAAGACCTTCGAGGCTTATCCGTTGCCTTTGTAGGGGATCTTAAATATGGGCGTACAGTGCACTCTCTTTGTCTTGCATGCGCTTTATTTGATATGCGTCTGTTTTTTTGTGCTCCGGATGGTCTGACTCTTCCTCAAGAAACGCTTGCCTATTTAACAAGAAAAAAAATACACTGTTCCTTCCATCAAAACTTAGAAGAGATTATCCCCTGTTTAGACATCCTCTATATAACACGTCTACAGACACATAAATTGACAGGCGCTGACCCAACCTTCTTTAATCTTTACCCCTTAAAACTAAATCATTTAGCACATGCACCTTCTCATTTAAAAATATTACATCCACTTCCAAGAAATCATGAGATCGATCCCTCAATTGATCACACAAAATTTGCATACTATTTTCAACAAGCAGAAAATGGTATATACACTCGTATGGGGTTATTGCATTCTATTTTACAAGGATCCTTAAAATATGATTACGTTTAAGCAAGTCTCTACCATCGATGGGAAAAGATTTGATTGGCAAATCCCTTCTTTAAAAGAGATAAGCTTTGATAGCCATCATCTTACCCTACTGCCTGCTTTAATCGATCCACATGCCCATTTTCGTACCCCTGGGTTAGAATATAAAGAAGATTGGAAGACAGGAGCTAAAGCTGCTTTGCAAGGAGGGATTACTACTGTATTTGATATGCCCAATACTCTGCCTATTACAAATACATTAGAAAGAGTTTTAGAAAAAAAACAGCTTATCCAAAAGCAATTAAACCAAGCAGAAATTTCCTTGCATTTTAACTTATACCTGGGTGTAGATAAAAACCACTTTTCTGAAATTGCACGTTGTCGTAATGAAGTTATTGGCCTGAAAATCTTTATGGGGTCCTCAACAGGAGGTTTATTATTAGATGATGACCTATCACTAGAAACAGCTTTTAAACTCGCTGCAGAAAATGACCTATTAGTTGCTGTGCATGCAGAAGATCAAGGTTTAATTCTTAAAAGAAAAGCTAGGTTTTCTATCTATAAAGAACCTAAAATTCATTCTAAAATTCGTAATGAACAAGTAGCTTATCTAGCAACTAGTAAAGCTATTGACTTAGCTCGTAAATATCACACACGCTTATATCTTTTACATGTGAGCACAAGTCAAGAAATAGAATTGATTCGGCAAGCTAAAGAAGAAGGCCTTTGTGTGTATTGTGAAGTAACCCCTCACCATCTATTTCTTTCGACAAAAGCATATGATTCATTAGGAACTAAAGCCCAAGTTAATCCTCCTTTGAGACAACAAACGCACTCTAATGCGCTATGGCAAGCTATTAGAGAAAAAGTGGTAGATACAATTGGATCAGATCATGCCCCTCATACCCTAGAAGAAAAATCTGTAAATTATCCTAAAGCCTTATCAGGGATACCTGGCATAGAAACCACTCTTCCTTTACTTCTCAATGCCTGTAATCAGGGTAAAATCCAATTATCCGATATTGAACAACTCATGTACAAAAAAATCTTAGAAATTTTTCGACTGCCTCCTTGCCCAGACATTGTTCTCATTGATATGCAAAAAACACAAGTACTAGATCCCTCTTTATTGCAGACAAAGTGCAGTTGGAGTCCCTATGCAGGTCTTACTCTAAAAGGTTGGCCCGTTATGACTGTTTTAGGAGATAATCTCTATGCCTGTCACTAAATTACCTACTTGGTATCCAGATCATTCTCCCATTTACGATATGAAAAAAAGCTACTTAGAAAATGCAGAAGAAGGCCCTTTCTTTGATGGGATAATTCCCAAAAGAAATCTTCCTTCTAGAGAAGAGATGTTAAATTTCTTGGGATTTACAGTAGCCTCTTGTATTGGTGTAGCAGCTGGACCTTTATTAAACTCCAAATGGATTTCACTGGCAGCTAAATTGGGATACGACATTCCCGTATATAAAACCATTCGTAGTAAAGAATATGCAGCTCATCCTATGCCAAATATTATTTATGTCGATACAAATGGCCCCATACATGCAAATGATCCTAAATATAGCGTTAAGCAAATCCCTTTTCCTCCCAAGCAAATAGAGGATTTAGCAATTACAAACTCTTTTGGCATGCCTTCTAGATCTCCTGCTTTTTTATTAGAGGATATTCCTCGTGCAAATGCTTGTTTACAAGAAGGGCAAGTTATGGTTGTTTCCATAACAGGTTCCTCTCAAAAAGAGCGTTCCTTTATAGAAGATTTTGTAGCTGTTGCTACTTTAGCTAAAGCAGCAGGTGCTAAGATTATCGAAGCGAATTTCTCTTGTCCTAATGTAAAGACAAAAGAAGGAGCTATCTATATGTCTCCTTCTGCTGTTGCAGAAATTGGAAAAGCGCTTGTCAAAGCTATCCATCCTATTCCTTTAATCATTAAAGTAGGCGTTTTCTCTTCTAAACAACTATTGCAAGAAGTGTTAATCACAGCTGCTCAAAATGGAATCCAAGCCATTTCTGGAATTAATTCAGTTAGCTCCAAAGTGATTGATTCAAAGGGAAACTCTCCTTTGGGTTTTGATAGACCGACAAGTGGTATTTGTGGAGGACCTATTCTTTCTACTGCGGTGCGGTTTACTACACAAGCTCATGAAATCATTCAAAAAGAAAAGCTCGATCTTACTTTAATCGGAGTAGGAGGTATTTCCTTACCAGAGCATTTTTCTGTTTTTTTTAAAGCAAAAGCTAACGTTGCAATGACCGCAACAGGTATGATGTGGGATCCTTATTTAGCAACAAAATATCATACAAAAGAGCAGAGATGATCCAATTACAGACTAAAAAAATGATCCTTGATCTTTTTAGCATAGGCTCGATTCAATTTGGTTCTTTTATTTTAAAAAGCGGTATTGCATCTCCGATTTATATCGATTTAAGGCGGGTTATTTCTTTTCCAAAACTCGTAAAAGAAATCCGTGATGCCCTTTGGCAACTTGCATCTGTTTTAGAATTTAGTTTGATTTGTGGAGTGCCTTATACTGCTCTTCCTCTTGCTACAGCCATCTCTTTAGAATATAATGTTCCGATGCTAATGCGCCGCAAGGAGATTAAGGAATATGGAACAAGATCTAGTATTGAGGGCATATTTAACAAAGAACAGTTTTGCTTAATCATCGAAGATGTAATCACTACAGGTCAGAGTATTCTTGAAACAGTTGTCCCTTTACAAAATCTAGGAATCGCTGTCAAAGATATTTGCGTTGTGCTTAACCGCGAACAATCAGGTGTAAAAGCTCTGCAAAAAAATGGGCTTTTTGTTCACAGTTTGATCAGTATTTATGAAATCTTGGAAGTATTATACGAAGAAAAAAAAATCGAAGAAAATATATTTCAAAATGTCACTTATTTCTTAAAAAGCCTATGATAAGAGAATATAGTTATGAGCAAAGAATAGCATTTTGTCCTAACCCGGTTGCAAAAAAGCTACTTAACACCTGTAAAGAAAAGCAAAGTAACCTCTGTGTTGCAGCCGATTTTACTTCATCTGAAGCATTAATTACTTTTGCAGAGTCAGTAGGATCTGAGATTTGCATGTTAAAAACACATATAGATATTCTCAACGATTTTCATCCAAATACTACAAAAAAGCTTCAAGAACTTAGTCATAAAGAGAATTTTATGATTTTTGAAGATCGTAAATTTGCCGATATTGGAAATACAGTGCAGTTACAATATCAAGGAGGCCCTTTTAAAATGATAGAATGGGCTGATTTGATCAACGCCCATAGTGTCGTAGGCCCCGATATCATCTCAGCTCTTAAAAATATAGGCCTTAGCTCTAATAGGGCACTACTCCTATTAGCAGAAATGAGCTCTTTTGGAACCCTTGCTAAAGAAGAATATACAGAAGCTACGATAAAAATGGCTGAACAGCATGAGGATTTTGTGATTGGTTTCATTTGCTTAAAAAAAATTTCCAATAATCCAAAATGGATCTACTTTACACCTGGCATTCAATTTGCTAACGATAAAGATCTCTTAGGACAGACATACCAAACCCCAGACTCAGCTATCAAATCAGGCAGTGATATAATCATTGTAGGGAGAGGAATCTATCAAGCAGAAAATCCAAAACAAGCGGCAAATAAATATCGCAAAGCGGGATGGTCCTCTTATGTCTTCAGCCTATCTTCCTAAGATTTTTATCATTATTGTAAATTGGAATGGGAAGCAAGATACCTTAACTTGCCTAAGTTCTCTACATTCATTGGACTATTCTAACTATCAAATAGTCATTGTTGATAATGGATCAAATGATGGTTCTATTTCTGCTATAAAACTTCAATTTCCTCATCATCTACTATTAGAAAACCACACCAACTTAGGGTTTACAGGTGGTAATAATGTAGGAATCCAATATGCTTTAAACCACAAAGCTGATTTTATTTTGCTGCTTAACAATGATACCAAGGTTTCTTCTGATCTATTAAAGCGCTTTATATTAGGATTTCAACAATTTCCTAAGGCAGGAATTCTTGGCGCTAAAATTTATCTCATGCAAAATGAGGAGAAATTAGATCACTTTGGAGGAACTTGGAATCCAAAAAAAGGAATCTTTGATTTAATTGGATTGCATGCATTAGATGAGAACTGGCATGAAGCTTTCTGTATCGACTATGTCTGCGGAGCCGCTATGATGATTAAAAAAGAAGTTTTTGAACAAATAGGATTATTGGAATCTCGCTTTTTTTTGATTTGGGAGGAATCTGATTTTTGTATGCGTGCAAAGCGTAAAGGCTTTCAAATTATTAGCTACCCCTCTGCAAAGATTTGGCATAAAGTTTCTGCTTCTTTTAAAGGTAAAACCCATAATATCTATTTTTGGTGGCGTAACCGCCTTCTTTGGATCGAACGCAACTGTGCTTTTAACCAACTTTTAAGTATCTATATACGAGTGTTAATTCCTGAAATTTTTCAATTATTAAAAATCTACCTACTTAAATCCGTACAGTTTATTTGTTTTAAACATTTTTATTCTAAAGCTGAACAAGAGAAGAAAAGAACTAAACTACTTATTTATAAGGCAGCTTTAAAAGGCATAAAGGACTATCTCTTACGTCGCTTTGGACCCGGGCCTGATTGGGTTAATCATTGCTACTAAAATAGAGTTCTAATTTGACGAAGCTAAGATAAACTGCTATAAATTAAGAAATAGGACATCTTGTCACAATGAGCATGACAGGCTTGGCAATTTTCAATTTTTACAACTATTGATTTATGACTATTAACAAAATTTTAAAATATCTCTTCATTTTTCTTCTTTTTGCTTTTGTAAGCTGTGATCGTAATATGGTCATCATAAATGATGTCGATGAAAGAGAGGCAAATGAAATCATCGTCTTTCTAGCGAGTAGAGGGATCTCTTCAGAAAAAATGCAAGCTGTAAGCACAGGAGCTGGTACAACAGGCAATGAAGCTGTAAAGTGGAGCATTATGGTTGATGGGGCTCATTCTACAAAAGCTATGGCTATTTTAAATCAAAATGGATTGCCTCGTAAAAAAGGAATGAGCTTATTGGACCTTTTTGCAAAAGCGGGCTTGATGTCTTCGGAAAAAGAAGAAACTATTCGTTATCAAGCAGGACTTGCTGAACAAATTGCTAACATGATCCGTAAGATCGACGGTGTACTAGATGCAGATGTACAAATTTCTTTTCCTTCTACTGAAACTTCTTCCATGGCTTATGGATCACAACAAGAAAAACTTAAAAAAATTACAGCAGCGGTTTATGTAAAACATCAAGGAGTGTTTGATGATCCTAATTCCCATCTCTCTTCTAAAATTAAACGCCTTGTATCTGGTAGCGTAACAGGTCTTGATCTCAACGATGTTACAGTCATTTCAGATCGTGCACGCTTCATCGATGTTTCATTAACTCCCATAAGCGAATCTTTAGAAGGATCTGAAAATGCATATGTAAGTATTTGGTCGATTATATTAAGCAAACAATCAGCTTCTCGTTTCCGCGTTGTCTTCTTTCTTCTGATGTTTTGCTTATTTATATTTGCTTTGCTTATCGGTTGGATGATTTGGAAGTTCTACCCCCTTCTTAAAGAAAAAGGGAACTGGAGAAATCTACTTAAAATTACCCCTTTTAAAGAGAGAGAAGGAAAAATAGAATCACCTGAGAGTGAAAAGTAAACCATGAATAAAGTAGCTTTTTGTACATTACGCTCTCTTATTATGTCCTCTCCCCAAAAAAAGGGTCTTCTTGCTTGCTTATCAGAAGAGATGCAAACTGAAATGCAAACATCTCATGGAGAAAATATAGAAATAACAAATACAGAATTCTCTATATATGAACAGCTTGATGCTATACATTTTTCCTGGTTTGTGCCACATCTGCGTTCTCTTACAGAAAAAGATGCTAAGCTTTTTATCTCTTGTTTACCACTTGAACAAATACAAGGATTAAAAGAAGCATTAATGCTCTCTCAATCCTTTCCAAGGCTCACAGCTTTAGCCAAAAAATACTTAACTCAAGAATTATTTAAAAAAATTGCTCCTGAAAACTTGATCCCTCTTTGCTTTTTACCGCAACATCCTTTACTAGCTTTACTTGATTTAAATACTACACAATTAAATACCCTTATTGAACTATTGGCAATGCATGATTTAGCAGTGGAAATTCCTCAAATTATCTCTACGCAAAAATTAAAATCGATTGATAGCGCTCTTACTAAAGAGCAAGCTACTTACTTAAAAAAACTTTTGATTCAAAAAGAACTTGTTGTCTTTAAAAAAATAGGACTATCTGAGTGGGACGCAGATTTAGAGGTGTTAAAAAATGCATTAATGCAAAGAGGAATTAATCGATTAGCTAAAGCTATTTATCCTATTCATACGAGCTTTACTTGGTATATAAGCCATCATCTAGAAATGGAAAAAGGTAAACTATTAACTAAGTTATCTACCACTACAACTGCTCCACAAGCAGCGGATCTGCTCAAAAATCAAGTCCTTTCACTCATGAAAACACTTAACTATCAAAACTAACTTATGAAATTTCTAACACTCATTCAACAAAGCGAAGTACATCCAGCTACAGAAGAAAAGGTGATCCTTGCTAAAGATTTTAGTATTTTATTAGAAACAAAATCTCTGGTTGAACATGCACAAGAAGATATTGTTCTTTATAAACAAAAGGTAGAAAAAGAGTGTAAAAAGCTACGCGCCCAAGCAAAACAACAAGGCTTTGATGAGGGACTCGAGCAATTCAGTACTTATATTACAGATTTAGAAAAAAAAGTGCTTTTTTGGTATTCAGAACTGCAAAAAAAAGTACTTCCTCTTGCTCTACAGGCAGCTAAAAAAATCGTTAGCCAACAGCTATCTTTGGATCCTGAAACTATTGTGCGAATCGTCTCTGAGACGCTTAAGAGCGTGAAGCAAAGTCCTGATATTACCATCTATGTCAATAAATTAGACAAAGATATTCTAGAAGAAAATAAGCCCACTCTTAAGAAAAATCTTGAACAAGTAAAAGTTTTTACGATTCAGGAAAGAGATGATATTGAACAAGGAGGCTGTGTTATTGAAACAGACAGCGGAATTATCAATGCCAAAATAGATAAACTTTGGGAATCTTTAGAGCACGCTTTTCAAAAATACATGTAATTTTAAAGCACAAACTTAAAGCTCTTTTTCTCTTAGAGAAAATCCAAGAATATACTAAATTCGGTAAAAAAATGGTACTGACATGCATAAACGCTTTCTGATTTTTTCTTTTATATTGCTAGCCTGTCTTTTTTTAGGAGACTGTTTATATGCACAGGAAGTAATTCCCTCTTCACCTTCTATTGAACAACTAGCACCAACGCCTACCATTTTAGAAGAATTAACAGCAATCACAGCTTTTGCGCTTTTGCCTTTTGCTATTATGCTCTTAACCTCTTACATTAAAATTGTGATTGTATTGTCTCTTCTACGCAATGCTCTGGGCATTCAGCAATCTCCACCAAATCAAGTCATAAGTGGTATTGCTCTTTTAATGACGATTTATGTGATGTTTCCCACCATGGTAGCCATGTATAGAGCAGGAGAAAATCAGATTAAAGACAGAGCTCCTACAAACTTATTTTCCGCTGAAAGCGCTCAATACACGGTAGATGTAATCAATGTTACAAAGGAGCCTATGCGTGATTTTTTACAGAGAAATACTACTGCTAAGCACATGGGTGGTTTTTATCAACTTGCTCAGCGCTCTATACCAGAAGAGTTTCGTGGCGGGTTAAAACCCAACGATTTTATCATTTTGATTCCTGCTTTTATTACCTCACAACTTAAAGCTGCGTTTGAAATTGGTGTCTTAATCTATTTACCCTTCTTTGTAATAGATCTAGTGACCTCCAATATTTTACTTGCTATGGGCATGATGATGTTATCTCCTTTAACAATTGCACTTCCTTTAAAGCTACTATTAATCGTAATGGTAGATGGATGGACATTGATCATTCAAGGACTAGTCTTATCATTTCGTTAATTTAAGGAAAAAAATATGTATAACACAGAAATCTATCAGCTTTCTTATCAAGCTCTGTTATTGATTCTTCTTTTATCCGGTCCTCCTATTTTGATCAGCACTCTGCTCGGATTAACCGTTGCTATTTTTCAGGCAGCTACACAAATTCAAGAGCAAACACTCTCTTTCATGGTCAAACTATTTGCAGTGATTTTTACCTTGCTCATTGTTGGAGGATGGTTAAGCGCACAAATTTTACAGTTTACTAATAATATCTTTACTAATTTTCCTAAATGGGCGTCTTAAAGATCTACATAAAAACACTCATATACACTTTTTGTTGACTGAATTCTTTATAAAAATTACATTGAAATTCAGGAAAATCACGCCATGTAATTTGTATAAAAAATTAGAGGTTTTATATGCGATTAAGAACAAAAAAATTATGGTTCGCAGTTATTACTCTTATGTTAGTAAACTCTATTCACGCAGACTCTCACGACTCATCTTCTGCCTCTGATCCAGAAGATTGTCTTCCATGTCGCGAACAGAATTCGATTACACCTAATCAAGAGAATCCTCTTCCTCATTTTGAACAAAATTTGACCAAACCTGATATAGAAAATCGCCTCATTCTTATTGAAAAAAAATTAGAGAACTGCCTTAACACTCTTGAACAAACACAAGATATAAGCAGAATGATCAACCCTCCTGCTATGCCTTTAACTAGAAATGGATGGGGTTTGCAAATATCTGCAGATGCTCTATATTGGAAAATACAAGAAGATGCTCTTACCTATGCTATAGGATTTTCCTCCGATCAAGATCTTGGTCAATCAACTGCCTTAGTAAAACAGAGGTATAATTGGGGACTTCGCGTCGGCCTTGATTGGACTCTGCCTCACGATAATTGGGATATAGCAGCTACTTGGACGCATCTAATTAGCAATAGCCATCGCAGTAAAACCACGGCAGCTGATTTAAAAATTCCTACCGAAGGAGGTTCTCCTCAGCTATTTTTATTAATATTACAAGGGATTAACGATCCTATTGCTACCGGCTATTTCAACGCAAGTTCAAAATATCATAATCGCCTTGACCAGATTAGTCTTAACGCTGCTCGTGAATTTTTCATTAGTAAATGGGTAACATTACGTCCTTATTTTGGTTTAAGAGCCGATCGGTTACATCAAAGATTGCGTACAGGTTATTTTGAAAATGTAGTGGTTGCAAGTGCAGGGGTTGTGGTTCCTAATCTTTCTTTAGATGTTCAACAAACAAATAAATGGCAAGGAATTGGGATTGAATCAGGATTTAGCTCCCAATTGAGTTTTTGTGGCGGGTTTAGCATTTATGGAAATATAGCTGCTGCTATTGAGTATGGTCTACAAAAATTACATCTCTCTCAAACCGGTTTTGATTTTAGCTCTGTTCAATTCGGAGGTCCACCAGATTCTGCTTTTAATGGTTTTGGCACAAGTTATCATATTTGCAGGCCTATTCTAGATCTTCAATTAGGATTAGGTTGGGATTATAATTTTTGTAATGACCGGTTACACTTTGGATTAAAGTTAGGTTGGGAAAATCACGTATATTTCAACCAAAGTCGTTTCCTATTTATTCAAATAGCAGACGCTACAAATATCACAGCTACTACTGCCACAAACTACTCAGAAAATGCACATGGAGGAGATTTAACCTATCAAGGATGGACACTACATGCAAGCTTTGATTTTTAATGTATTTTGCTGTTATCTTTTTCTGTGATCTTTTATAAGCTTTTACATGAACCCTAATGAATCTTACCTAGCTTTTTTTTCCAAACTTTTTGAACTAGATCCTTTTGCATTGCTTTCCCTATTTTTTTTAGGATTGATGCGATTTGCACCTATTGTAAGTTTAGCTCCTTTTTTAGGGAATAAAGCTCCTAGCACGGTAAAAATGGGCCTTTTGATCTGTTTAACCCTTGTATTTTTACCGCAAATGATTATGACTTCTCAAACAATAGTTGGATTTAATTTTCAATATATTGTCCTTTGTTTTAAAGAACTCTTCCTTGGATTCGTTCTTGCATTTTTTATAACAATCCCTTTCTACATTGCAGAAACAGCTGGGGTAAATATCGACTTTCTCAGAGGATCTTCTGCTTTGCAAGTGACAGATCCTTTTATGCAAACCCCTTCTTCTTCTATTGGTATTTTTTATAATTACATCATGATTGTGATCTTCTATCAAATCAACGGCATCTTTTATTTTTTTAATGCTCTTTTCGATTTTTATACAATTATTCCCGCAGATAAAATGCTTTCATCGTATTTCTTTACTTTTCAAGCAGCTTTTTGGCAAAGCGTTTGGACATTAGTTGGAAAAATCGTATCAATTGGTATTCAATTAGCAGCTCCATCTATCATTGCTATATTAATGACGGAGATGTTTTTAGGAATCGCTAACAGATTAGCTCCTCAAGTACAAATTGCTTTTTTAGGTATGTCTCTTAAGTCATTACTTGGGCTTGCGGTTCTTTGTGCTGCATGGTTTTTTATTTTACAACAAATGGGCATACAATCATTAGGATATCTAAAAGATCTAGAAATGATTCTAAAGAGCTTTCAATAGTATTAGCTATTTTTACTTATTAACAGTCTTAATTTTTTAATTAAATTCAGAAAAAATCCTTTTTGTATTTGTATTTTTTCTGATTGTTTCTTTGATTTTTAAATCATAAAAATGCGAAATTCATTTAATAGAACTCTTTCAAAACTAGAAAATAAAAAACCCCTCCTAAATAGTTTTAAGACGTATTTGACCTATCTTAGAAATAGAGTTTTAACATCGATTAAAAAAGGAAAATCATATACGTATACTATTTTTTGTTGACTTGAATTCGTAATAAAAATTACAGTGAAGCCATAAAAATGATGCAAATAAAGCTATCAAAACAAAAAATACTGCTCAGAATATGCTTTAAAAGAGATTATTCTTCCTTGCAGTTTTTCATTTAAGGCAAGTTTGCATCAGATGTAGCTGTTTACAAAGTTCATTGTAGGCAAATACGATGATCTTCAAGATGTCTACATTGTAGCTGCTTGCGGAATTGCTAATTTCTTACAAGGAAGTTGTTAACTCCGTGGGCAGCTACGAATTGTCGTTTATTGAAATTAAATGATCCAAACCCAGGGGGATCTATATGCAATGGAATTTGAAAAAGGTGTGGCCCGCAACTGCCGCATCTATGTTATTAGCAACAAGCTTTACGTATGCGGATTTTGGTGATTCATCATCCCTGCGTAATATAGAAAATCGTCTTAATTGCCTTGAGCAAAAACGAGGCGTAAATGGAATGATCAACCCTCCTGCAATGCCTCTAACTAGAAATGGATGGGACTTTCAAATATCTGCAGATGCTCTTTTATGGCAACTATTTGAAGACGGTCTTAGTTATGCTGTAGAAACAACATCTACTGGCCTTCCTGTTGGAGCTGATGGAGTAGAAAGTAACTACAATTGGGGATTCCGTCTTGGCCTTGACTGGACCCTACCGCATGATAATTGGGATGTAGATCTTTCTTGGACACACCTAATTAGCAATCGTCATGGCAGTTCTACGGCAGATACTACAGGTGCTACGCCAAACGTTTTAGTGAAAGCACAAGGTTTTGCAAATGCTACTACTGTAGGCTATACCACTGCAAGCGCAAGATACCACAATCGTCTTGATCAAATTGATCTTAGCCTAGGTCGTGAGTTCTTCATTAGCAAATGGGTAACACTACGTCCTTTCTTTGGACTAAGAGCTGATTGGTTACGCCAAAGATTCCGTACTTCTTACGGCTCTACTGCTACCACCCCATTAGATCAAAGCACTAACCAAAGAAATAAATGGTGGGGAATTGGTATTGAGTCAGGACTTAATACACAATGGAGTTTCTGTAGTGGATTTAGCATTTATGGAAACGTAGCCACTGCTATTGAGTATGGCTTACAAAAGCTGCAATTGAGCGAGTCTGGCGGTGTTGATGCTTCATTTAGAAGAAGCTACCATATTTGCAGACCTATCCTGGATTTACAGCTTGGACTAGGTTGGGATTATAACTTCTGTGAAGACGGCTTTCACTTTGGATTAAAATTAGGCTGGGAAACCCATGTATATTTCGATCAAAGCAGATTCTTGTCTTACAACACAGTCAACTATTCAGACAACACTTCTGGTGGAAGTCTGACTTATCAAGGCTGGACATTACATGCTTGCTTTGACTTCTAAGTAAAGTTCTTTGTTACTGCAAAGAAAATAGACACCAGGATTAAGTGAACATATTCACCTAAACTGGTGTTTTTTTTATCCCTATAATATATTTTTTTCATAAAAAAGATCTGAGTTCTTTTCATTAAAAAAAAATATTGCAATTTATTTTTATTAGTATAAGATGAATGTCAATACATTAAAAAATAAAAATTACAGTTAAGCCAAAATGATCCGGGTATATTCTTTGTAAAAAAACAAAGCTTTTAAACCCTGCATTTTTGTTTGATATAAAGTTGTATCTGATGTAATTGTCGTTTACTGAAATTAAATAATCTAAACTCAAGAGAAATCTTATTATGCAAGGGAACTTGAAAAAAATATGGCCTACAATTACTGCATCTATGTTGTTAACTCTAAGCTTTACGTATGCAGATGTCAATGATTGTGCTACGCCTGATTTACCTAATAAGCCTAATTTAGTTAAGTCTGCTCTACCTACGCCTGATTTAACTAATACGCCTAATTTAGAAAATTGCCTCCCTTGCCTTGAAACAAATAAAATGATTAATCCTCCTGGAATGCCGCTAACCAGAAATGGATGGGGCTTTCAAATATCTGCAGATGCTCTGCTTTGGCAGCTACAAGAAGATGGCCTTATCTACGCTACAGAATTAACCTCTCTTGGCCTTCCTATTAGAAATGATCGAGTAAAACAAAAATATAATTGGGGATTCCGCGTTGGTCTGGATTGGACTCTACCTCATGATAATTGGGATGTAGCAGCTACTTGGACACATTTAATTAACAATCGCCATGTTAGTGCTACAGCAGCTACAGGTAATTTTTTATTAGCACCAAAGATTGGTATAGGTTTTACAACTGCAAGCGCAAAGTATCACAATCGTCTTGAACAAATTAGCCTTAATACAGGTCGCGAGTTTTTTGTAAGTAGGTGGGTAACACTACGCCCTTTCTTTGGACTAAGAGCCAATTGGTTACGCCAAAGATTACGTGAGTCTTATTCTGGAACAGCTACAAACCCTACAGATGCCCAAATTACTCAGAGAAGAGTTAAATGGTGGGGAATTGGGATCGAATCAGGTCTTAACACACAGTGGAGTTTTTGTGGTGGATTTAGTCTTTATGGAAACGTAGCTGGTGCTATTGAGTATGGACTGATTAAACAAACTATAAATGAATCTGGAATTATCGCTTATTCATTTAGAGATAGTTATCATATTTGTAAACCTATTATAGACCTTCAATTGGGACTAGGTTGGGATTACAATTCCTGTAATGACTGCTTCCACTTTGGATTGAAATTAGGCTGGGAAAACCACGTGTATCTCAATCAAGGTCTCTTATTTGATTCCATCCCTTTAGGAGATTTAACCTACCAAGGTTGGACTCTACACGCAAACTTTGATTTCTAACTAAAACCTTTACAAGAAAAACACCAGAATTTAAAGTCTGGGTGTTTTTTTTCTTTGTTCAAATCAACTCTTTTACATCTTCAACTGAAAAATTCCTATCTTCAAAAGCATAGAAACTAACAGTTTTTCTATCTTAGGATAGACATCTACAGCCTGCTGAATATCTAAGCAGATTTTATTTGCAAACTCTTCTTCATCCTTATCTATTTGTATTTTTTCTTTAAGATCTATAAAATATTCTTTACAGTCTTGTTTTATAAAGCTAAAAAAGTAAATGCGCTTTTCTGTAGATATATTCTTTAAAAAAGAAAAGTTACAATAATGGAAATCATCTTTTTTTATTTCATACAAAGCTTTTAAATGGGCTTCTGCTGTTTGTATTGATAATATTTTATTTTTTATAGCATTAATATCCTGCGGCATATTCTGTTCTTGCCACCACTGATTTACGCTATCCCATGAAAGAGTATTACCTAGTTGATTCATTAATAAATCGATTATATTCTCAGAAGCATAAAGACTATTCCCTTCTTGATCGCAAAAGTACTCTTCAGTATTAACTTCCTCAGCTGCACACATTGCGCATATGTTTGCCTTGATTAGACTCGGTGTTCGATCTATTAGAAAAAAATTAATCCCCATATGAGAATCAAATGCATCTTTAGCCCAAGAATGAAAAACTTCTTTAAAAGAACCCATCATAGTTTTTTCACAAAGCTCTTTATGGAAAAATTGCTTAAAAATTTCTTTTCTTTTTTTATAAAGCAATTGCAAAACTTGCTCTTCAAATGAGAAAGAATCTATTCTTTCGTAGAGCTTTTCTGCTATTTCTCCTAAACGACTAACCCCTTCTTGGGAATTTTTCCTTAGCTGTGCTATAACATTTAGAACTAACTCTTTGTTTTCTAAATTTTTTTTTGGATGGTTGCATAAATATTGAATAATTACCTTCAAATATAGCTCTATTGGTGCTAGCTGCTTTGAATCAGAACATACATTTTCTACATACTTATGCAAGTTTTTTACATAGGAGATAGGGTCTTTACTAGTATCTGCTCTTTTTATCCAATCATTGTCTTTTGATAATAGTTCTTTCGTTTGAGTAGCGTGCCATGTAATTCCTTTAAAAAAAACTAAAAGATCCGCTGCTTTTCTTTCTTTTAGTTCCGGCTTGAAGTGAATATGAAAAGGGTTATTTTTAACATCGGCAACCGTCTTATCAGTGACAATAGTATTCGTCATTGCATGTAAAGGTGTATTTTGTATAAGTCGTGAAAAATATAGATTACTAGCTAGCTCGGTTATTGATATCCAGCAAGAAAATGTTCTTTTAGAGAAAAAAACAGAAACTAGCGTGTTAATGGTTTTTAATACATGACAATAATAAGCAGGTAAAATATCGTAATTTTGAATCTGATCGATAGAAAATGTGACTGCAACGCCAATTAGCATTCCTGGCTTGCCGATCATAGCTAATGCAATAGAAGATACAATACAGATTGCATACATAAACAGCCCAGTATGATCGCAAACCCAATGGATGGTTTTTTTGATCCAAAAATGTGGTTGGTAGCCTAAAGACCAGCGATTAATTTCAAAACAAATAGAAAAGGGCACAGCTGTTACTGCTAATACCCTTACATACCAAGGAAATGTTGCCATCGGACGGTTATAAGCTTGCAAGGTTTTAGCTACTACCTTTGTTGCTGCATATACTTGATAAGATTGCGCTAAAGCTGTGAAAACATAATTATAATTGCTAAGAAAAGGGTTTGCTATCTTAGAATTAAAAATAGCTTGCACACCCAAAGGATAATCAGTAATTACACTCATAAAAAGAAAAACTGTTTAAATAGATAGTAAATATTAACTAAAAATAAAATTACCTATTCTTTAGTAAGAAATTTCAGGTTTCAGCAATAGAAGAGCTTCTTTTAAAGCATGGATAAAAATATCAATTTCTTCAAAAGTATTATAAAAAGCTAAAGAGATCCTTAATAAAGAGCTTACATGATAACGTTTTAAAATAGGTTGAGCACACAAATGCCCTGTTCTCATTGCAATTCCTCTTAAATCAAGCAATGTGGCCAAATCAAGAGGATGAAATCCATCAATGGAAAAACTTATGATAGGCCCTTTTTTCTGAGCTATACCAATGATTTTTAATCCTTTAATTTCCATGAGATGCTGAGTAGCATATTCAAGCAAATCTTTTTCCCATACGGCAACAAGCTTTTGATCAATCGACTCTATATAATCCAATGCTGCGCCTAAACCTATAACTTCTGCAATCATGGGAGTTCCTGCTTCAAATTTTAAAGGAGGTTCTTGGTAAGTGATTCTATCAAATGCTACTTCATCAATCATATCTCCTCCTCCTTGATAAGGAGGCATCACTTCTAATAGAGAACGCTTGCCGTATAACACTCCTAATCCTGTTGGACCATACATTTTGTGTGCTGAAAAAGCATAAAAATCTACTCCCATTTTTTGTACATCGATTAGCATATGAGGTGCGCTTTGAGCTCCATCGACAACTACTTTAGCACCTTTTGCATGAGCTTCTCTAACAATTTCTTCAATGGGGTTAACAGTGCCTAAAACATTTGACATATGTACAATGCTTACAATTTTAGTCTTATCGGAAAGCAGTTTTTGGAATTCTTCAAAAATTAACTCTCCAGATTCATTCACAGGGATTACTTTAAGCTGAGCTCCTCTTTCTCTACAGCACATATACCAAGGAATAATATTGGAATGATGTTCCATTTCAGAAATAAGCACTTCATCACCTGGTTGTAAACAGAGCTTACTCAGGCAGTAGGCAACAAGATTAATGGACTCTGTTGTGCTTTTGGTAAATATAATCTCCTCAATAAAAGCAGCATTTAAGAAGCGTTTAACTTTTTGGCGAACAGAATTGTAATGAGCGCTTGCTTTACTAGCAAAAGCATAAACAGAACGATTCACTGTGGCATAATGATTTGTATAAAAATCGGATATTGTATTAATTACAACCTGCGGCTTCTGAGCTGTAGCTGCTGAATCTAAGTAAATAAAAGGACGGCCATGCATTAACTGACGTAGCATAGGAAAATCTTGGCGTATTTTCCAGACATTAAATTCCTGGTTCAAAACATTTCTCTCAAAATTTGCTCTATTAAAAATCGATAAGGGATTTCTTGAATAATTTCTTGAGCATAAGCATTAAGAAGCCTCTCTTTAGCTTCTATAGGACTCAGGCCTCTTGTCTCTAAATAAAAGAGTTGATCTTCACTCAATTGAGAAACGGTAGCGCCATGCGAGGCTTTCACATCATCTGCAAAAATCTCTAGATTAGGTTTACTATTAGCAATTGCTCCAGATCCTAAGAGCAAGTTGTTATTTAACTGATAAGCTCGCGTTCTTTGTGCTTCAGAGTTCACTTTAATTTTCCCTTCAAAACTCGATCGACTAAAGTCATTTAAGATCCCCTTAAAGTGTTGCAAAGAACTGGTATCTGGTGCTTGGTGTTCAACGGTTAAATGACAATGTGAAGAGGCTTTTCCTGAGAGATTAAGGAGACCCTTTAGTTGGGTTTTACTCTCTTTTTCTTTTAAATAAACATATGCATTTATTCTAGAAACTCTACCACCTGCACCTAAATGCATTGCATGAAAAGAGGCCTTTTTTTTCAAAGCAGCTCTTAAAGAAGAAAATTGCCATCTATGCTCTTTATGATATTCTATAGAATATCCATGAACTTCTGCTTTCTCTTCCAATGTAAAATCTAATAAGGGCAAGCTTAGATAGTCATCGCTTTTGTAATCCAAACAAGAAAAAACCCATTTTGTTTGTGTATGTGCTCCTGCTACGATTTGCATACGAGGCACCGTAAGAAAAGCCTTTTCTGTTATAATTTGTAAGCATTGAATAGGTGTATTTACTACAATTTTTGGAGGAATGTAAACAAATAACCCATTAGAATGCAGGGCTAAATTTAAAGCGGCAAAAGGATCTTGCTCTTTTTGCATTTGCTGCTGAAGATGATGTTGTAAAAAAGCCTTATGCGACTGCATTGCTTCCGATAAAGACAAAATTTTGATTTGAGGAGGCAGCGCTGAAAAATTGCTCAAGTTCGGGTGAAAACAACCGTTAACAAATAGAAAATAACTGTGTTTACTTTCTGGTAGAATCTCTGACTCAAATCTCTTTTTATCTACTTCAGGACTATCACATGTCTGATCAACTGCTAAAGTGGATAAGCCTTGCAGAGAAACATATTTAAATGCATCTTGAGTGCGATTTGGCATCCCTAATTCTTGAAACTTTTTCCATGCTAGCCTTCGGTAAAAGCTGAGAGCATCTGCTGTTTTAAGTTTTTCAAACTGTGCTTCTAAATGTTGTAAAAGCAGCGATTGTGCTTGTTTAGTTAAGCCAGTCATATCCTTTTCTCTCCAGTTCTAATGCCAATGTAGCCGAGCCTGATTTCACAATTACCCCATCTAAAACAACATGAACAAAATGAGGTTTAATATAATCGAGTAAGCGTTGATAATGAGTTATTAACAGTAAACTCGAGTCCGGTTTTAAGGCACTTTGAACCCCTTTGGCAACCACTTTCATAGCATCAATATCCAACCCAGAATCGGTTTCATCAAGAATAGCAAGTTTCGGTTCTAAAACAGCCATCTGCAAGATCTCATTTTTCTTTTTTTCTCCACCCGAGAATCCTTCGTTAATGCTGCGCGATTGAAATTCTTTTTTTACTCCCACAAGATGCATTTTTTCTTGCATAATTTCATTAAATGCCTCCTCAGATAGAGAGTCTAGCAGCTGCGCCTTGCGCTTTGCATTATAAGCTGCATGTAGGAATTGAAAGTTAGAAATCCCTGTAATCTCTACAGGGTATTGAAATCCTAGAAATATTCCTAAATGAGCCCTTTCATGCGCGCTCAATTCTAATAAACTCTTTCCCTCGAAAATAAGATCCCCTGCAGTGATCTCATAAGAGGGATCTCCTGCTAAAATTTTTGCTAAAGTAGACTTACCAGCGCCATTTGGTCCCATAATTGCATGAATTTCTCCAGGATTTATCTGTAAATTTAGTCCTTTTAAGATGGTTTTCCCTGCAACGCTTGCTTGCAATTGTGTAATTTCTAACATGCTATCCAACAGAATTTTCTAATTTTAAAGTTAATAATTTTTGTGCCTCAACAGCAAACTCTAGAGGTAATTCTTGAATGACTTTTTTACAAAATCCATTAACGATTAAATTAATCGCATCTTCTCGAGAAATTCCCCTAGTTTCTAAATAAAACAGTTGCTCTTCATTCATTTTTGAAGTAGAAGCTTCATGTTCTAATTGGGCTGTTTCATTAGCTATTTCGATATAGGGGAAAGTATTGGCAGAACACTGATTTCCAATTAGCATCGAATCACATTGTGTATAGTTACGCGCTCCTTCTGCACGAGGAGCAATTTTAACAAGACCGCGGTACGTATTATGGGATTTATCCGCTGAAATCCCTTTAGATATGATTGTCGATCGTGTATTTTTACCTAGATGGATCATTTTTGTACCAGTATCCGCTTGCATCACTCCATTGGTCAGAGCTACTGAATAAAATTCTCCTACCGCGTTATCCCCTTGTAGAACACAACTGGGATATTTCCATGTAATTGCAGCTCCGGCTTCTACCTGTGTCCAACAAATTTTTGAGCTAATCCCTTGACATCGTCCTCTTTTAGTAACAAAGTTATAAATCCCTCCAAGTCCTGTCTTAGGATCTCCCGAATACCAATTCTGCACTGTAGAGTATTTAATTTCTGCGTGATCCATCGCAACCAATTCAACAACTGCTGCATGTAATTGATTTTTATTAAAAGCAGGGGCTGTGCACCCCTCTAAGTAACTTACGTAGGAGTTCTCCTCAGCAATAATCAATGTTCTTTCAAACTGCCCGCTTTCTCGGTCATTTATGCGAAAATAAGTGGATAATTCAATAGGAGAGCGCACACCTTTGGGAACATAGACAAAAGAGCCATCTGAGAATACAGCTGAATTAAGTGCTGCAAAAAAATTATCTCCAATCGGAACAACACTTCCCAGATACTTTTCTACTAATTCTGGATAAAGCTTTATCGCTTCTGAAATCGAACATAAGATCACACCTGATTCTGCTAAAGCCTTATGAAAAGTAGTCCCCAAAGAAACCGAATCAAAGACAACATCCACAGCCACATTAGCTAGCCTTTTCTGCTCGTCTAAAGGAATACCTAGCTTTGCAAATGTTTTTAAAATTTCAGGATCTACTTCATCTAAACTACTTAAAGACTGCTTTTTTTTAGGCGCAGAATAATAAGAAATGTTTTGATAATCAATAGGTGTGTAACGTAAATTTCCCCACTTTGGTTCTTTCATTTGCTTCCATTTAGCAAATGCTTGTAAACGAAACTCTAGTAAAAAAGCAGGTTCTTCTTTTTTAGCTGAAATAGAGCGAACCGTATCCTCTGATAGTCCTTTTGGAAAACTTTCCGTTTCAATCGAGGTGGTAAAACCAAATTTATACTCTGAGCGTTCTTCTATAAGTTGTTCGGTTGACATATATTTCCTATAAAATTCCTTCTATATTATCTGAACACTATAGATTTTCTCAATCAAAAGCCTCAAAATTTCTATCCATAGATATTTAACTTTAATTAAAAAAAACACACCTATTTAATACGCAATAACATACGCATATAAACTCAAATAATTTTATTACACTTTCCAAATAAGACTGAAATGATAAATCACTGGTCCTTTAAGATTTGGTTTATGTTAGCAATATTTTAGATTTATCTACCTAAAAGAAACTTCTCCTGTCATCCATCCAAGAAAAAAATACTAAAATTAAAATAAATTTTATTGAAAATAAAAAGAATACTTTTATAAAATTTTGTTTTTCCTTTAAATAACTTTCAAGGAGGTCATATGCATATATCCAGATTAACACCGCAGTCTATCATTCCCTCAGCAGAGCAATTCCAAATCTCAAACGCTGTAAAAAACGTAGCAAGAAATCTAAATAGGTTTGCTATTCCTGTTATTACTTTTATTGGATTAACAAATATGAAATCTGTAGAAGGAGGGCCTATCACTTATGCTAGCTGCGTAGTGGGATGTGAGCTTTTAGCCTCTTCTGCAACCGGTGGGATTGGCTCAGTACCAGCTCTTCAAGCATGTCTTTACTCATGTTTACCTATTTTGGCAGCTCCATGGTGCCCATGATAAATAGTAAGTATCCTTGAAAAAAACAACACCTCTTTATTAAAACCGAGAAACATATGCCTAATAAAGAAAATAAAAATGCAAAAACAAAAGATACTATAACACTGATCCGTCTTACAACTATGCAGCCCGAACAGTTAAAACTGATGCTATCTATGTCTATTATTCAAGCTATTAGCTTTTCTGGGAAAAATGTAAGCATTGAAGAAGTAGACTCTATTGTTAGAGAAAAAATTTTGCAAGACTCTTTTATAGAAAAATTTGTTTGTAGCTTTGATACAAAATTTTCTCATAAGGAAATAAAACTACTTATCAATTTTTATCAATCAAAAGCTATGGAAAAATTCCTAAAAAATAGTCAGAGCCTTTTTACTCCCATTTATGATGCATATCGTCATTTGATCAATGAAGTTTTGCAAGCTATGTAAAAAAAAGATCTTATTGCACAATTTTTTCGGTATCTTTGTAAAAACTCAGTAGTAATCATTAATAATGAGTACCATATCTTTTAATTTGTTTTCTATAGAAAACGAACATTATAAGGTAAACTTATGATTTTTTTAAAAAAAATTGTTTAATCACATTATTTGCAAAGTTTTTTTTGATTGCAATCGATCTGTGGATTTTCTATCCAAGCAGAAAAAGGCGTAATTAGATCAGCTAAAAAAGTAGTTTCTAGCCAGAAGGTAAAAAAGATATCTCCGTATCTTTCTGCTCCTAATAAAGCCTCATTTGCATAAGGCGGATAAGGATTAATTCTAGGATGAGAATAAGAAGAATCAGAAGGTGTCATAAATACATAAGCAAGCCAGAAATTGGGCTGAGAAATCTCAGATTTGAAACCTTGCTCCCAATCACTCACAATGACGGGCTTTAAGTGATAACCTTCTTCTCTTTGAACAAGCTTTTTGAATTCATCATGCGTTACCCATATTAAAACTCCATTTACTGTGTCAAAAAGATGGGTTACGAATAGATTTAACATCGCTACATCATTTTGGCGCGATGGTTTCTTTAAAGGAGACGCTTTATAGTTAAATGCACGTTGAAATCCGTAAGCCACTACCAGGCGATAGGTATCAATCGTTGTTTGAGAAATTGTTTTAAGAGCTGACTTAGGATACAATAAACTTCCATAGGCAAATATGGGAATACGCTGATTAGGAAAAAGCTGAAACACTTCTTCTACTGGTGTGGGAAACGAAAAAGAAGGATATTCTCTGAGATTTTTTTCTAGTTTTTGTGCATGCTTAACAAATAAGGCATGTCTATTAATTCCCCATGGAGGGGTTGCTGCTTTTAAATCGGTTATGAAAAAAAGAAGCAATAAAAAAAACCTCATCTTAATGCCTTGTTTAGATATATCGAAAGCTACTCGATGCTAAAAAACATGTCAAGAAGGCAGCAATCCTAAATACTTTTCTGCTTTAACAAGATGTTCAGGAAGATCAATCCCTAAAGAGCTTTCTAGAGTTTCATTTACACGAATGCGTAGATTATAAAACAAAAAGCGTAATTGTTCCAATTTTTCTGCTTCTTCAATGTCACAAGAACCTAATTGAGAGATCTTTTCTAGGGCCATTTGAGAAAAAGCATAAAGCCCAATATGCTGATAATACAATTGTAATGGATTTTGATCTCGATAATGTGGGATAGGACTACGAGAAAAATAAAGCGCATTTCCTTCATGATTACAGATAACTTTTGTAATATGAGGTGATAAAATATCAGAAGAATCGATAATTCTTTTTTTCAAAGTCCATATATCGCTATCGGAGGTTGACTGCAAAAGATCTTTAATCATTTGCTCACTGATAAATGGTTCATCTGCCTGCCAATTGACCCATATATCTGCTTGCATAAAACCTTTTTGCATAACTTCGATCAATCGATCTGTTCCTGTTGGGCATTCTTGAGATGTCATGATATAATGAGCGCCAAAGGATTGGACAACTTTTCTCGTTTCTTCTGCATCTATAGCAATTACTACTTGATTAAAACAAGAAATAGAACAGGCTTTTTCCCATACCCATCGGATTAAAGGTTTGTCATGTAGTAAGGTAAGGATTTTCTTAGGAAACCGCGTAGAGTATAATCTAGCCGGTATTACACAAATAATCTTTAGCATTCTAACCTCTTTGGGTATTCTAAATACCAACGGATAGTCTCTTTTAAAGAGGACTCGAAATCATACATAGGCGTCCAGTCAAGATTTTTTTTAATCTTAGTAGCATCAATAGAATAACGCAAATCATGTCCTGGTCTATCAGCTACTTTTTTAATGAGAAGTTTTAGTTGGGTAGGATCTTCATTTTTTAAAGCAGAAAAAGTATCGATGATAGAATAAAGTACATCGATATTTGTTTTCTCACATCCTCCTCCTATAGCATAAGACTCTCCTATAACTCCTCGTCCTAAAATTGTCCAAATAGCCTTAACGTGATCTTCAACAAATAACCAATCACGAATGTTCATTCCTTCTCCATATATAGGTAGAAAAGATTTATGCAAACAACCTGCAATCATCCTTGGAATAAACTTCTCTGGATGTTGACAAGGCCCATAATTATTGGAGCAATGAGAAATAGTGGTCAAAAGTTTATACGTATGGGCATATGCACGTACGAAGTGATCTGCTGCTGCTTTGGACGCCGCATAAGGAGAGTTGGGTTTATAAAGAGATGTTTCCTTAAAAGAGCTCTCTTGATGAGTTAAAGATCCATATACTTCATCTGTAGATACATGATGAAAGTGAATTTGAGGAAATAAACGTACAAGATCTAGCAGAGCAAGAGTTCCTCCTACATTAGTCTCTAAAAATTCTTTTGATCCTAAAATGCTTCTATCAACATGACTTTCTGCAGCAAAGTGCACAATTACTTCAATCTGATGTTCTTCTAAAAGCTGTGCTACTCTTTTTTGATCACAAATATCTGCTTGCACAAACACATGACGTCCATCATTTTGAATGGGCTCTAGATTATGCATATTACCAGCATAAGTCAGCGCATCAAGATTTATAATTTTCTCAACTCCATAAACCTTGTTTAGTCCATAGCGAATAAAGCAAGAACCAATAAAGCCTGCCCCTCCAGTAACTAATAAAGATTTAAACCGTGATCGCATCTATAAAAAATTCTCCTAATGCCTCTTTCCAATGTCTGGGATCTCTATTCAACTTTTTAGAAATTTTCCGTGTCCCTAATACGTTGAACCTCGGGCGTTTTGCCATATTTACATAGTTAATAGCTGAAGTAGGAATAATTTTCTTACAAAAGATGCGATCTTGCAGCTTGTCAAAAAGTTCTTTTGCAACATCAAAACGAGAACAAACACCTTGATTTACAAAATGATAAATTCCTTTCTCTTGTATAAGATACAAAACAATAGAAGCTAAATCATAGCAATACGTAAGACATCCCCATTGATCTTGGACTACATGAATCTCTTCTTGATTTTGTAATAAAGGCAATAAAGAACTGATGAAATTTTTTCCTTCTGTACCAAAAATCCAAGAAGTGCGAAGAACACATGCGCTAGGATGAATATCCAATACTAGATTTTCTCCTGCTAGTTTACTTGCACCATACACATTTAGAGGACAAGGAGTATCTTCTTCGCAGTAAGGAGCTTGCCGATCTCCTGAAAATACATAATCCGTTGAGATATGCATTAAGTGCGCATCTATTAACTTGGCTACTTTTGCCACAAAAGATGCTCCTGTTGCATTTATCAAAAAGGCTAACTCTGGATTTTTTTCTGCTTGATCTACATGAGTATAAGCAGCACAATTAATCACATGTGTTGGTTGTATTAACCTAGCTCTTTGTAATAGTTGATTATAATCTGTGATATCAGCTAAAGATCTATCATCAACAACGCACTGCAAATTTTTTTGTATACATATTTTTGCACATACACTAGCTAGCATCCCTTTGCCACCTAAAATCCAAATCTTCATATTATTTGCCGTAAAAATGGATGATTGCGATCTTTCTCAGAAAGGATAACCGAAGAAAGAGGCCATTTAATCCCTATATCAGGATCATCATAACGAAATCCTTTTTCTTCCAGTGGATCAAAAAAATTGCTTACTTTATAGCAAACATGAGCGGTTTCACTGATCACACAAAATCCATGTGCATATCCTGTAGGAATAAATAACTGTTCCCCTTTTTTCGCGTCCAAATAGACCCCTAGCCATTTGCCAAAAGTAGAGCGCATTGGGCAAATATCTACTACTACATCAAAAATAACCCCTTGTACTACCCAAATCAATTTTGCTTGACCCGGTAATCTCTGAAAGTGCATTCCTCTTAAAGTTCCACGTCGGGAGAAAGAATGATTGTCCTGAACAAATTCACAATGAATTCCTTTTTCGATATAGCGTTGTTTATGAAACGTTTCCGAAAAAAAACCTCTTTGATCAAAAAATCTCTGTGGTTTAATTAAACTGATTCCAGGTAAAGTTAAAGTTTCTATTTTCATATTAAAGCAGTGTATGTATAAAGCAATACTATCATTTTTTATCTTAATTAACCTGACTTTTTCAAGTACTCATACAAAATATACGTATGAGATACAAAAAAACCTACTTGTGCCTTGTTGGCTTAAATATATGACTTAAACTATTAGAACATGAATATTTTTAAAACTTATCTAATACGACTTGTTGCTTTATGCTCTCCTTTGACTGGGTTTACAAGCTCTTCTGATATACTTCATATTGCTCCTACTGAACCCTGGTTTACAGGACCTTTGCTTACACCATCTGCTAATGTCATTCCTAAAGGCCATTACAATATACAATCCTATTTGTTCTTTACAAATACCTATGGACATTACAATGCCCATTGGAAAAACCATTCTATGCCCCACTTATTTATTGGTTCTTTTGTATTAGATATCGAGTTCGGATTGTCAAAAATTTGTGACTTCCAATTCAATCCTCTAGTATTATATAAGCATCAGAAAGATATCCATACATGGGCATTTGGAGATATTCCTATATCCCTTGGCTTTCAATTATATAAAGCTGCGCCTACTGGACCTGCCATTAAACTAAGATTGCTTGCTACTTTGCCTACAGGAAAATATCAACACTTAAGCTTACATAAACAAGGCTTAGATGCAGGTGGATCAGGAAGTTACTTTCCAGGCATTGCTTTAGTTATTGGGCGAACATTTCAAATGGGATGCTCTCACTTTTTAGCAACCCGTTTTAACTTAAGCTATCGTCTTCCTACGCCTGTTCATGTAAAAGGATTAAATTCCTATGGAGGAGGGTCTCATACAAGAGGTAAAATATTTCCTGGACAATTTTTTATTTCTCTATTGGGACTAGAATGGTCTTTAACTCAACGCTTTGTTTTAGCTTGTGATTTAGAGTATATACATACTAATAAAACACGTTTTAAAGGGAACAAAGGTCATTTGAATGGTATTCCTCATTTAATAGGCTCTGCTTCAAAAGAGCAAATAAGCATCGCACCTGCAATTGAGTATAATTTTAATCACAACGTAGGGATCATTGCTGGTTGTTGGTTTACTATAGCAGGGCGCAATATACCTGCATTTGCAAGCGGTATTATCTCTCTTAACATCTACAAGTAAATTTTATGTTTTTAAGATTACTACTTCTTCTATCTCTTGTAATGAGTTGTGATGGGAAAATACACTCTCCTCATACTTCCTATTTCAGTCTTTCCAAAAAGGAAGCGTATGCGATCGGTCAGAAAATTTGGCAAAATGAATGTGGCGCCACTACCCATAAACTGCTAAGCTGGAATCTCAGTGAAGATTTTCTCTCTTTAGGGATTGGTCATTTTATTTGGTATCCAAAAGACAGACCAAAACAATTTGCAGATACATTTCCTGACTTTCTTCTATTCTTACAAAAACATTGTGTTTCCATTCCCTCTTGGCTTAAGAAAGAAAAAAGTTGTCCCTGGTGCTCTAAGCAAGAATTTGATCAAACCCAAGATCCACGCAAGCAAAGCTTAAAAAAACTACTGACTCAGACCATTGAATTGCAAATGCTCTTTATCGTACAACGCTCTCAAAAAGCCATTGCAACCATTCTTTTTTCTCTTCCTCTTAAAGAAAAAAAATCTTTTATCAAAAAAATACATCTGCTTGCTCAAACCTCTAATGGAAAATACGCCATCATAGATTATATTAATTTCAAGGGAGAGGGAACTACGCTTAAAGAGCAATATGCAAATCAAGGATGGGGATTAAAACAAGTGATACAAAATATGCCAAATCAACTAACTAACCCCGTTCAAGATTTTGTGAAAGCAGCTAATTTTTTGCTTGAAAACCGGGTAGCTAATGCGCCTAGAGATGAATCACGTTGGCTACCTGGATGGAAAAATCGCCTATCGACTTATTTGAACCCTTAATCCCTTACGTAAGCTAAAAACTTTTTTATATTCATCTTCTTTATTTCTTCCATTCCTGTATGCTTAGCAATTTCCTCTCCTTGATTATCTAAAACAATCAAAGTAGGTAAGCCAGTTATGTTAAATTTTTTACATAAGTCATCTGTTTTTGGATTACTTGCATTGATCTTAATAAAGATAATCTGCTTATCAAACAGACGCGCCCAACTTTCATATAAAGGCTTAAATTGCTCGCAAGGAGGGCAAGAATTTTTATAAAAGTCGATAAAGACTATTTTTTGATCTTCTAAAAACGTATCTAGCTCTTCCAAAGAAGAGACTTCAAGAATCTTTCCTTGAATTTTAAGCAATTGCTTATTTGCAGAATAAATCGGCAAAGAGCAAACCATAAATAAACCACTTAAAATCATTAGAATGCTTTTCATTTATATTTCCTTTTTTAATTTGTTTTGCAGAAGCTCACAAGGCTTACACGGTTTATTGGCCTCTTTTTGTAATTGCATAGCTGCTTTAGCTCCATCTGCTGCTGCACAAATTGCCTGTTTAAATTCCGGATCTGCTACCTCTCCTGCAGCATATACTCCCTTAATAGAGGTTTTTTGATGTTCCTTTAGCCGAATATATCCTGAATCTAGCTCTAATTGATTGGCAAATAGCTTTGTGTTTGGCATAGATCCAATAGCTAAAAATAAAGCATCTACTGGTAAGTGATAACTTTTTTTGTGTTTTTGATTGGATAAAATAAGATAGCTGACCCGATCTTTTTCTCCCTTTATCTCTTTTACTATAGTTTGATAGAAAACTTCTACATTTGGCAAAGATACCACTTGTTTCTCTCTTTGTTTTTCTACAGTACGAAAACCTCTTCCGCGTACTATGATATAAACTTTTTTAGCAAGGTTAGCAAGATATTGCGCTTCTGTTAAAGCTCCATCTCCTCCTCCTACCACTGCTACAATTTTGTCCTTGTAAAATCCCCCATCACATACTGCACAACTATATACTCCTTTAGACCAATAACTCTGTTCTCCAGGAATATGCAATTTATTAGGGGTTGCTCCTAAAGCGACAACTACAATAGGAGCATAGTATATCATTTCCTCTTGAGTAATTAAAGAACGAGTTGTTATTTGGTGCGCTTTTTGAGAAAGATCATGAGAGAGTGCTACATCAATTACTTCCTCTCTAAGTAATTCTGCTCCGGTTAAACGTGCTTGATTTTCAAGATCTTTACCTAGTTCAATTCCTGAAATCACATCTTTTCCTGGCCAATTTTCTACTCTAGGAGATTGGGTAATCATACCCCCTACACTACCTCCTGTAATTACAACCGGCTTAATCCCAGCACGTCCACAATAAATAGCAGTTGTTAAACCAGCAGGACCGCTTCCTAAAATCAAAACCGGCACATCTCTTGTTTCAGCAGCATAAATAAAAGTAGAAAATAGAATTAGAATTTTAACTAAAATTTTTTTCATTTATACCTCTCTTTAATTTACATGTAATTTTTTTAAGAATAAAAATAAAGATTTAAAAAAATAGAATTACTTTTTATTTCTAAAAATTAGATTGGCTTAAAATAGAGCCTTTCATAAAAAGCTTTATACGCATAATCTAAGAACATATTTAAAATATTTTGTTTAGGATAAAATAAAGACACATTCTTAGAACAATAGACCCGATGAAGAATACTGCGCTATTCTCTAGAGATTCTCTAAAAAATGGCATAACGTTTATTCGTATTTTCGAATCTGGAATGAACATATGGAAGTTGCCTCAAGCGTGCTATCGAACAAGTTTTTTAAAAAATCATTATAGTAGGCGCATAGCAACGATGGCCAAAATGAAAAGACAAAGTTAAACTTGATCAATAACAAAGAAATCAGCTCAGCAAAGAATTTTATGCCAAGATTATTTCCTATAAGATATGCTTTTGTAAAAATAAAAAAACTTCCCTTTTAGTAAAAAATTTCTTATCAGAAAAAAATAGATGCTATGTAAAAAAACAGGTTCTACTTGAAAATGCGTAAAAAGAAAACTAACTGGATTCTTTATCTAGCAGCTTTTCTGCTTGTGCTGTGGCCTTTAAGTCAAAAAATATACTTAAGCCAATATTTTACTAAGGTTATCCTTCATCCTCAAAAAACGGGGATTACTACCTTGCATTTTTACGATGTAGAGCGCAAGCGCCCTGTTGTTACAGAAATATGGTATCCTATTGATCCAGAAACACCGTCTATTAACCCTTTAGGTATGTGGGTACGTTGTGGAGAAGCAAGAGATGCTGCGTTAAGCAACCAAAAGGAAACCTACCCTATGGTTGTTCTCTCGCACGGCCATGGTGGAGATCGTTTTAATATTGCATGGCTTGCTGAAACATTAGCCGCTAATGGGTATATTGTAGCTTCTATGGATCATTATGGCAATACTTGGAATAATAAAATTCCAGAATTCTACATTAAAACTTGGGAAAGACCTAAAGATGTCTCTTTTGTTATCGATCAAATTTTACATAACAGTTTATTTCAAGACCGTATCGACCAAAGTCGTATTGGATTTAGTGGATATTCATTAGGTGCAACTACAGGTTTATGGATAGCTGGGGCTTGTGTAAAGGAAATTGAGCAAAGCGCATTTCAACAAATCTGTAACCAACAGCTAGGAGAGGCTGTTTCTTTAGATAAACTAAAGGAAACGGATTTTAAGCAAGTATTCCAATCTTTCCATGATCAACGCATCTCTGCTTTTTTTGTAATGGCCCCTGCTTTAGGGTGGATGTTTACAGAAAAAAGTTTAAAAAATATTCAACCTCCATTTTATATCGTAGCGTCAGAACAAGATGAAATTGCACCAACAGAACAGAATGCAAAGTGGTTTGCTAAAATAATGAATCGAGCATCACTCAAAATTCTTAAAGGAAATGCTAATCATTATACTTTTCTTAACAGAGCCACAAGTGTTGGTCGGCGATTTTTACATCCTAGATTTTATGAAGACCCTCAAGGAGTCGATCGCAAAAAAATCCAAGAAAGCCTTGCTAAAGAAGCTGTTCTATTTTTTAATCAAATGCCTTCTCAGTAAAGCCAACGATTGTCCCATTTCTTCCTGTTATTTGATCTCGGCGATAGGAATAAAAATCTTCTGCATTGCAATATGTGCACATGCTTGCAATCTCAATATGAGAAGGTAGCACACCTGCTTCCTCCAATTGATCTTTAGCAATAGCCCATAGATCAAAATGAAACGGCGTTACTTGGTATTTCCAGAAATCAGGTGGAAATTCTTTCTTATACTCTTTAAACTCTGCATGTTTTGGTCCAAGGCTTGGTGAAATGCAAACAAGTAAATCAGCAGGATTAGAGCCAAAAGCTTTATGCATAGCTCTTACTGTTTCACGATACACATTACCCACATTTCCTCTCCAACCTGCATGTGTATTAGCTATTGCCTTTCGTAAGGGATCATAAAAAATTGCAGCTTGACAATCTGCGTGAGTAATTAATAAACCGATCTCAGACAAATCAGTTAGTAAAATATCACAATTTCCTACATCCTGTTTAAACGCTTGTATCCATTCAGCATGAACTTCATGCACTTGGTTCCCTGTCACTATTTCTTTAAAATTAAACAGTTGCTGTACTTGCTTGCGATGATAAGCTACATGTTCTGCAAGATCGCCCGTACTCGCTCCCAAATTAAGCGACGCATAAGGGCCTTGGCTGATTCCTCCATGCCTTAAAAGAACTCCCGCTTTAAGATGAGGAATCTCTTGTAAAAGCTCAAATTCTAACCATTCGATCTCACCTGATTTTTTACGTAACATATAAATCCTCTAAAACCAGTTGATTCTACCAGATTTTGCTTTTTAAAAAGATGAAATTGATATTGCAATCATTTTGCTGATCTGTCTTTTCTTGAACGATCATTTCTATAATTGTTTAACTTAAGTTGTCCTTGTCTAAGAACAAATGGGCTAAAAACCTCAGTTTTGAGTTTTCTGGCAAACAACTAGCCCTAAACTTTCCTTATCAGACATCTTAACTACCTTATCTCAGCAAAAGCTAGAAGAAAGAGCTAAAGAAGTAAATTCTTTGCAAATGGATAATGAGTTGTTAAGCGTGTTCCTATTTTAATTAGGAAACAATACACACTTATATTATAATGCATAGGAATCATCTTTCGGAGATGAGCCACTACATAGCTGCAATAGAAGCATTTGAAATTCTTGTAGTTTGATTAGTGAAATAAAATAGATATTGTCATCACTCCAGGAGCAGACATTTTCCCTTTAGGACCTCTTAAGACTTTATCTTTGGTAATTAAATGTCTCTTCCATTGTATGTTAAAATCCTTCCAAAAATCATCTATAGAGCAGCATAACTCGACAAGTTTCCCATTTTTGGCCTCTTTTTGCTACTGTTTTTTTTACAAATGAAACTTGTACAACATGAAGAGGTTTTTTTTTGTACTGCTTTTTTGTCTTATCTTTCCTATTCTTAATTAATTAAACTCAATACTGAAGTTGTCAGAACTCTTTTGAAACTGGGAAATAAAAAAACTTTCTATAAAATAAAGTTCTCATAGAAGATATGCTGCTAACAGCCTTAGAATATTTAATAGAAATAGAGGTCGGCCAAAAGAGTGCTCTTCTAATAGCTGGTGGGATTGAAAAAGTTCTTAATAGCTCAAGGAGCATTATGCAAATCAGTTCTTTTAGTTACGAGATATTTAAAGAAAACCCCCTTTTCACCTTATGCTTTTTTACTCTAGGTGTAAGCTTGATGAGTGTATGGATTTGTAAGAAGTGGCTTTGGGCTATTTTTTTATTCATTGCCTATTTTTTAGCTTTATACACGCATATAGCAACAACTGCATCTTTATTTTCTATTATTCTATTAGGTATTTGCCAATACGCTTTAAAAAAAACGACTAATCTTTCTATTCGCTTTTTACTGTTTGGTACTGCTGTTTTTATTTCCATCTCTTTACTTATGCATTTCTTACCAGGTTTTGCTAATTGGAAAATTGTCTCTGATTTGATGATTAGCAAAAGCTCTTATCCATTAACCTTATGGTTAAATTTTGATAAGCCGTTTATTGGCCTTTTTGTACTTGCTTATCTATTACCTTTAATCGAATCTAAGGAAAAATTTTGGGAGTTGATAAAAAAAATTATACTAGTATTAGCACTCATGATCATTAGTTTAGCGGCTATTTCTTATTACTTAAAAGCCATTACCTTTGATCCTAAAATACCATCTGTTTTTTTAATTTGGATTATTCAGAATTTGATTTTTGTCTCTATTCCAGAAGAGGCATTTTTTCGTGGATTTTTTCAACAAGAATTAGATCAAGCATTTGGATCAAAGCCATTAGGCACCGGTTGCAGCATTATCATTACTTCCATTTTATTTGCTCTTCTACACATTGGGTGGTCTCCCAATTTCGTTGCAATAGCCCTTACTTTCTGTGCAAGTCTTTTCTATGGGGTGATTTATCGTTGGACTCAAGCAATTGAAGCCAGTATTTTCTGTCATTTTGGCTTTAATACATTTCATTTCTTATTCTTCAGCTATCCTTTTGCAATACAGCCTGGATTTTAAACCAGGCTATTTTAGGATTTATTTACTCAGTTCCTTATCTACACTCATTGGCTCCATCAAATGCTGAACAGCTTTATCAGGATCTAATCCATTCTTTACTGCAGTAATTATAGATTCTCTCTGTTCTTTTTCTAAATGAATAAATATCCTACGATTTTCATTGCTTAATTTCGCAACAAATACTTTTTCATCAATAGATAGTTCAGGTACTTCAATTGCTTTTTCGACAAGAGATGATTCAGCACATAAAGGAGAATAAGCTGCCATCATGCTAGCTGCTAAAAGAAATAACATTTGTTTTTTCATGATCATCCTTATTTTGAGTTTTACTCATTAATTTTCTTCTTCGGAAACGGTAGAATCAACCATAAAATCATCTTCATCTGTTTCTAGATTACGGACCAACTTTATTTGCTCTTGTATTTCTTGCTTTTTTAATCGATCAGACTTGCGTTCTTCTTGAGTAGCAATTCTTTGCTGTTCTACTTTTTCAACTTGGTATTGTTTTTGTCTTTCTGCTTCTTGTTTTTTTGCTAGTTCTTGTATATGGATATCTTGGCCTTTAGCATCTAATCTTGTAAGAAGCGTCTCTTGCTGAGAAGCAGCTTCAAGCGAAAAATAAGACGCCACTAAACTAGTTATTAAAATTAAAATCTTCTGTCTTTCCATGACAATCCCCACTTTTTGTTTTATTAATTCTTATCTTTAAATAAATAAAACCTATAGATCCAGTTATTTTTTGTCTATTATGAATTAGCTATAGAAGAATATTGCAATCCTATTTTATGCTGCAAAAAACAGGGTTTTTGAGCTTATGAATTACCGCTTTAAACCTACTTTGTGTAGAAGTTTATGCCTCTTATGGTGTAGTCATTTAATTCTTGATTTCTTTACGGGTATTTGGCCTATCTATAAAACGCTATTTCATATTGATTTGGCTAAAGCGGGTATTCTTGCAGGTATAAGTGGATTTATGGGAGAATCTCTTCAACTCGGCTTTGGCTATATATCTGATCGAGGGCATCGCAAGGTAATCATGATGTTAGGACTTGGACTTGCTTCGTCTATTCTATGGATGACCTTTACTGAGCACTTATTTTTTTCTTTTTGTCTACTTTTTTTGATGATGCTTGGCTCTTCTTCTTTTCATCCTGCTGCAGTTGGTTTTGCAAGCAAATTATCAGAAAACCATAAAGGACGTTATATTCTTTTATTCTCTTCTTCAGGAGCAATTGGCCTTGCTATTTCTCAACTTACCTTTACAAAAACGATTGCATTTTTTAATGGTCATGCACTGATTTTTTACATCCCTGTTCTGATTTTATTGGTTCTCTTACTTTTTTATCCTTTAGATGCACAAACAGAAACAACTCCTTTTTCTATTAAGCAAGCTCTCCAGCTTTTCTTACAACACAAGAGGCTATTACTGCCTTTATATTTAATCCAAATTGCTAATGTAACACTATCAGCAGCTTTTATCTTTTTACTCCCTGATCTTATGCAAACAAAAGAATGTCATATTTGGCTATGTCAAGGAGGAGCACATTTTTGTTTTATATTAGGAGGAGCTGTCTGTATGATTATTACAGGTTATCTATGTGATAGATACAATTACAAATATGTACTACTAACTGTAACCATAAGTGCGCTATTTTTATTTTACAGTTTCTTACTGCAAACTTCTATTCCTCCTTGGAAAACAGTTATATTTCTCACTTGCTTAGGCGGAATGATTGGAACAATGAATCCTTTAGCTGTATCATGGGCAAACCAATGTTTATCTGAACATCCAAGTACTATTTCTGCCTTATTAATGGGTTCTGCCTGGTGTATTGCAAATTTAGGACCCACTTGGGCTGGATTGATTTCCAAAACGGTTTCCATTCAACCCATTATTTCCACCTTATACATTATGAGTTCTTTAATGGTTGTTGCTTTCTTTCTAGTACTTATAACGCCGCAAGGATCGACAGCAAAAACAATAGTTGACTAGCTTTACCTAACTTACCTAGAATCTAAAAAAAAGGAATTTAAATCTTAGATGGCTGAAAGACCTATTGAATGTAGTCACTGCAAAAAACCTATTGCTGTAACCTATAAAGAAATACTCGATACTTCGATTACGTGTAATGAGATGTGTGCTACTTGCCCTATTTTAGAACAAAAATTACACGGTTATTCAAGTAAGACAGCCTTTCATGAAAGCCATGCAGAAACTGGAATGTGTTGTGGGAACTGCCGCACCACCTTAGAATCTATCAAAATGGGAAATCCTCTAGGATGTAGCGAATGTTATGCTGTTTTTGCAGATATCTTAATTACAGAATTAACTTCTATGGGAAAAATTCCTTTACAACTGCTAAAAGTAGTCAAAAATCGTAAAAACCAACCTCTGCACTTAGGAAAATCTCCTAATAAATCAGCTAAAATCCCCTCTTCTAACCGCCTTGTTGTTTTAAATGAGGCATTAAACGACGCTTTGAAAAAAGAAAATTACGAACAAGCCGCATGGCTTCGCGATCAAATTAATGCCCTACTTGGAAAAAACAGCTCTGATGGAAAAATCTAACTTACCAAATACTCTTCTTTCTCACACTCCTTGGGAAAATCAAACAAATACCATTTGGCCTGCTACTTGTTTTTCTCTAAGTCGTAATCTAGCTAGCTATCATTTCCCTGCAAAAATGCTTGATAGTGAATTTGAAAGGGTTTATAGCATCTTATGTAATGGTCTATCTTCTTGTTTGCCTAAGTCTATTGCATTAAAAAACACCCAACTTTCTACTCTTGACAAGGAATTTTTATTTGAACATTTTTTATGTTTAGAAAATCTAGCTAATACTCATTCTCATCAAGGGTTTGTTCTTGATGAGAATGAGTTGTTCTTTGCTCAAATTAATAAAGAAGATCATTTACATATTTGTTGTGTTGATTACCAAGGAGAATGGGAAACAACCTGGAATCGGCTCAATCAAATAGAGACGGATTTAAGTAAAGTTTTTGATTTTTCTTTTTCCCATAAATTTGGTTTCTTAACTTCTTATCCCCAATATTCAGGAACAGCCCTTAAAGTACACGCTTACTTGCATCTACCCGCTATTATTCACTGCGGACAACTACAAGAACTACTAACTAAAAGCCAACAAGAAAATATATATGCTATAGGTATGTCGGGTACATTAGAAGAGCTAATTGGCGATCTTATTATTTTAAGCAATGTCTATACATTAGGCATAAATGAGGAAACAATTCTCTATTCTTTACATACGACAATTATGAATTTTATGGCTTTGGAAAAGACATTACGTACCCATTTAAAAGAAAAAGGTAATCCAGAAATTAAAGATCAGATAAGTCGTGCTTATGGTCTTCTTTTACATTCTTACCAACTACAAGAAAAAGAAGCGCTAAATGCTTTAAGCTTAATTAAACTTGGTTTAGAACTCAATTGGGTTAAAGGAGTTTCTGAAAAAACAATTAATGATCTATTATTTACATGTAGACGCGCTCACCTGACTTATATTTGTAATACAGGCCTTCTAGATCCTCAAGAAAGTGCTAGAAAACGCGCAGAATTCTTACATAAACAGCTACAAGGAATCGACTTGAGCATTTAAACCATGATTGTAGCAATTCTTCTCATGGCTGGATCTGGAACTAGATTCGGTAGCCAAATCCCAAAACAATTTCATCGTTTATCTGGGAAAAAGATCTATCAACACACCTTAGATAAATTTTTAAACACTCAACTTTTTTCTCGTATTATTCTGGTTTGTGTACCTGAATATATCAAACAAGTCCAAAAAGAGAATTCTTTTAAGGATCAGGTTTATGTAGTTGCTGGAGGATCAAATCGCCAGGCATCTTCTTTGAAAGGATTATTAGCTTGTCCTTCTCATACGGAAATTGTGGTGATTCACGATGCAGTCAGACCTTTTGTCAGCGAAGAAATTTTACAAAAAAATATTTCTCTTGCTCGTTTACATAAAGCTGTTGATACTTGCATTCCCTCTAGTGACACCCTTGTTCACACAATGGATTTAAAACAAATTCATACAATCCCCTCTCGTAATCAATACCTACGAGGACAAACCCCACAGAGTTTTTCCTATGCTCTTATTTTAGAAGCTCACTTAAATGCTATCCAAAAAAATAGTTCTGACGATTGCTCCCTTGTGCTTGCTAAAGATCATCGAGTTTTTATTACAGAAGGAAGTGAGTACAATATTAAAATCACAACAGAGTTAGACTTATTTTTAGCAGATCAGATTTTTCGTTTACAGCATTCTGATGCAAAGCCCAGCTTAAAAACATTAAAGAATAAGCGTTATATTATTACAGGAGGATCTGGAGGGATCGGACAGGCAATTATTAAAAGCTTAGAAAAAGAAGGTGCGGAAGCAATCGATATATCTCGATCTTCTAAAAGCTATCCTGCTAATTTATGTTGCCATGGTGATGTAGAAAAAGTATTTGCAGATATTTTTAATAAGTTCGGTCCAGTGGATGGATTAATTAATAGTATCGGATTTTTAATAAAAAAACCTTTTATACGCCTCTCAGAACAAGAAATTCAAGAAATCATTGCAGCTAATTTAACCAGCGTGCTCTTCTGTTGCAAATGTGCTCAAATAAAACCGCAAGGCCATATTCTCAATATGGCTTCTTCCAGTTATTCTCGTGGCAGAAAGAACTATACCATTTATGCCAGTTGTAAAGCTGCTATTGTTAATTTCACACAAGGACTAGCAGAAGAATACTCTCATCTTTATGTCAATGCGATTGCTCCACAAAGAACCGCCACAGCTATGCGTTATCGAGAATTCCCTAGAGAAGATCCTTCTACTCTACTTTCTACAGAAGAAGTAGCAGAAACCACTCTTAACTGTCTTAAATCCTATATTACAGGTAGCCTTATTGAGGTGAAGTTTAAGTCGTATCCCAAAAAGCTTTAAGCTTTTTATCTCTTCCGCACCTATAAAGATAGAGTTTATAGCGTACAGGATGTGTTCTAGAGTAATTTTGATGATACTCCTCTGCTGCATAAAAAGTGACCTCTGGCAAAATTTGCACCAAAACTTGAGGGAACCGTTTTGACTGAATAAGCGCTTGTTTTGATCTCTCAGCAGCTTGTTTTTGACTTAAATCATGGTAAAAAATAACAGGCCTATATTGAGGTCCAAAGTCACAGAATTGCCCATCATCTCTTGTAGGATCAACCATTCTCCAATAGATATTTAAAAGATCTTCATAACTAATTCTTTGTAGATTATAAACCACTTGCACCGCTTCTAGATGACCTGTGGTCCCAGAAGAGATTTCTCTATAAGTAGGATCTAATTTATGCCCACCTGTATAGCCTACCGTTGTGGACACTACTCCATCAATTTGATTAAAATCATGTTGCACACACCAAAAACAACCTCCAGCAAAAGTTGCTATTTCGAGCTTCTTACTTGTTTCTTGCCCATAAATGGGAAGTAAATAACAGAAAAGAGTAAAAATTAAAATTCTCCAAATCCAGCGCATTTTCATTTTTGGCATACATCACCCCATGTAGATTCTCTAGGCTAAAGTATGGCTTTTTCTTTAAAAACATATATAACATTTTATGAACTATTTTAATTTGGCGTATAAATGCACCAAAAAAAAGGAACTCTCTACTTCTAAGATTCGCATTGTTCCAGATAATTTTGATGGTATTTCTCTGCTACATAAAAAACAATCTCTGGCAAGATTTGTACCAAAACCTGCGGGAATTTCTTTGACTGAATAAGCGCTTGCTTTGATCTCTCAGCAGCCTGTTTTTGGCTCAAATTATGGTAAAAAATAACAGGTCTATATTGAGGTCCAGTATCTTCAAACTGTCCGTCATCCCTTGTCGGATCAATCATTTCCCAATAAGCATCTAAAAGATCTTCATAACTAACTCTTTACGGATTATACACTACTTGTACCGCTTCAAAATGTTCTGTTTCTTTAGAGCAAACCTCTTCATAACAAGGATCTAATTTATCTCCACCTGTATATCCTGCCTTTGTCGATACTACTCCACCAATCTGATTAAAATTATGTTGCACGTGCCAAAAACAACCTCCAGCAAAAATTGCTATTTCGAGACTTTCTTCTACCATTTCCTGCCCATGGACGGGAAATAAACAACAGAAAAAAACAAAACTTAAAATTCTCCAGACTCAATGCATTTTCTTTTTTGACATAACAACCTTCTTTTGTATTTTTCTAGTTATGTTATTCATTTGAATTTTTTAAAAATACATAAAATTTTATAACTGATTCTTTGATATTGATCTAAAAAATTTTGCAGTGTTACTCTACAGAAGAAAACGCATTCTTTTAAAAAAAGAAGCTCTTTTTATGAAGATTCTAAAATGTTTCTTGATCTTTTTTTTATCGACCCTATGGCAACTGAGCTATGCTCAAACTAATTTTAACTCAGTTCAAGAGGTTCTTGATTTTGAAACAGCACAAATTGCTGATCTTGGCTCAGCAGATTGTTATATTAATCGCGCAGAGAGTTATCTGTTATGTCAGAGCTACGATCTTGCATTAAATGATTTAGAAGTTGGTTATCAACTTTCACAAGATATAGAAAATAATCCCACTCTACATTTTCGTTCTCTTTTCGGATTGGCTATTGTTTATGCTAATATCGATCAATTAGATAAGTTCTATACAGTTGTAAATTCTATAGAAGAGTTCCTAGACGCTCATAAATGCACTAGATGCTCAGAAAAACAGCATTCGGTAGAACTTTGTTCTTATGTAAAGCTTTTAATCTCTGACACTCCTGAACCAGAACGTATTTCTGTAGAAGCTTGTATAGAAAAAGCAAATAACACCGCTAGATACGCCAGGATTCTTATTGATAAATCTCACCCAGCTGCTCGGTTTGTTTTGAATGCATTAGTAAATCGACTAACAAATAAAGCAATCAAGTGTTGTAATGCAGGAGGTTTATGGAGAGGTTGCATTCAACCTCTTGCCACTAAATGGCAAGAGTGGAACGAAAAATGGAAGATATTCGATAAACTTCCTACCCTACAAAGATCTAAATAGAATCTACCATTGATCATCTTCTTCATATCCTAGATGAATGAGATACTCTCCCATCTTTTCTTTAAATAGACTTTTATGCTCATCGCTAAAATACTGCTTCCAAGAGCCAATTTGTCCTTTTCGAAATGTTTTTGTGTTACCAAATAGCTGTAATGCAATTTTTGTAATTTCATTTGTGCCTATTGCATATCCAAGGATTAAAGCCAGTTTTCTCAAAGCCTTTTCTTGCCGTAATCGGCAACCACCTCCCTCTGGCCCAACTAAATCTTCAAAACGAAAAGCTATAACATTAGGTTTATTAAGTAATTCAGAGCAAAGTTTGGAATAATAAAACATCCCTACTGGTGAATCTATAAGAAAATTGATCTTCTCATACTCTGACATAGACCGAAATACATCTATTTGATTTTTAGGTAAGCCTGGCCATCCTCCTCTTCCTTTTTTCATCGAAAGCATTTGTGAAATAAGCATATCTCTTGGATCTCTAAATAAAATAATTTTTAAAATATTTGGATTATGTATTGTTGCATTCATCTGTGGCCACAAATGATTAAAAAGAACGAATTTTTCATTCATCAAATAAGTTTTTCCCCAATTAACCTCTTGCTTAGTGATTAAACTAGCTGCCTTTTCTAAAAGATGAGTGCCAGATTTTGGCACAGTTAGAACCGCTACATCAAATGGAAAATCTGCATAACAATTTGTTAAAAAAAAAGAACTTAAAAGAATCAATATTCGCTTCATCATAAAAATAACCTTTTTAAGAAGTTTCTGTTTTCTGTCCCCAATGATGAGACTAACAAATACTATCAGTATAAAAAAAATTAATACATATATTTTGATTCTGCTGCTAGATTAGCTTAAACATCTTCTATAAGCATTTAAAGCCCCTCTCTGATCTAACATAGTTGCTAAATAGATAAGTAAAGACTGCTGAAATTTAGGATTATCAAAAATCTCTGTCTTGAGAAAGCTATTTAATTTTTTTAGTTCCCAATCAACTGCTGTTTGTAAGGTTCTTTCTTCTCTTAAAATATAAAGTAACACAAAGGCATGAAATAGATCTTCTATTAAAACAGTACATGGTTTTATGGTATTTTCAAATGTCTGTTGGTAAGAAGGGATAGATACGATTTCTTCTACCGTCTCATCAATAGATGACATAATCTCTTCAACATATTCTGCAACTAGCAAAACATCGGTGGATTCTTCTTGCAAAAAAGCAAAAGCCATAGAGCCACCAATTAGGAAAATACTAAGGAATTTAAGCATAAAAACAATATGTTTATGAAACAATCAGCAACTTTTTTTAAAATCTTTTTCAAACATCGCTATAAGCTCTTGACCAGTTTCAATTAAAGGAAGTTTCTTAGCTTCTGATAGAGATAACCAACGATATTTACTATGCTCGGTTAGATTTAAGTTAATACAAAATTTTTTTTGATTAAGATCTGTATGAAAAAGATGCAACGTATATTCCATATGAGGAACGCGAACAAATAAGCTTTTCCAAAAGAAACTATGTTCCTTTATGAGCGTAATTCCTACTTCTTCGTATACTTCTCGATAAATTGCTTTGCGCAAAGGTTCTTCTTGTTCTACCTTACCTCCAGGCAAGCACCAAGTATTTCCTTGCAACTTATTTGGCTGACGTAAAAGGAAAAGAAAACGTTCTTGCCAATAACAAAAACAAGCAACTGCTTCAACAGAGGGAAGAAAATTTTCAGGCGGGGAAGTTGAAATATACATATCTATTTTCCTTAAAACGATCAAAGCTTAAGGCTATTATGTTTTGAATAAAGATGCTAGAAATTGCCTTAACTAACTTCGTTCGATCACTATTGGCGTGTAGTGTAAAGCAATTAATGTATGGATACAATGGGGTTTTTTTTAAGCTTTCTAAAGCTAGATAAAGGTTGCTATCTATTCTTTTCAAATCATGGATAATAACCAATGACGAGCTATAAAAGAGGAATGAGGGCTTAAGAAAATAGCTTGAGTAATCTGAGGGTATAAAGATTGGCTTGTTTGCAACCATTCTTTACATTTCCTCTGTCATTTTCAGTCATATGCTAGCTAACATAGATTTCGGACCCCAAAGTTACATGAAATAAGAAAAAACTTGTTGGAGCAGAATAAAGTGGCTCTAAATTTGTTAAAGATTTGAGACTTGTTGGATTTGAACCAACGACCCTCTCATTAAAAGTGAGATGCTCTACCAGCTGAGCTAAAGTCTCAAAATAAAACAGTTGACCCCAAGGGGATTCGAACCCCTGTTACCAGGATGAAAACCTGATGTCCTAGACCGGGCTAGACGATGGGGCCTTAGAAAAGCAGTCATTGTACTAACCGCATTCATTTCTTGCAATACTAAACTGTCATTAACTCTTGCTTTTTAGCTTTAGCAATATTTTCGATCTCTTTGCAGAAAGTATCAGTCAGCTTTTGTATTTCTTTCTCATCTTTTTTCATCATATCCTCAGTAATCAATCCTTCTGCTTTTTGCTTACGAATAGATTCATTTCCGCTTTGTCTAAAGCCACGAATAGCAATCTTTTGCTCTTCGGTTTTTGCATCAACCTGTTTGGCAAGTTTCTCACGCATTGATCCATCCATAGGAGGAATATTCATTCGAATCTGACTTCCTTCTATAACAGGCCTTAAATTCAAGGTATGATCTTTTTCAATTCCTTTTGCAATAGATTGCAGCATTTGTGGATCAAAAGGAGAAATCAAGATTTGTCTACTTTCTGGAGTCGTAATAGAAGCTAATTCTTTGATGCGCATTTTTGAGCCATAGGCTTCCACAAAAACACTATCTAGTATAGCAGGATTTGCACGATTAGAACGCAGACTTTTTAAGTCATCTTTAAAGTGTTCTAATGAGGTTTTCATTTTTGATTCCGTCTGCTTAACTATATTCATGGCTTGTCTCCTGTTACTAATGTACCTAAAGATTCGCCACACACAATATGTAGTAGGGCGGTTGGGTCGAATAAATCAAATACGCAAATAGGGATTTTATTTTCAGAACATAATGCAATTGCTGTAGAATCCATTACTTCTAAGTTTTTTGCCAAAACTTCTGAATAAGTTAATCGATTGAATTTTTTGGCTTTAGTATTCTTTTTTGGATCGCAGTCATAAATCCCATCAACTTTTGTGGCTTTAAGCAAAATCTCTGCATTCATTTCAATAGCGCGCAAGGCAGCTGCAGAATCTGTAGTGAAATAAGGATTGCCTGTTCCACCAACAAAAATGACTGGTATGCCGCTCTCTAAATAAGCCAAAGCTTGTTTCCAATTATACTTTTCAACGATAACATCTGTATTAAGAGCACTCATAACATGAGTATCAATGCCGACACTCTTTAAAGATTGTTGCAAGACCAGTCCATTGATTGTAGTAGATAACATTCCAATGTGATCAGCTGGAGTTCTTTCAAAACTAAAGGCTTTAGCTTGAACTCCTCGGAATATGTTGCCTCCGCCGATTACAATTCCCAATTGCACTTTGAGATTACAAGCTTGTTTAATCATTTGTGCAATCTGGGAGGATGCTGCCGGTTCAACACCAAAAGTTTGCCCACCCATCAGAGCTTCTCCTGATAATTTAAGCAGAACTCTTTTGTAAGCGGGTCTATGCATTAGCTTCCTACTTTCCAGCGATAAAATGCTTGAATTTCTACAGGATGCTTTAATGCTTTGCTCTCTTTATCGAGCAACATAGCAATTGTCATGGAACTGTCCTTAACATACTTTTGACGAGTTAAACACATCTCCATATAATATGCTTCCAATTTCCCTTCGACAATTTTATCAATAATGTGAGGAGGCTTATTTTGCACTTGACTGCGCGCTATTTCTTCTTCCTTTGCTTTAACTTCAGACGGCACTTCTTCAGGCGATAAATATTCAGGGGCTTCTGCCGCTACGTGCATAGCAATATCACGAGCTAAACTCTCATGTCCTTTTCCTCCTGTAAGCACAACTACAGAAACAATCTTCCCTCCCATATGGCTATAGAATCCTATGGAAACATCTGAGGACTTAGGAATAATCAACAGACGTTTTACTTGAATATTTTCTCCTAAGCTCTGCACTATTAAAGATCTATATTGATCTAGAGTAATCGAAGGATCTTTTGCATAAGATAACTGCATAAGCTCTACTACAGAAGCTGGTTTTGTTTGAATCGCTTGATGTATTAATTCTTGAGCGAATTGCTTAAACTTTGCATTTTGCGCAACAAAATCCGTTTCAGCGTTTACTTCAACCAAAACCAAAGCATTTTCTTCTTCATCAATTTCAATTAAGCCCTCGTTTGCATCACGACCTTCTTTTTTGATAGCAGAAGTCATGCCCGCTTTACGCAAGAATTCAATAGATTTATCCATATCGCTATTGGAGCTTTCAAGCGCTTCTTTGCACTTGCTCATGCTTACACCTGTACGATCGCGCAATTGCTTTACCAATTCAGCAGCTACTTTACTCATAAGATTACTTAGCTCCTTCTTGCTCTTCTTTAGAAGAAATCCCTTCTTCTAAATCTTCTTTAGCTGTAGTGAGTTTTAATTCTTGTTTACGTTGCAAAATAGCTTGTGTTAACGCTTCTAAAATGAGTTTAATGCTTTTTAAAGCATCATCGTTACATGCAATAATATAATCAATTGGGTCTGGGTTACAGTTTGTATCCACTAAAGCCATCACAGGAACGCCTAATTTTTTAGCTTCTGCTACTGCAATATGTTCACGACTTGGATCTACTACGATTAATAATCCAGGAGGTTTTCTCATAGAGCGGACTCCCGAGAAATTTCGATCCAACTTAATCTGATCCTTTGTCAATAGAGAAAGTTCTTTTTTGGTTAGATCATCTGCATTAAGTGCGATTTTCTTCTCAATGCGCTCTAGTTTCTTAATAGATTGACGGATTGTTGTTAAATTGGTTAGTGTTCCACCTAGCCAACGCTCACAAACATAAAACTCTTCACACTGCTTTGCACATTCACGAACAAGGTTTTTAGCTTGCTTTTTTGTGCCTACAAACAAAATAGATTTGCGTTTGCTTACCGTATTCATGACAACTTGAGTCGCATTGCGGATCTGTTGTAGTGTTTTAGAAAGGTCTATGATATAGATTCCGTTTCTCTCTTCGAAGATAAATCTCTTCATCTTCGGATTCCAACGATGTCTCTGGTGCCCAAAATGAGCGCCACTTTCTAGAAGTGTTTTAATAGTAACTTCTTTATATTGTTCTTGCTGTTCCAAGCTTTGTCCCTTATGTGACGACGGCATTCTTTTAAAAGAATTTCAGTCTTGGTTAAAATTTAAATTAAAAATAAGAAAAGCGCCTGATCAGAATCGAACTGACACAAGTAGCTTGGAAGGCTACTGTTCTACCATTGAACTACAGGCGCTTAAAGTTTACGGCTATAATTCTCCCTAGAAGTCTTTTTTTTTTCAACTAAAAGTTGAAGATCATAAAAAAATGCATCCTTATTCTTTGCGACAAGTCTTAAAATTTAAGTATCTTTAAGCTAGTATAAGGGCTAGAGTAATTTTTATGTATACAATACCGGAAAAAGTAAACCGTGTTTTAAATATAATTATTTTATCTTTATTTCTGATCCTCATTAGGGTCTGGTACTTAGCTATTATTCAGCATGAGGAAAAAAAATTAGAGGCACTCAAACCTAAACAAAAACTTGTCATTGAAAGAGTTGAGCGTGGTACGATTCGAGATCGGTTTAATATTCCTTTAGCAGCCAATAAAATCCAATACTATGCCTCTGTTCGCTATGCCGATATTCGCCAAATTCCTCGTCTTAAATGGGAGAAAAACAAAGAAGGCAAATTAGTTCGTGTGTATAAACGACTGTCATTTATTAAAGAACTTTCTTTACTTTTAGCAAAAGAACTGCAAATGGATGCCTTGCAAATTGAAGATATTATTCATGGCAAAGCTTCGCTTTTTCCTCATACTCCATTCGTTATTAAAAGAAATATTTCAGAACAAGAATATTACCGACTTAAACTTTTAGAAAAAGACTGGGCCGGCATTTATGCAGAAAAAAGATCGAAGAGGTTTTATCCCCATGGCAAAACCGCTTGCGATGTCATTGGCTATATGAGCGCAATTAACCAAAAAGAATATTATAACATAGCGGAAGAATTAAAATATTTAAAAGAGTATCTCTTTTTAAGAGAATCGAATGAAATTTGTATCCTTCCTAAAGGATTTACTAATCCTTTGCAAGTTCGAGAGCGATTGCAAATTCTTCAGGAAAAAGCGTATACGATTAACGATTTAATAGGCAAAACAGGAATAGAAGCTTTATATGATGCCGAACTAAGGGGTTATATTGGAGAAAAAACTTATGAAGTTGATACTAAAGGAAATCTATTACGCTCTCTTCCTAATGGTAGAGAAGCTACCCCAGGGCAAAGAATTATATTAACGATTTCTCAAGAGTTACAACAATTTGCAGAAGGCTTATTAACAACTTATGAAAAAGAACGCGATTTAACAGAGGAAATCACACTGCAACATCCGTGGATTAAAGGAGGGGCAATCGTAGCTATTGAACCAAATACAGGAGAGCTTTTGGCTTTTGCTTCTTATCCTAGATTTGATCCCAATGATTTTGTTAGCGGATCACCTGCTGTTTTAAAATGGTTAGAAAATGAAAGTTTAATCGCCGATATATGGGACGGTTGTCAAGCTCTTGAAAGAGAAAGAATAGATCCTCTCACCAGTCGGTTTTATCAAGAGAAATTACATCTGTGTCTTGATCACTATTTAGATGCAATTCTAGCTCCCAAAAGCGAAATTAAAAATTGTTTTAATCGAGTTGATAGTTTACATGCAGCATGTACTCTTCAAAAAACAGCTAAACAACTATTAGAGTTATCGCAACAAACAAGTTATCCTCATCTATTTGCAACATTATATAACACAATTCCTCATAGATCTTCTAGGTTTCCACTTGATACGAAAATAAAAATCCAAAAAACCCTCCTTCTACAGCAGCTTAAAACAACATTAGATTCTTTTTTAGCAGAGATAAAACACAATGATGATAAACTTCTCCTTCTAGATTTATGTCGTCTATTGGTCAATGAAGAAGCCTTTTCTCCTAAATTATTACAAGCAATTGGCCATCTAAAGGTCTCTGATTATTACACACTGAACCAGCTCTGTTCTCAAATGCAACGATTTTTGTTACCACAAACTAAACAATGGTTTCATGAATTAGATTTTTCTGTTTGGCGTGAGCAACACTTTGCTAGTTTTCTGAAACAAAAAAGACAAGAGGAAAGGATTCAAAAAAAGTGGGCAAAACCTTATACCGAATACTTAGACCTAGCAGAAAAAAATCTTTTTACTACCTTTTGGGAAAAAAACCGACTTTTCCTTTTTCAAAGTTTAATTCTTGAGTCCATAGAAACAACAGAGGTTCATTTAATTCCCTACTTAGAGCGCACAATCAAAGAGGGAGAAAAGAATCCCCTTATTCAGAAATGTAGAGAGGAGTTCAAAAAAGCTCTTTCTTCTTTACCACTTGCTCTGCAATTTGAATTTTTAAAAACAATGCGTAGTTTTCATGAGCTCAATCGCCCTCTACTGGGGCGCTATAGAGGCCTTAGGACAAGTAACAAACAGCAGCTAGAAAAACACTTAGCCGCAGCTTTTTATCCTACTAATGGATATGGGTATGGGAAATCTTATGCATACCGCCAAGCAACTCCACTTGGCTCGGTATTCAAACTACTCGTCGCCTATCAAACTTTACTCGAGCGTTTAGAACAAAACAAAGATCTAAATCCACTTACTTTAACCGATCAAATTCAGTGGCACGCCAATCCCAATAGTAATGAACAGATCCTAGGTTACACACAAGAAGGTCTGCCTATTACTCGTCTATATAAACAAGGCAGGCTTGCACGCAGTAGTAACCCTAATATAGGAAAAACAGATTTATTAAGAGCAATTGAAAGCTCAAGTAACATTTATTTTTCTCTACTAGCAAGCGAACATATTCAAGATCCAGAAACTCTTATTCAGACGTCAAAAAATTTTCTATTTGGAGAGAAAACAGGAATTGAGCTACCAGGAGAATTTGCTGGGCAACTACCCAATGATCTTTCATTCAATCGCACAGGGTTGTATGCCTTTGCAATTGGACAGCACTCTTTAACAGTAACTCCCTTACAAACAGCTATCATGCTTTCTGCAATCGCTAATAAAGGCTGCGTTCTCAAACCAAAAATCGTGCAATTAATAGCAGGACAAGAACGCTTGCGTGAATATAGCGATCCTTTTTCTTCCCAACAATTTCCCTTCCAAGAACATTTAAAGCTGATTGGTATTCATTTTCCCCTATTTACTTCTTGCTTAAAAGAAGAACAAAAACCGCATATTTGGACGAATAGCACATGTGTCAAACAACAACTTCCATTACCAGACCCAGTACGAAACATGCTTTTTGAAGGGATGTATAAAGTAGTTAACGGAGAAAAAGGTAATGCTAGACCCTCTATCATTCGCTGCCTTAATCGTCATCCTGAATGGAAAAAAAACTACTTAGAGTTGCAAGGAGGGCAGCTTATCGGGAAAACCGGCACAGCAGAAATTCTCTATAAATCCACCATCGATGCAGAAACCTCCGCTTTTAAAGTAGACCATAGTTGGTTCGCAGGCATCTCTTTTCTTCCAAAACAGCAAAAGATGAGAGATAGAGCAGAGCTTGTCGTTATAGTATATTTGCCATTTAGTAAATCCGGAGGCAAGGAAGCTGCTCCTATCGCTGCAGAAATAATTAAAAAATGGCGAGAGATTCAGAAAAATCATGGCTGTGCACAAAATTTTACACAAACAGAATCGCCTCTTTCCAAATAACTAGTTCATCTTTTCTCTTGATTCACAGAACCAGCAGTAAAAAGCTGTGTATACTACGCATTTTCTTTTTCTCTATTGACTTTTGCAGATTATTTAATATAGCATAACTTAAATTTTATGAAAAAGAGCTTATAATAAGCCCTAGCCTTTATATTCAACTTAATGGCAAATTTCGTTTAAACATTTTCAAGTTGTAAAATTTTAAGAGAAGTGCAAATGAAGTATTTAGATATAGCCATGTTAGATTTGAAAAAAGCTAGCCTTCAATACAACGTCTGGCTTCATCTAGGGTTATTAGAAGTCAAACAACGTTATCGACGCTCTGTTCTTGGTCCCTGGTGGATTAGCATCAGCATGCTAATCTTCATTGTTGCTATGGGAAAAATTTTTAGTCAATTGTTCAATCAACGCTTAGCTGATTATATTCCTTTTTTTACAACAGGTTTTTTATTGTGGTCTTTTATTTCTAACAATATTAATGAATCAACAGATCTATTTAGATCTAATAGTGGATATATTAAACAAATACAATTACCATACAGTTTATACGTTTTGAAATTTTTAAGTAGAAATCTGATTATTTTAGCTCATAATTTACTAGTTTATTGTCTGGTTATGTGGTTTTTTAAAATCAACCCTGGATGGAATATTTTATGGGGGGTTCCTGGGATGCTTCTACTAACTATTAACCTATATTGGATATGCCTGCTCGTAGCTTTAATTAGCACGCGTTATCGAGATATGACACAAATCATTAATAGTTGCATACAGATCCTTTTTTTTATTACCCCTATTACATGGATGCCTAAATTACTAGGACAAGATTCTTCCATAGTAAAGTTCAATCCTTTCGTTTATTTCATTGAACTTATACGCCAACCTCTTTTAGGCATAAATCCTACTGCTCGTATTTGGCTAATCAATCTGAGCATAGCTTTCATTGGTATATTATTTAGTCTAAATTTTTTTGGACGCGTAAGATCTCGTATATCATTTTGGGTTGATTAAATATGACTACTATTGAATTAGAAAAAGTGACATTGACTTATCCTGTTTATGGAACAAATTCTCGCTCTTTAAAAAATAGTATAATTAATCTGGCAACAGGAGGACGGCTTAATAAAGAGGAAAGAATTATAAAAGTCGAAGCATTAAAGAATATCGATTTAAAATTAAAAGCAGGAGATCGCCTAGGATTAGTCGGACATAATGGAGCAGGGAAAACAACCCTCTTAAAAGTCCTAGCACAAATCTATGAACCTACAGAAGGTCGTCTAAAAATTTCGGGCAAAGCTAACTGTCTTTTTGACATTATGATAGGAACGGATCAAGGACTTACTGGCTATGAAAATATTATGCTCCGCGGACTTCTCTTAGGCCTTTCTAAACAAGAGATAGAACGGATCATACCAAGTATTGAAGAATTTTCAGAGCTAGGAGAATTTTTAAATATACCCCTTAAAAGTTATTCTTCTGGAATGTTAGTGCGCTTGGCTTTTGGCATTATCACAAGCATTCACTCAGACATTCTATTAATAGATGAAGTAGTGAGCGTTGGAGATTCCCAATTCATAGAAAAAGCCAAATCTCGTATTACAAGCCTAATCCATCAAACGGATATTGTAGTGCTTTCTACACACGATCATCAGATGATTAAAGAATTTTGCAACAAAGTTATCCGACTTGAGAAAGGATCCATTATATCATATGAAGAGGTAGATCATGTTAGATAGCAGAATATTAATAACAGGTGCACAAGGTCTTGTAGGAACCTCACTAATAGAAGAATTAAATAGGCAAGGCTATGCAAATCTTATCCCTCTAACAAGAGAGCAATGCGATCTTACAAACTACGAAGAAGTAAAATTATTTTTCCAAAATGCCAAGCCTGAAGTGGTTTTTCATACAGCAGCAGCTGTCTATGGTATTGGAGGAAATGCGAAAAAAAAAGGCTCCATTTTCCTTGACAACACTTTACTCAACACTCATGTGATAGAAGCTAGTAGACTGTCTGGTGTGAGAAAAATTATTGCAATGGGAACAATTGCTGCTTATCCAGAGCCAACAGAGTTTCCCGTAAAAGAAAGCAGCATTTGGAGTGGACCTCCTCATCAATCGGAAGATAGCTATGCCCATGCAAAACGCGCAATGCTTGCGCAATTATTAGCTTACCAAGAAAACTATAGCCTTGATTTTGCATATGTTATCTCTACAAATCTTTTTGGTCCAAATGATAAATTTGACAGCAAATTTGGTCATGTCGTTCCTTCATTAGTTCGGAAATTTTATGAAGCTAAAAAAAGTCATGAGCAAGTAACCATTTGGGGAGATGGTTCAGCAGAAAGAGATTTCTTATATTCTAAAGATATGGCACGAGCTTTAGTTTTAATTATGAAGAGATACACAGGATCTATTAATGTAGCCTCTGGAAGAAGAGTTTCCATAAAAGAGATAGTAGATCTATTAGCAGCCCACTTTGAAATGCAAGATAAAGTTGTATGGAATGCTGCGATGCCTAATGGAAGGGCATTTTACGAAATAGACCTCACTTATTTAAAAAACCTAGGCTATATGCCTATTTACTCTATGGAAAAAGGCTTATCAGAAACCCTAGACTGGTTTACATCAATGTATGAAAAAAATGCAATTAGAGGCTATTCAAATGGAAAGTGCTAAGTCAAGACTGGGTATTATAAGTAGCTATAATGAAGCATGTGGAAATGCTAGCTATACAAAAGCTCTAGTGTCAGCCTTTTCCGATCACTTTGATGTTTCAGTGATTTCTTTGAATGTAGACCTTCTTAGAAAAAAAGACTCTAAAAGCGCAAATGCCTACATAAAAAACATCTGTAAAGAGCTTAAAAATTATGACTACGTGAATATTCAATTTGAAGCGGGATTGTTTGGTTCAAGCACCGCATTGATCTGGAAACGATTTGCTGCAATTACCAGATCTTGTAAAAAAATCGTTTTAACGATGCATCGTTATGATACAATTCAAGAACTTCCTAATCTTGCTTTTATAGGGAAATGTCTCCTTAAAAGAAATATTAAATTACTGTTTTCTGGCTATTTAAAAACTCTAGCCAATAACTACCACGCATCGCTTTACCATCAGATCATTAAGTTGTGTAAAAAAAATAATATTCCTATCGTTGTACATACGCAAAGAGATAGAAACTTAATTGCTATTAAGTATGATTATCATGCTGTTTTTGATCATCCATTATGTTTTTATACACAAGAATATATTGAACTTTTAACTAAAACTGTAACAAAAAAGAGCTTTTGCCAGGCTTACGGTCTTAATGAAGATAAGTTCTATATAGGCATCTTTGGATTTATTAATAAATACAAAGGACATAAAACAATTGTCAGGGCTCTATCTTATTTGCCCTCTAATTATGAAGTGCTTGTCTTTGGAGGGCAACACCCTCATACAATACAAAAAAATGAATCTATCAATGAATATGTGCATTCCTTGATGAGCCTAATCAAGCATCACAATTTTCAAAATAGAGTAAAATTTTGCGGAATGTTAGATGACGAATCTTTTTTAAAAGCATTAATAACATGTGACTTTAATGTACTCCCCTATTTAGAAGTGAATCAAGGCGGCTCAGCTATTGCTTCATTATCTCTAGAAACTAATTCCAATACAATTTTCTCCCAAAATTTAGCTTTTTTTGAATTAGCAAAATACGCTCCTAATTGCTTTAAAATGTTTACAATAGGAAATTTTATGGAGCTTGCTAACGCAATTATGAGTTATAAAAAGACGGATTACTCTTCTCATTTGATGGAATACCATAAAAAATATAACATAAATACAAGTGTAAATCTTTATAAACAGCTATTTCAAATATCGGAACAAACAATAAACTCTGATAAAAAAGCTCATTCTCTTTTCGAATCAATATCCTAAATTTTTAATCTTTAGGATGCTTTAATTTAGGATCTCCAAGCTTCGTTATTTGAACAAAAAATTCAGATGCACCAATAACTGGTTCAGATAGAGAAATATTTAAAATGCCTAACTCATGCAATTTCTCGAAAACTTTTATAAAGCTCTCTGGAGTAAACACTGAACAATGAATATCCAAGTATGTATTAGTTGTAAATGCGTAAAGAGCAAACTCCAGAGCTTCTTGATCTGTATAAGGTCTTCCACACTTAGAAAAAGGCAATAGCCCTCCCTCTGAGCGGGGATAATCAAATACCGATAAACTCAACATATCATAGATCTGAAGAGGGGTAGGTATTTTCTCATCACGAATCCAAATATCAATCAATTCGCCTACTTCTGTTTCTGCACGGTAAAAATCAAATGTATAATATTTATCTGGAACAGCCAGAGATAGAATTCCCCCTGTCTTTAATACGTTAAGAATTTGAGATACCCAAGAAATTACATTAGGCACATGTTCTATGACATGAGAAGCAATTGCATAATCGAAACGTAAATCTTTAGGAACGCAATTCATAAGTAAAGCTTCTGGATACCAAATAAAATCTACTTCAACGGTTTCTTCATCGATCTCTTCAACATTTGAAAGATGATCATGTTTTTTAATTAACTCGGAGGCTGTTGTATAATCTGTATAGAAAACATCGTATTCGGTGCTCAAGAGAGTTGGACGATAAAAAGGTGCAATTTCTAATCCAGTACCATTCAAGGGAAGATTTTTTGTTAACTCTAATACTCGGTCATTGGTTTGAAAACGACCTTGTCCTTTATAATAGGGTCCTACTGCTGCATCTAAACGAACCTCTTTTATAAATACAGCTGCTAAGATCATAATTATAAAAGCCTCTGTCTTAAGAAAATTTTTCATGTGCTCTCCTACTATTTGCTTTGTCTTTAATATAAAAACTCAATAGAGAAAAGCTACTACATAGCTCTAAAAAAAACAAAATAAATATTTGATAACAAAAAAAATGCAGAGGATAAATTTCTTTTTAAGAAAAAAAAGGCGTTTTATTGGTTTGTACGACTCTATCAAAATATTGGATGGTTTTAAGAAGACCTTCTTCTAGACAAATTCTTGGTTGCCAATTCAACAGTGACTTGGCTAAATCAATATCAGGACAGCGTTGTTTGGGATCATCTTGTGGTAATGAGCGGCAAGTTATCGTTGATTGAGAATCTGTTAGCTTAATAATTAATTCTGCTATTTCGCGAATAGTGTATTCCAAAGGATTTCCTAAATTAATAGGCCCTGTTTGATGCTCTTGTGTTTCCATCATAGAAATAATTGCATCAATAAGGTCATCTACATAACAAAAAGAACGGGTTTGCATCCCATTTCCGTAGAGAGTAATCGGAAGATTTTGCAGAGCCTGCACGATGAAATTAGAAATGACTCTTCCATCATTTGGATGCATCCTAGGCCCAAAAGTATTAAAAATACGTACTACTTTGATCGGTAATCCATATTGTCTATGGTAATCAAAACATAGAGTCTCTGCACATCTTTTCCCTTCATCATAACAAGATCTAAGACCAATTGGATTTACATGCCCCCAATACTTTTCCTGTTGTGGATGCATCTGAGGATCGCCATATACTTCACTTGTTGATGCTTGTATAATTGTAGCTTTTTGACTCTGGGCTAGATCTAGCATATTAAGAGCACCTAATACATTAGTCTTCACTGTTTTTACAGGATCTTTCTGATAGTGAGGTGGTGATGCAGGACAAGCAAAGTTACAAATATAATCCACTTTAAGATCAAAAGGTTCACAGATATCTTTTTCCATAAAGGTAAAAGAAGCATGATTGATAAAACCCTGTAGGTTATTTAGAGAACCGGTAAAAAGATTATCTACACAAATAACCTCATACCCCTCCTGCAGAAAACGCTCACACAAATGTGAACCTAAAAACCCGGCACCACCTGTCACTAAAATTTGTTTTTTTGTATCCATTTTATCTTCTATTCGATAAATATAATAATAATGAAATCCTTCATGAACATTTTATTCAATGGCTTTTTCTAAAAAAGGACCTTTTCTTTTATTAGGTAATGATTCATCAATGGCAAACCCCAAGGTTATTAACCAATAATTAATAACATACTATATTCAGGTAAACCCATTACACATCTTAAATTATTGTCTTGGATAATTTGTTTTTACCTTGACGCATTTGCTCTTAGAGCACCTTTTTCTCGATAAGTACTATTTGTGCAAACAGAAAAAATCCATAAAAATAATAAAATCATAGACTTAATCGTTTTTAAAATCACATTTTCCGATAAACTGATGAAATCGATGTTAAAAAGATAATCATTTTCGTCAAGTTATGGATAAAATTTTCATTACAGGTATTGCAGGATTTATTGGGTTTCATCTTGCAAAAAAACTACACAAACTAGGCTTTCATGTTAGCGGTTGCGATAACTTTAATTCTTACTATGATCCTGCTTTGAAACATCAAAGAGCTTTTTATTTACAAGAACTAGGTATTTTAGTGCTTAATTGTGATCTTAACGATAAGGAAATCATAGAGCTACATCTTAAAAGATTGAGTATTTCTCATTTTGTGCATTTAGCTGCACAAGCAGGGATACGCCATTCGATCACTCATCCTGAAAATTATGTACATAGCAATCTCTCCGGCTTCTTCCAGATCCTAGAGATCATAAGAAAGAATCCAAATATTAAGCTAGTTTACGCATCTTCTTCTTCTGTATATGGGAAAGCAGCTAAAACTCCTTTTTGTGAAACAGCGTCTACAGACCAGCCTAGTAGTTTTTACGGAGCTACAAAAAAATGCAATGAGGTTATGGCAGAATCCTATCACAAGCTCTATGAACTTCACTGCACAGCTTTGCGTTTTTTTACTGTTTATGGCCCATGGGGAAGACCTGACATGGCCTATTTTTCCTTTACAAAAGCTATTTTGGAAAATCAACCAATCCCTGTTTTTGGAGAAGGTAAATTAATGCGAGATTTTACCTATGTTGATGATATTGTTGATGGAGTTATAGCTTCTCTACAAAAATCAAATGGATGCAATGATATTTTTAATCTCGGACATCATAAACCCTATAGTGTATCAGAACTTATCTCTTGTCTTGAAACTCTCTTAGAGAAAAAAGCTCTTATTGAATTTCTTCCTACCCCCCCAGGAGATGTACATATTACCTATGCAGATGTATCAAAAAGCAAAAGAGTTCTCAACTTTGATCCCAAAGTTGATCTAAAAGAAGGCCTCTTTTGCTTTATCAAGTGGTATCAAAAACAGTATGGCTAATTAGCGCTTGATAACCTTTCTTCTTATATGTACGCGTACTTGTAAAAACCGCCCAAGCAGCTAATAACGCTATACAAATCACATATAGAGCTGGAGCTGCAATCCAACCAGATGCTTTATATAACCAAAGAGAAATAAAAGCTGTAGAAGTACCGATAATTTGCGAACCTGCTACATGAGCGGTGCATAAAATTCTATAGCGATGCTCTTGTTTAACTAAATCTTGTGCCCAAACGTGATATGTTGCAGAAAATACAACACCTACAATAACCAATAATACACGCCCAATAGTAACCATTAAGATAGAGGAAACAGAAAAACAATAAAAGCAAGGAATAGCTATAATGGCAGTACCAAGTGCTCCTATAAGCATTTGTTTTTCCTTACCTATCTTTGTTGCTAAATAACCAAATAACGGAAGGATACACATATCAAAAAACAAAAGATATGTATTGATTTTGATAATTTGACTTTTCGTAATCGAAGTAACCAAAGGGATATACCCACTGGCCAAAGTAAATGCTAGACAATATATACTAGAAGAAAACCCTGCGGCTAAAGCAACAGTTATAAATATACGTTTATGTTGCAGAAAAATGCTAAAATTTCTTTCTTTTTTCACTTTAAACTTTATTTCTTCTTTGCTTGTAGTTCTTAAAATCAAAGCAACAATGGCAGTGAGCGCTCCTGCCCAAAATAAACAACGCCAATTGATCTCTTGAGCAAAATAACTATAAAGAAAAAGCATAAAAGAAGCCGTTAGCATCCCTAAAACAGAGCTTGCATCATAGAGACCACTCATCCAATTTTTTTTTCTATTTTCTGTTTGCTCTAGCACGAAAATAGCTCCACCCACTGTTTCCCCTCCTGCAAAGAAGCCTTGTAATAAGCGTGCTAGAAGAAGGCCTAGAGGAGCTATCGTACCTACTTGAGCATAGGTTGGCAAAAAACCCATTAATACCGTTGTAATAGATAGACCGGTAAGAGAACTACATAATGCCTTTTTACGACCTAAGTGATCGCCTAACCGGCCAAAAAATACAGAACCAATAAGGCGAGAAAGAAAACCCAATGGCAATATAGCATAAGTCAAAATCAGAGAGATAACAGGATCTTTCTGATCAAAAAATAAAGGAGCTAAGAAAGGAGCTAACAAAGAAAAAAGAGCACAGTCATAATGCTCTAAAAAATTCCCAAAAAAACCTGCAAGAATACTACATTTTGATGATCGCATAACACTCTCTCTACGCTGGTATAATCCAGATCAGATTTAAAGGGTTTAAGCAATAAGCTTATCTCAGCCGTTAAGCACCCCCGGTGATCAGCGGTTATTTTATATGAGTAATGAATTTCAGTAAAACTAAAACAATTTATACGATTAAAATCGAAAATATAGATATTAAATAAAATCTAATCTTTTTTTTAATCTCCTATAAGAGTCCCAAGAGAGAAAAGGTATGAAAATCCATAATGCCGATAGACAAACCCAAAAGGAAAGAAAATCACTTTGTCCTATAGTTGATGCACGAGCCCCTTCCATGACATAAGTCATGGGATTTAAAAGGCCAATCCACCCCATCAAGGGCGCTATTCTATAGATTGTTCTCCAAGGACAATAGTAGCATCCAAGCATATAGAGAGGATTAATAATCATGATCCAAAGCCAACCAGTATTCTTAATTTGTTTAATAAAACAGCTAAGCCAGAGCGCAAAATATCCATAAAAAATATTCATGGTGATTAGCATTGCAAAAAATTTCCAAGGAGAAACAAACGTTAAATCCCATTGCGATAACATTAAGAGTTTTACGATTGGAAATAACAAAGCAGTAAGACAGATTCCGCAACAACTCCATCCTATGGCAATAGAATTGATCCCTAAGAAGGGAGGAATAGGTAGAATAAGCAGATAAGAAATCACCTTATCTGTATTGAGATCTGAAACAAAAGCAGTTATTCGTCCTACCATTTCGTAAAAACCCAATGTGGCGGTTATACCAATAACTATGAAGAGGCAATAGTCTGCCTGGATTCCCATTTGAGGCATGAGATAGTTAAAAACAATAAACATAGTTATTAGTGAAGTACAGCCTTGAATCCATTTGATCTTTAGCTCTCCCCAAAAAATTAACATTTCTTTTCGAACGAGCTGTAAAAATAACCCTATGATTTCTTTTGTAAAAAAATGATCTGCAGAAATCCGCATATAAAACCTCTATGGAAAAATGGGCATGGGTTTGATCAAATGCAAAAAGAGCTTTTCTAAATTTGCTCCTTCCCTTATTTTTTTTGGTGTATCGATCTGTTTTATCACCCCATTATTGATAACGATGATTCTGTCAGATAAAGCTTCAGCTTCCTCCAAGTAATGCGTTGCTAGAATAATTGTTTTACCCTCTTCTTTTAAAGAAAGAATCACCTTTTGTATTTGATTTCTGATACAAGGATCTAAACCAACAGTTGGTTCGTCTAAAATGATAATTGAAGGATCATGTATGAGTGTTCTGGCTAATAAGAAACGCTGCTTATAACCTATGGAAAGAAGATGCAATGGTAAATGCATCACGCTCTCTAATTCAAACTGCTTAATTAACTTCTCTTTTCTATCTTGAATTCTCTGCTTATTTAGGTTGAAGTAGCGACCTGCAAACAATAGATTTTGTTCCAAAGTCAAAATAGGATCAAGGTTAGGTTTCTGAGGAGAAAAGCCAACGCTTCCTCGGTAAGAAAAGAGCTTTTTATAAATACTTGCTCCTTTCCAAAAAATCTGTCCCGAAGAGGGAGCCAAAAGTGTAACTAATATTGATAAAAGAGTGGTTTTGCCAGACCCATTCAACCCTAATAAAGAAACGACTTCTCCTGAGAAAAGGTCTAGTGAGATCCCTTTTAGAACCTCTTTAACTCTGTTTTTGACAAGATAGTGTTTCTTTATATCTATAATTTGTAAAATAGGCACTATTATAAATTCTTTTTAGAGAGTTTTTAACAGAATTTTTCCTGTTTCTTAAACATAAAAATATGTGTTTTAATTAAAATATTATCCCTTTATCAGATATTTTAACAAGAAGATCAGGAGTTATTTTTCTAAAGCACAAAAATAAGGACTTTATGAATAGGCTGTTTTTTTCATTGCAGAGAGAGCTTTTGGCAAATACTCTAAAAGATCTGATGCTATAACACCATATGAAGTCAAATCTTCAGCTGCTTTTTCTCCTGCTATTGCATGAATAAAGCAACCTAAAGCAGCCGCATAACGAGGAGCTAATCGATGGCAGAGAAGAGCTGCAATGACTCCTGTTAGTACATCTCCGCTTCCAGCTGTTGCAAGGGCTGGATCTCCTTGAGTGATGATCAAAGGCAAGAGACCTGAAGCAAAGATAAAAGTAGGAGCACCTTTTAGAACAAGGGTTGTTTGTTTTTCATCTACATAATTTTGACATAAAGATAACCAGTCTATTTCTTGTTTTGTATCTAACCTGAGTAATCTTTTCATTTCCTGTTTATGAGGAGTTAAAATACAAGAAGAAGGGATTTTCCAAGAAGGATGTTTGGCTAAAGAAAATAAAGCATCTGCATCGATGACTAGTGGTTTATTGAACTTAAGAAGATGCTGAACAATTATATCCGTTTTTTTTATACGCCCAAGACCTGGGCCCACTAATACAGCTTTAGCTCGAGCGATTTCTTGGTCTAATGTGTCAAAATTCTTATTATCTAAAGCTTGATGAATAATCTCACAAGGAACTGTAATCTTATCTGGGGAAAATACACGTACAATCCCCGCACCTGATCTCAAAGCTCCATAGCTTGCTAAAACAGCAGCTCCTGTCATTTCTTTAGAACCTGCAACAGCTACAACATATCCTTTTTGATATTTATGCCAAGAACGTTGAATAGGAGGTAATTTGAGAGAGGACAAGTTGAGCAAATGCGCAGAAGCTTTCATTTTATCTTCTGGAAGGCCAAAACGACCTCGAACAATTTCTCCTATATGATCCCATCCATCTCGTAGAAAAAATCCTGTTTTCGCTAATTCTAAATAGATTGTTTTAGTCGCATGTATGGCTATCGATCCAACCTCACCTGTAGTACCATTTAAACCTGAGGGAATATCAACGGAAAGAATAGGAAGATTTGAGCGATTAGCTGTTTCAATGGCAGAAGCTAGCGCGTGATCTGCACTCTTTTTCATTCCAGTTCCTACAAGAGCATCTAGAATAAGGCCTGCATGGTTCATCCTCTCTTGTATTTTTTCCAAAGAGGACTCTACTTTTCCTCCTTGAGAGCAAAAATTTTCATACATATTCCGACATAAAGAACTAAATTGCTCTATTCGGTAAATAGGATAAGCTATAACAGAGTATCCTTTTTCTATTAAGACTGCGCCTGCAGCAAAACCATCTCCTGCGTTATTTCCTCTACCTGCAAAAAGCAACACTTCTTTATTTAATTTCTTTTCTTGAATAAATTTTTCTACTTCCATTGCAACAGAAATCCCTGCCTGTTGCATAAATTCTAGTTCTGAATAACCTCTTTGGAAAGCTCTACTTTCTATATCCTTCATCTCTTGAGCTGTAACAACTTTTATCCCATCTAATTCCATTATAAGTGCTCTTCCTTAATAGCTCTTTGCAAAAGAGATTTTACCGCGTCTCGTGGATCTAATTGTTCATAGAGTATAGAGCAGATAGCAGCTGTAATAGGAACAGGAATATTTTCTTTTGCTGCTAATTGCAGTGCGGAAATACATGTATAAGCCCCTTCAACTACCATGTTGATTTTTTCTTGAGCTTGCTCTCTTGTTAACCCGTCTGCAATTAACCTTCCAAACATATAATTACGACTAAGCTTGGACAAACATGTAACACAGAGATCTCCCAATCCAGATAAACCATTTAAAGTTTCTGGATTACATTTCTTGGTAACAGAGAGCTTTCGAATTTCATGCAAGCCTCTTGTCATTAAAGCAGATTTGGTATTATCTCCAAATCCCAACCCATCTGAAATACCACAAGCAATAGCAATGATGTTTTTCATCGCTCCACCAAAAGCTACTCCATTTATATCTACATTAGGGTAGATTCGAAAATAAGAGGTCATAAACAAATCAACAACCTGATGCATCAAAGGAACATGATAAGCTGCGCACACAATCGAAGTAGGCAATTTTTGAATAATTTCTTCTGCATGACTTGGACCGCTTAAACAAGCAATCTTATCCCGCATCTTTTCCCCTAAAACCTCTAGCACAACTTCATGCAATAACAAACCGGTATTTTGCTCAATTCCCTTAGAAGTAACAATAACAGGACAATGTACTTTTCCTTTTTCCAGCACTTGTTCAAAAACAGGGCGTATTCCTTTTGAAGTAACCGATTCAACAATATATTCAGCCTCTTCAATAGCCTCTGATAAATTAGAAGTAAAGCTAAGATTATCGCTTGCCTTAAAACGAAGTAGCTTAGGATGTTCTCTTTTTTCTGATAACAACTTGGCAAATTCTGGTTTTGTTGTCCATAAAATGACTTTATGACCTTTTGATGCAAGCAAAGCTGCTAAACAAAAGCCCCATGTCCCTGCGCCTAAATAGCCAATTTTCATTCAGATCCTTTTTTTTCTTTTTTTGAATAATCCCGTACTATCTATTTATTTTAATGAGAAAATAAAGTACATATATTATATAACCTATTCTAAATCATTTCTCTCATAAGCAATCAATGCTTTCTTGGCGTTTTCTAAATCACTTAATTCTTTTAAAGGTGCATATGTAAGGCAACGCGGATAAAGAAGGGCAGAGCTGCGAGGTAAGTGCTCTAATACATCAAAGAGAAATTTTTCATATTTCCAAATAAAGCAAGAGGTTTGTTTGGTTTGATTAAAGGAAAACAAATTCGTTTTTTTTCTAGCTAAATGTAAAGGCAATTTTATATGACGATAAAGGTTTTGTAAATCAGATAAACAAAAGCAAAATATATTTACATTACAAAAAAGAAACTCTTTATATTTCTCTGGAGAGATTTCTGAATATTCTATAATTGAAATACCTCTTTTTTTCTGTGCTACAACTCCCATATTCTCTCGAGAAGATTCTCTTTCTACAACTTTTAAAGCCACACTCAAACCAGACTCTACTGTATAGCCTGTGAGCTCCGGATCTAAGGGATCTGTTAAAGGATTGTCTATGGGGATCACATGAATATATTCTATCTGCAAATTTCGCCATAAATCTGCAATTTTGCTTGTAAAAAAACAATCTAATACGTCGCCATTGCCATTGGGACCTTCTGCTATTTTACCAGACGCTTCTAAGCACCAATTGCCTTTTTCATCTAAAAAGGGAAGGCTTTCTTGTGAAAAAAATTGTACTTGAGAACTCTTCAATCCAAAAAAATGATTTTTTTTAAAAAAGTTTTCCGTTTCCACATGATTAGATAAAGACGTCATAATCGCGACTTGCAGATACTGCCCTAGCGACTGCTTTTTTTGAATTCTTTCACAAAGCCTTTGAAATAAACTTTTCTTACAGATGGGAAATGTGCCTTTGGGACCCTTCCAGTTCAAACGAGACCCATCCCCTCCAGCTAATATAATACAACCTACTTTTCCTCCGTTGATAAGTTCACAACCTAATCGTTTGTAGCTTTTTGATCCTAGCAAGCCAGGGTTTTTTAAAGGCGTGGATACAATGGGTTTTTTATCAATACTAAGCAACTTTCTCTGCTGCATTAAAAGAGAAGGACTTAAGCGTTGTGCTTGCTGCCAAAACACTTCTATCTGATCACTACCTAGTGTTTCTAAACCATATAAGAGATGAGCTTGATCTAAGGAATGAAAATGTTGGGATAAAAACTGTTTTAGCATACTTATTTCTGAAGTTCACCAAGGGTTTTTAGGACTTGTTTAACTGAAATATTACAAATATCTTTGTGCTTTGCAATGAGTGGAATATGCTGCAGCAATGGATTGGGAGACTGCACTTGCTGTTTCAATACTCCTTGCCTAGGATCTGCCCATAAAGATATCACATTCAATTTAAAGGGACTATTTAAATAATACGTCATAGAAAGCACTCCTGAATCTGGAGTAAGTAGATAGCAACAACGATTCTTAATAACAGAGAGCATCTCTAATAAAGTGGTTTCTCCTCTTAAATCAATAACTCCTTCTTGTAAAAACGGCATTTCTTTAGAGAGCCCAAATAAGATAGGGGTTAATTTTAATTCAGAAAATAGTTGATATAGGCACTCTTTCCAATAAATAACAGGCCAATTTTTCTCATACTTGTATTTTGTTTCTGTCTGAATGTGAATCGCTATGTATTTTTGCGTAGGATTCAATCTAAATTGCTCACATAAGACATCGTATTTTTCTAACCAATTCAACTTTGGAGTGATTCTTCCCAGTTGCCACTTTAACCAACGCGTAGGGTCTGGATGTTCTATAATTACGTCAAATGACTCCTCGCTTTTTTGCAGGCAAGCTAAAGAGCTTTTAAGATTAAAGGGCTTCCCTCTTTTCCAAGAAGGATCTACAAGCACTTCTATTTGATTTAATAAACTAAACCCTAAAAGAAGATCAGACCGTGTAAGAAAAGTAATTTTAACATCAGGTATGAATTCACGAATTCGGTATATCAAAGCATAAAGACCCAGAGGAATATCTCCTAATCCTCGATTCCAACAAATCAAAAAATGCTTGCTTTTTCTCTTTGCTGCATTTTTTAATAAACGATCAAAATAGGAAATTTTAAATGTATATAGTAATGTATCAAGCATTCTTTAAAATTTTTAAGAGGGTTGGTTAAACAACGCCTGTACAACTTGTTGATAAACTTCTTCTACTTCAATGGCTCTCATACAGCGAAAATCGATAGGACAAGTACGCTTATAACAAGGAGAACATACGACGTGTTTATGGATGACTCTACCTTGAGAAAAAGGACCAGTTACTATCTCATTAGTAGAGCCGAATAATGCAACAACAGGTACCTGTAATGCATCAGCAATATGCATAGGCCCACTATCATTAGAAAGAAAAACTCTACACAGAGAAATTAGGCCAGCCAATTCTCTTAGAGAGGTTAATCCAGCCAAATTTATAGCTCTTTCTGGCAGAGTCCGGCAAATGCCTTTAACAAGAGATTCACTCTCTTGATCTCCAAAAAATACAAGATGAATTTTTTCGTTTTGTAATAGCTTATGAGCCACCTTCGTAAATCTTTCGGGCATCCAGCACTTAGCTGAACCATATGCAGCAGCTGGATTTATACCGATTAAGATATCACTCTCTTGCACTCCTTGCCGCTTAACTAGCTCTTTTGCTGCTTGTATTTCTCGACCAGCAAGATATAGTCGGGGTTCTGTTTTTGAAACAGGAATCCCTAATGCAGACAATAGCATTTTATATGTCTTAACGAGATGTTGTTTTCTCAATTGTGATGGACGATTAACAGGATGAGTTAATAAAAAACTTCTAAAATTGCCCCTGTATCCTATCCGATAAGATATGTGTCCTTGGTAAAACCACCAGGAAGAAGAAAATGAATTGGTTAATAAAATGCCCAAATCATATTTCCCCTGACGTATTTTTTCTATAAGATCTCGATGCCTATCTCGACGGTTAAATCCACTAGATTTGCTAAAGCAAAATATCTCATCGATATCGGGATCCATCTCTAATAACTGACAAACCCCTATACGACACATCGCTGTAATCGAAGCTTTTGGAAAAGCTCTGCGCATATCAGAAAGAATAGGAGTTGCCATGACAAAATCCCCTATCCAATTAGGCATACGTATGATGATATTTTTAGGTTCTATGCGTTTCATTGATTTCATGCACTCATAATAATAATAATCAGTAAAAACTCACAAAACAATTCGTTTTAATAGCAGTGCTGCAATCACATCACATCGCCTAAATGAGCTAAGTTTCTTAGGGGTCTTTCCGAGGAACTATAATGGGGTTCTTGTTTGTGGTACTAAGTAAAACCGCATCAATTACTCTTTAAAATCATTCTGCTAAATACAGCATTGACTATCCATATTGATTTAGCATAGAGAAAAAAAGGATTTTACTTCTATAGTTAAAGATATGTATAAAAAACCCTCTTTAGTCATTTTAGGGATTGATCCAGGAACCAAGAAATCTGGTTATGGGATCATTAAAGTAGAGCATCCTCGTCTAGAACCTTTAGACTTTGGGGTGATTACCCCTCCCTTCCATACAGATAGCAATCACTGCTATTTAGTTTTATTCAATAGCTTTGAAAAGTTATTAAAATCTTACAAGCCGGACGCAGTTTCTATTGAGACGCAATTTGTAGATAAGAATGTAAAAAGCGCATTCAAAGTTGCTATGGCACGCAGTATGGCTATCATTACAGCTGCTCGCCAAAACATCCCTGTATTTGAATACGCGCCAAAAAAAGCGAAGCTAGCTGTTGTTGGGAATGGATCTGCAAGCAAGAATCAAGTGCAAAAAATGGTACAACTCATTCTACAATTATCCTCCATTCCTGAACCAGAAGATGCTTCAGATGCTTTAGCACTTGCTATCTGCCATGCAAATACCTTACATTTTAACGTAAAATATAAATCTCATGCTTGATTATCTTAAAGCAACCCTTATAGAATCGAACCCTTTAAAAGTTACTGTGGAAGTCCATGGCATAGGATATCGGATTTTTGTCCCTATTCGTATACAACTACCTCAGAAAGGCAGTTTAATCACTCTTTATATTGCTCCTATTATTCGAGAAGATTCTCATCAGCTATTTGGATTTTCAACACGTTTAGAAAGAGATTTTTTTGAACTTCTCATCACTATTTCTGGAGTAGGTCCTAAAATAGCTCTTTGTTTAATGGGACATCTTGACCTACCAAACCTTCATGCGGCCATATTACAAGGTAATATCCAAGTTCTTTCCAAAACACCAGGTATTGGCAAAAAAACAGCAGAAAGACTAATCATCGAACTACGCGATAAAATAAAACCCTTAAGCCTACCTATTTCACAAAGCAATAATCAAATACAAAGCGATGCTCTAAGCGCACTGATCCATTTAGGCTACCCTTCTATTCAAGCTCAAAAAGCTATCAAAACAGTTCTTGATCAATTAAAAGAAGAGCCCGACCTTGGACAATTGATCACAGCAGCTCTTAAACACATTTAATTATCTAGTGAGATTTTTCTGTTTGACTCTATAACGTAACACTCTACGGTAGGGATCAAAACATAGGAGTTCTCTTTGGGCAAAATAATCTAGTTTTGCCTGATAAATAGGAGGGTTTACTAGAAAGTTCTGTAATATAGTAAAGAGCTCTGCATTAGCTACACTAAATGCAAAAGCCCCTTCTCCGTCACAACCTCCTTCTCCGTTTCCTCCTCCGTTTCCTCCTCCTCCGTTTCCTCCTCCCCCATTTTGTGCCCCATCTTTGTAATACATCGTAAACGGTCTTCCTAAATTGCCTTGTCCGTAATAAACCATAAACGGTTCTCCTCCACTTTCATCTGGATAGTAAGTAGACCATACTTCTTCATCTGTATTTTCAAAAGCTTCTCCTGGTACAAAAGACGAACCATTGATCGAATTATTGATTTGGTTTTGATCGCGAACAGCGGTATAAATACGCACCAGCCCAGTAGTAGAACGCAGCTGTCCACTACTAGCAGACGGATTAGCATCCATACTAAAAAACCCAGGTCCCATTAAAGGAGCAGTAGGGAAAACATTATCCGTAACAAGGGTAATATCCCCTCCTTCATTGATAATATTAGCAGGCCCTGTGCTAGATTGCATAATGATATTCCTTCCCGCAATAGCGGTTAGTTGCCCTGTTGTAGTAAAAGACCCTAAACCCCCATGACCAAGTTGTGCATAACTACTTTCACTTGCACTACCTCCAATAAGAGAAATAGATCCATCGACAAGAAGGGAAATATTTCCATTTAAAGTGCTTGAGTCAGTTGATTCTCCTGAGGGTGTACGATGTCCAATTTGTGCAAATCCTTTAGCAGTCCCTTCATTATTACTAGCTCCTTGCAAAGTAAAATCTCCACCTACATGCTGAAAAAGGATATCCCCTGTCACATTAGCAGAAGCCTCATCATCTCCAAATCCAATGAAACAAGCAGAGCCTTGCTCGGTTGTAAGAAGAGAGACATTTCTTCCTACGATAAATTGCAGAGAACCCCCTGTAAGATTGAGATTTTTGCTTCCTATTCCAACATCTGTAGACGTACCTGTAGAAGCAAGTGTTAAATCACGGCCAATGGAAAAATCGGCCACCCCACTATCAACAGATATTAAGCACGAACCTTGATTGCTTAATAAAGAACAATCTTGTTGAGAGTTTACTGTCAGTACTCCAGACCCTCCACATGCAACAAAAGCGCCATCTGCTTGTATGGACCCTCTAATAGAATGAAGAGAAATAGAACCATTTGTAGTAGAGACACTTAATTCTCCTGTATGAGAAAGAGAAATTCCTTGCCCACTACTATCTACTGCTTGACCATTTAAGGCAATGTCTCCAGTACTTGCAGACCAAGTAGAACTTACTAGATTAATCCCTGATTGGTTGTTTGCTTTTGCTGTACCTACTGCATGTATACTAGCAGCATCTATTGAAGATTGATTACAATTAATCCCAACTGACCCTATTCCGTTTAAAGTAATATTCCCTGCAGTAACAGTAGAATTTCTTATGTTAATTCCATCTCCGTTATTATTAGGATCCATAGTCAACTCTACAGAACCAGTTCCAGCATCAAGAGTAACACCATCAAAAAGGATTTCCCCTTGAAAGAAATTATTTAAATTCCCTTGCCGAATAGCAACGTTGCCATTAGTTAAGCGAATCGTTGTACCACTAGCTATAAACGATGCTGCCTCTGCAGAACTAGCTGCCCCATTGTCATTGAATATAGCAGTAAAGTTTCCGCCGTTTAATAGGATCTGAAATGTACCTTCAGAATTGAGAATGCTCCTTCCAGCTTGTAGGGTTAAACTATTTGTAGTTGCAGTGCTAAGGTCATCTCCAATGGTTATATCTTGATTAGCTTGCAGAGTTAGATTTGCTGTCATAAGCGCCATACTTATGTTCACTCCACTAATATTAGCAGTACCTGTTGTACTAAAAATTTGTCCTGTAGCAGGATCCGCTCCTCCCGCCACAATAATAATATTATCTGGATCTACGAGTAAATTTCCCGTTTTGCCGTTTGCAGCTGTTAAATCTACTCTACCATTAAAAGTTACGTCTTTTTTTCCAGATACTTCAACAAATCCTCCATCTCCTGATAGACCTCCTCCTTTGGCAGAAAGGGATCCTAAGAATTCTGTGTTTTCTTCCGACCAAATAATGATCTCTCCTCCATCTCCTGTTTGTCTAGCATCAGCGTGGATTTGTACTTCACTATCAATGAACACATGTTGCGCTAAGGGAATATCTGCATCTTGACCTTTATAACTCCCTCCTATGAGTGCTATTCCTCCTTGGGTATCAGAAGAGGCATCTATAACGGCTTGCTCTTTAAGAAGAACTTCTTTGCCTAATAACTGAATATCGGCTCCTTCTACACTACCGGTAATGTCTGTTGTTCCTTCTTGAGCTAATAAATAAACGCGACCGTTTTCTATACCTAGAGCATTGGCTTGGATTCTTCCGCTGTGCTTTATGGCATGAGCGTAGGGATTTCTCTGAATAGAGTCGCTAAAGGATTGGAGATTATCTGGAGTATCTATCTCCTGATTTGTTTGAATAAACACTCTTTGGTTAGCTATCTGTAGGGTAGCTTTTGTACAAGCTATTGCTTGCAAGGAACCCTTTATCTCTCCTTGGTTTTCTATACTTTGCGCTAGGAGAGTAACTTGTCCCACAGGACAGGAAATCTTACCTAAATTGATGATAGATCCTGGATTTTCGCTAAAAAATTCCAAAGTATTAAAATCTTGAGCAAAAACATCTAGTGTCGAAGCTAGAAACCCCGCTGCTTCAACCACCCCATCAGGACCGATGAGTATGCCGTTTTGGTTAATGAGATAAATGATCCCATTGGATTGGAGCCTACCTAAAATCTCACTGGGATCAGAACCTACTACGCGATTAAGAATAGTGGATGTCTCTTGTGCCTGGTGGAAAATCAGAACTTCTTGAGGATTTAAGGAAAAGTTGTCCCAATGCACAATGGAGTCTTGTGTGCTTTGAATATATATTTGCCCTTGTGCATCTATTTGAGGAGAAGTAGCTTGGCCGGAAATGAGCTTAAATCCTTCTGGCGCTGCATACACCGTAATCGAATAGAGAAAAAGACTAAGAACTATTTTTTTCATGTTGCCTCTTAATAGCTAGCTATTACCCCAAAATGCACTCTTTGGTGATTTGATCCAAAAAAATTTTTATGATAAAGCTGAATACCGTAATCTAAACGAACAGCGAGATAGGTTGAAAAAGCATATCTTAAGCCAGGTCCAACAGACATTAAGTGACTACTTTTACCTTCAGGAGGAATGGGTGTGTGGTTATTTGCATAACCATAATCGAAAAATGCGAGTAATTCTAATTTATCATAGCATCTAGCAAAAAAACGAAAAGCAGGGGCATATAGTTCAGTGCGAACAAAAAGCCCTGTATCGGTATTGAGTTCTCTTTCATCATAACCTCGTACAGTATCAAATCCTCCAATATAAAATTGCTCGCTGGGAAGCAGGTTCTGATTGGATAACTGTCCACTAAACCCTACAGAAATGTAAAAATTTTTAGGTAGTTTTTGAGAAGCGGTGCAATTTAAACGCCCATAGATCCAATGATTTTTAGCATTGGGACGCAGTTGAGAATACAAAGCATCGGTCTGGTCTGCAAGCCATTTGCCAGGGGAACAAAACCCCTGGATTTGATAATCAATCCGATTGCAGTTACTGGAATAGGCTCCTTTATATTCAAGCGTAACCTGGGTTAGGTTAACATTACTTGCAATTACTGGTGAGTTATCCGAAAATTCTACCGTGTTATTTGTTCGTTTAAAGTCCCCTCCTAAACTCATTTCATGAGTTAGATGCGAATAGGTTTTAAAAGGAATTACATAGCGCAAACTCGCCTGCATACTCCAGCCGTCATTACGCGTAACAGGCAATGAAAGATTAGGACGCACTTTTGCATAACCTCCATAAACATTTAGTACATTACGCCAAGCACAAGGAAGCGTGTATTGCAAAGTATGAGCCTGAAAACGTCTTGTATTAAAAGAGGAAGTATATTGATAAGTGAGCATCTGCTGGTAATTAGTTAGATTAAAACCAGTAAAAAAACGCTCTCTTTGAATAGTTTTGACACCAGTGTTGTCTACTCCACCGTATAATCTAAACCTTCGTCTAGCATTTGCCTGTAATAAAATATTTGTTGTACCCTCTTCATGACCTGGTTGATAAACAATGTCTATCTGACGAAAGGGATTGCGATTGAGCCAAGCCACATCGTTGAATAAGATAGATTCATTAATTCTCTCTCCTGGACATAAACGTATATAGTCCATGATTTTATTTACTGCATAGCCTGCATTAGACTCTACGCATATTTCTCCAAGCGTACTTTCACAAACTACAACATGCAATATTCCATTGGTGACATCTTGTTTAGGAAATTCGATTAAGACAAAGGGATAGTGTATTCCGTAATAATAAGAAAAAATCGTCTGTTCAATCTCGCAAAGAATTTCTTTATCAAGAGGCTGCCGTAGATAAATAGACAAAGAATTTACAAGATCATCTAAGCATTCAGAAGAATTGAGTTTAATTTGTACTCCCTCGATATCTGGCTTAAGCAAACGAGCAGATCTATGTACTTGATCTCTATGAGAAACAAGAACAATAGCTTTAATGCAGACTTGTTTCTTTTCCAATCCTTCTTGATTAGAGGTGTGTTCAAATTGAAGCAATTCTTCTTCCATAGAAAAGTTTTCTTTGACTAGATTAAAATCAGAATTTCCTACCTGCTGAGGTAAAGAATCCAAGATCATTGGCTTTGAAGTTACCTTGTCTGCAAAAATCAAAAAAGGATAACTCAGTAGAAAAATAGAAAATAGATAGATCATATTTTAGATTATTTAAGAAAAGGTCTTTTTTTTCAAAATATAATTTACAAAAAAAATACTTTTTATAGAAGGATAGTCTTAGAAATTACACCTTGTAATTTCTAAGAAGATACTTTATTATTTTGTTTTTATTATGTACACGTATCATCAAATGGATCAAACTATTGCTGCCATTGCTACTGCCCCAGGAGAGGGAGGGGTTGCGGTTATCCGCGTAGCTGGCAAACAATCGATAGAAATTGTAGCCAAGGTTTTCTCAGGTCCTATTCACTCTTATTCCTCACATACTGCTCATTTAGGTAAGATTGTAAATATAGATCGAGTAATTATCGACGAAGTTTTAGCACTCGTCATGCGCGCTCCCAAGTCTTATACAGGAGAGGATGTTGTAGAGATCCACTGTCATGGGGGATCTTTAATTTCACGTAGAGTATTAGAAACCATTTTAGAAGCAGGTGCTAGAGCGGCAGGTCCTGGTGAATTTACTTTTCGCGCTTTTATACACGGAAAAATAGATCTTGTACAAGCAGAAGCCGTACAAAATCTCATTGCAGCTAAAAACGACCTTGCTCTACATGCAGCTGAACAACAGCTACAAGGACAGCTTTCTTCCCGTATCTTTTTCTTTCAAAAGCAGCTGGTCGATATTGCAGCCATGTTAGAAGCCTGGGTTGACTTCCCTGAAGAAGACTTAGAATTTGCAAGTATCGAAAACGTAATTACTCAATTAGAAAACTTAAGAAAACAAATTTGCTATTTAGCAGCTACCTTTCAAGAAGGAAAATTGCTACAGTTTGGGCCCACTTTATGTTTAATAGGACCGCCCAATGCAGGAAAATCGTCTTTGATGAATGTTTTATTAGGTAAAGAGCGTGCCATTGTTACTTCTATTGCTGGAACTACACGCGATACCTTAGAAGAAGAGCTTCTTATAGGAAATTTGCATTTTCGTTTAATTGATACAGCAGGAATTCGAGAAACAAAAGAGATCATTGAACAAGAAGGAATCCGTCGCTCTAAAGAAGCCATGCAAAAAGCTGATCTTGTTTTGTTACTCTTAGATGCTTCTTTGCCTCTTTGTCCTCATGCAAACCAGCTACTATCTATTGTGGATGCTAAAAAAACCTTACTTGTATGGAATAAAAGTGATATTGCATCTATTCTACCTGATAGAGAGAATAGCTTGCTTATCTCTGCTAAAAACCAAACAGGTATCGAAGCGCTCAAGCAAAAAATTTCTCAAATGATTTGGCAAAAAGCACCTCCTTCTAAAGAAGAAGTACTTATTACCAACATTCGTCATGAAAAAAATTTGCTAAATGCTGCTATTTCGCTTAAAAGAGTCATCGATGGCCTTCATACTAACGTATCTCCTGAGTTTCTCTCTTTTGATCTAAAAATCTGTTTACAAGAACTAGGAGAAATTATCGGCCATGATATAACAGAAGATATCTTAACTGCTATCTTCTCCAAGTTTTGTGTGGGGAAATGAACAAAAAAACACGCGCACAACGCATTCAAGATATTTTACACCATTTATTCCCCGATCCTGCAATTCCCTTGCAACACCAAGATCCTTATACTTTATTGATCGCGGTAGTCTTATCTGCACAAAATACCGATAGAAAAGTAAATCAAGTAACCCCTGCTTTATTTGCAAAAGCCTCCACTCCTCAACAAATGCTTGCCTTAAGCATAGAAGAAATTGCCAGTATCATTAAACCATGCGGCTTAAGCAATATAAAAGCAAAATCTATTTGGAATCTCTCTAAAATCCTTGTTAAGCAATATAAAGGTAGAGTTCCAAACTCTTTATTGATTTTAAAAAAGCTCCCTGGCGTAGGGCATAAAACTGCATCGGTTGTCATATCACAAGGATTTGGCAAACCCGCTTTCCCTGTGGACACACATATTCATCGCTGCGCAAAAAGGTGGTTTTTAAGTCGAGGGAAAAACGTGGAAGAAACAGAAAAAGATCTTAAACGCCTTTTCCCTAAAAAAAACTGGAATAAACTTCACTTGCAAATAATCTATTTTGCAAGAGAGTACTGCCCTGCTCGCGGTCATAAAAAAGAGATGTGTCCCATCTGTCAATGGATCGATGAGCCTAGTGATTGACCCATTAATCCACGCACTTCTTGACTTTGAGCACTGCTCTTTAGTAGGTCCTGATCAAAATAAATCCGATTAGGTTCAAATAATAAAATCAGACAAGATCCTCCAAAAGAAAAATATCCTTTTTCATCTCCTTTTTCATACATCTTATCAGCTAGAAATGTTTGATGAATACTTCCCACGTGGGTTGCCCCTACCTCTAGATATAATACATTTCCAAAATATGTAGTGGCAAGCATCGTAATCATTCTTTTATTTTCACTTAGAATTTTTATATTGCGTTTAAGGGCCACTGGATTTACAGAAAAAAGCGCCCCATTAATCAATCGAGGCTTTCCAGGAGTTGCCCTACAAGGGAAATGAAACCTATGGTAATCAACAGGACAAAGCCTCGCAATAACCATCGACCCAGTTTTATATTTATCCACTAATTCTTCATTTTTAAGCAGCTCTTTTAAAGAAAACTTTTCTCCTTTAACAAAAAAATGAGGAAATTCCCTTATGTCTGGAAAAACTAAATATCGTGCATCCGTTGGTAAAATAGCCCTGCTTTCTTCTTGATTAATAGGCCTTGCTTCAGGCTTTAATCGGCGAATAAAAAAATCATTAAAAGAGTGGAAATGACTCACAGGTTCTAAAAATTCAGAAGTATCGACCTCAAATTTTTTGATAAAAGGAATAATTTTACAACGACTGATAGAACTTTTTTGAAAAAACCCATACAACCTAGAGAAAAAAGAAAGTTTAGCGATTAACGGCAAGATAAAGAAAGAAAGTATACGTGATAAAAAAGTATCTTTATATAAAAGATCTATAAAAAATTTACCATATACCTTTTCTTGTTTTTTTTTCTTAGTCAGACGATCTAAATAAATAATTTCAGGCATGCTTCCTTTAAAGAAAAGATTGTAAAAAAAGTTTCCGTGTTTTTATCGCAGAAAATAAAAGCTTAAAGTTAACTATAAAAAATAATTTAATAAAGAACATTAACCTAGAGTCTTGCAAGAAAACCTCTAATATCCTAGCCTCAATAGGTAATTTAAGACTAGGAAAACCAAGATGCTGAGCATTTTTAAAAAAATTTTTGGCACATCTCAAAACCGTTTATTAAAGAGATACCAAAAAATAGTTGTAGAAGTTAATCGACTAGAAAAGAATTTTCAAGAACTCTCCGATGAAGAAGTGCGTCAAAAAACAGCTGAATTTAAGACACGTTATTTAAAAGGAGAAACACTAGAAGACCTTCTTCCAGAAGCTTATGCAGTTGTCAAAAACACCTGTCGTCGTTTATGTGGAACAGATATCCACGTATCCGGTTATGATCAAAAATGGGATATGATTCCCTATGATGTACAAATTTTAGCTGGTATTGCTATGCATCACGGTGCTATAGCAGAAATGCAAACCGGAGAAGGGAAAACACTAACAGCATCTCTGCCTCTATATTTAAACGCTTGTACAGGCAAACCAGTACATCTAGTGACAGTAAATGATTATCTAGCAGAAAGAGATTGTCAATGGATTGGTACGATTTTTAGATGGCTGGGATTAAATGTAACAGCATTAACAGGCAATACTCCTCATCACATCCGTAATCAAATATACGCTGCAGATATTGTTTATGGAACAGCTTCTGAATTTGGTTTTGACTATTTACGTGACAACTCAATGGCACAATCAAAAGAAGATCAAGTACAGAGAGGATATTTCTTTGCTATTGTCGATGAAATCGATTCCATTTTAATTGATGAAGCCAGGACCCCTCTTATTATTTCAGGCCCTACTAGTCATTCACGGCAAATGTACGATGATTTAAAAGATGATGTGCATATACTGGTAAAGAATCAAAGAGATTCCTGTAATCATTTAGCTTTAGAAGCACGTAAAGTTTTAGAAAAATGTAATCTTATTGAAGAAGAAACAGAAAAGCTTAAAATATCAAAAACCCAAGAAACCGAGTGTGAAAAAGCTTTTCGAAATCTATGGCTTGTTAGCAAAGGAATGCCTCAAAATAGAACCCTTAAAAAACTTCGTGAAAACCCTAGGTTAAGAGCCGAAATTGAAAAGTGGGATACTTATTTCTACGCTGAGCCCAATAAAGAAGAACGCCATGAGGCCCTAGCAGAGCTTTTAATTATTGTTGATGAACGTGCCAATGAGTTTGAATTAACCGATAAAGGAATTCAACAATGGGTTGAAGGTTCGAGAAATCAACTCTCTTCGGATGACTTTATCATGTTAGACTTAGGTCATGAATATGCTAATATTGATCAACATCCTGAGTGGGATGAGCAAGAAAAGCGCAATCAAAAAATTCTACTAAGAGAAGAAGATGCACGTCGTAAAGAACGCTCTCATAATTTAAGGCAACTCCTACGAGCTCACTTACTAATGGAAAATGATGTTGATTACATCATTGAAAACCAAAAAATTGTGATCATTGACGAAAATACGGGTCGTCCCCAGCCAGGCAGACGATTTGCAGACGGGCTACATCAAGCAATCGAAGCTAAAGAAGGCGTTGCTATTCAAGGAGAAACACAAACCTATGCAACTGTTACTTTACAAAATTATTTTAGATTATATGCGAAACTTGCAGGTATGACTGGTACCGCAATGACAGAAGCCAATGAGTTCAAAGAAATTTATCAATTAGATGTATTAGCCATCCCCACCCACCATCCTTGTATCCGCAAAGATTACGATGATGAAATTTACATGACCGAGCGAGAAAAGTATCAGGCACTTGTAAAAGATATTCAATCGGTTCATTCACAGTCTCGTCCTATTTTAATTGGAACGGAATCTGTAGAAGCTTCGGAAAAGCTCTCTCGTATTTTGAAACAACATCAATTAGAACACACCATTCTCAATGCAAAGAACCATGCTAGAGAAGCAGAGATTATTGCAGAAGCAGGCTCAAAAGGAGCTATTACAGTTGCAACAAATATGGCTGGTAGAGGAACAGATATTAAGCTAAAAGAAGATGTAGCAGAGAGCGGTGGGTTATATGTCGTTGCAACCACTCGCCATCAGTCTAGACGCATTGATAGACAGCTAAGAGGAAGAGGAGCACGTCAAGGTGATCCTGGCAGCTCTAAATTCTATGTTTCTTTTGAAGATTCTTTAATGCGACTATTTACCTCTCCTAGAATCACTATTTTTTTACAAAGATTCCGTCCCCCCGAAGGAGAAGCAATTACTGCAAAAGTATTAAACAAATCCATTGAAACCGCTCAAAAACGTGTAGAACAACGCAATTACACTATGCGCAAGCATACCTTAGAATACGATGATGTGATGAATAAGCAACGAGAAGAGATCTATTCTTTCCGTAATGAAGTACTGCATATCGATAATTCTCTTTCTCTTGCACGTGAAATTTTAGAAAGTATTTGCATACAAATGTGTCATCGGTTTTTCTCTTCCCGCAATAGAGAAGACGGATGGGATCCGCAAGGATATACACAATGGCTACACACCCACTTTCCTTTAACATTTGACCCTAAAGAATTCGACGACGATTATTTGCAATTAGAAGATATTGAACAATTAGCTACACAGAAAATACTTGAGGCATTTGAACAAAAAATTGAGCATGAATCTCAAAAAATTCAGCAAACACAATCCTTGTTTGCCTCTGCTGATTTAGATTCTGCTGAAAAAGTTTTATGCCAAGTTGTACGTGGATTATTGATTCGTATCATCGATCGCCTCTGGCAAGAGCATTTATTGCACATAGATCATTTGCGTTCTGAAGTGCATTTACGCGCAGTGGGTCAGAAAGATCCTTTAATGGAATTTAAACACGAAGCTTTTGCTTTATTTGATCGTTTAAGTTTAGAAATCAAACAAGAAATCGCACATGCTTTGTTTAAATTTACTATGGTTATGCCAGAGAATTTTATAGAACCCAGTGTAATAAATAAAAGATCATCTCTCATTGATTTATCTCAAATAAATCCTTCTAAGAGAGTAAAGCCTATTTAAAGTGATGTACTTTTTTATACCCTAAAAAAAATAGCGGAAGAGAAGCTAGACAATAAAAAAACCAATAATGGCTATTCCATTCTAGCCGTAAATAACCCTCATCAGAAAAAAGCAACTGCAATATTCCAACGATGAATAAATTAGCGGCAATTGATAATAGTAAAATAGGCCAAAAACTATTCTTATCCTCTTGATATTCTTTCTCTGTTTTTTCCTCTATTTTAGGAAAAACACTACTGCTAGATGCAGAAACAAATTTTTTTTCCAAAACAGGTTCCTCTTTAGAGGTTTTAAGCAAAACTGTGGCGCTCTTTTGTTCGTTTATTTTTTGTTCATCTTGCTTAACAGGATGATTTTTTCTTAGCGAATAAGGAGGTGGATAAAAAGAGAGCAGGCTATCTTGAAGAGCTTTTTGTTGCAAATAATTTTTTTCAAAAGCGTTGCTACTTTGTTCTGTTGCACAATAGGGACAATGCAGAGCTTCGACAGGAATACGTCCATCACAGCTACTACACATTTTTTGTCGCTCTTTATCCGTCATAAAATGATCAAGCTTAATATAAAATATTCTAACTTCATTTTCACACACATAAGACAAAATTTCTAGCTTTTTTCTTTTTCTAATCAGATATATCTAATTATCAATCAATTTGGTTCAAATTAATTTTGAATAAAAAGAATTAAGAGCAGTATTTTTAGATTTGCCATTGCATCATATTTTTGAGCGTTTTAACATATTAGCAATCACAAAGAGAGCTTTCATGAATCAAAAAAAATATGATATTGCAATTATCGGTGCAGGACCTGGAGGATATGTAGCTGCTATTAAGCTCACACAAGGAGGCAAAAAAGTATGCCTTATAGAAAAACAATTTCTTGGAGGAACTTGCTTGAATGTTGGTTGTATTCCTACAAAAACCCTCCTATCTGATGCAAATCTTTCACACAAAGTAACAGCTAATGCTGAGAAATTGGGTTTAAAAAAAGATGCTATTTGTCCCAATTATCCAAAAATAAAACAAGATAAAGATCGCGTTGTGGAAAAAATACGTAAAGGATTGCAGGGATTATTGCAATCTAATCAGATTACAATCCTATATGGACAAGCAGAGTTTATATCCCCCAAAGAACTCAAAATTACAGGTAAAGAAGTTTGTAGGATTGAAGCAGAACAAATCATTATTGCAACTGGCTCTGAACCTTTGGATATCCCTTCACTCCCATGCGATCACCAACTGGTTTATAATTCTACTTCTATTTTAGAACTAACTGAGCTACCCAAAACTTTGGTTATTGTAGGAGGAGGATATATTGGCTGTGAATTTGCTTCTTTATTTACAGATTTAAAAGTAAAAGTGACTATCTTAGAAGCTCTCCCTTCTATTGTAACCAATCAAGGAAAAAGCGTTTCTGAAGCCCTAACACGTGCTTTTTATAAAAAAGGTATTGAGATACAAACCAATGTGACAGTAATAGGGATCGACAAACAAGAATCTGGTTTACGCATCCGTTTAGAAGGAGGTAAAGAGTTATTTTGTGATAAAGCACTCATTGCAATAGGACGAAAACTGGTATCTAATGGACTAGGATTAGAAAAGATAGGAGTGGTTCTTGATCAAAAAGGAGCTATCGTAGTAAATGAAAAAATGCAAACCAATCTAGATGGAATTTATGCTATTGGTGATGTAACAGGTAAAAACCTTTTAGCTCATGTAGCCTCTCACCAAGGGATAATAGCTGCAGATACTATTCTAGGCAAAGCTGTTGAAATGTACTATAATGCAATTCCAGCAGTTATTTTTACTAACCCAGAGATTGCTATGGTAGGTATGACATTCGAAGAAGCTGAAAAAGCAGGTTTTTCCCCTATTATTGGTAATTTCCCTTTTCAAGCACTTGGTAAAGCGATTGCCTCTGCAGAAACGGATGGATTTGCTCAAATCATCGTAGATAAATCCACTGATCAAATTTTGGGAGCCCAAGTTGTAGGAAGTGAGGCATCAACCTTAATTGCTGAAATGAGTTTAGCAATTGCACAAGAGTTAACCCTTGATTGTATTATTGACACTATTCATGCTCATCCTACTCTACCAGAGGCTTGGCATGAAGCTGCTTTATTAGCAAATGAAACACCTCTTCACTTTCCTCCAAAGAGAAAATCGTGAGTCAAAATAAGCTGCCGATTAATCCTGAATCCTACTCTTCTTCACAACTATTAAGACCCGGACGCTTCCCCTCTTGGTTGCATCGAAAATTACCAAGAGGTTCAAATCTCACATACACACAAGGGATTTTAACTAAGCATCGTTTAAATACAGTATGTGAAGAAGCAAAGTGCCCCAATCGTTTTGAATGTTATTCCAATCACACAGCTACCTTCTTAGCATTAGGTAAACAGTGCACTCGTAATTGTGGATTTTGTGACATCGACTTTTCCAAAAATCCTAAACAACCTGAAGTTGATGAACCAAGACGTATTGCTCTATGCACTCAAGAATTAGGATTAAAGCACGTGGTTATCACTATGGTTGCACGAGATGATCTGATCGATAAAGGGGCCTCTCACATGGCAGAAATTATCCGCCAGATACGTATAGAATGCAAAGAAGTAACCATAGAAGTATTAACCTCCGATTTTTCAGAAGACTATGCCTCTATTGACCTTCTTCTCCAAGAACAACCAGACATTTTTAATCATAATTTAGAAACCGTTGAAACATTAACTCCTAGAGTCAGACACAAAGCAACCTATCTTCGTTCTTTAAATATCTTGTCTTATGTAAAACAATCTCATAAAACGCAATTTATCAAATCTGGTTTAATGGTAGGCTTAGGAGAAACACCTGAGCAAGTTAAAAGAGCCATTGATGATCTTAGAACAGCAGGCTGTGATATCATTACCATTGGACAATACTTGCAAGCAAATAGAAAAAAACTTCTTGTTAAAGAGTTCATTACACCTGAGCAGTTTCAAAAATATGCAGATTACGGTCAAGAAATAGGGATCAAACAAATGTTCTGCGGCCCCTTTGTCCGATCTAGCTACCACGCACATAAGGTCAAAAATCTAATGACAGAAGTCTCTTTCTAAAATATTTCCAATTGCTTTATATAAAGAATACTTAATTTAAGAAATTATATAAGATGTCTCCTAAAGTTGGCATTGTTATTCTACATTATGGATCTTTAGCAAACACAATTGAATGTCTACAATCGGTTTTTGCTTTAGATTACCCTCTCTTTGAAACAATTGTTGTCGACAATAGCCTACATCCCACTGATGGGATAACACTTAGAAAGCTTTTTCCTGAAGCTATTCTCTTATCTATGCCAGAAAACTTAGGATATGCAGAAGGCAATAACCAGGGAATAGCTTATGCAATCAAGCATGAATGCACATATGTGCTCTTACTTAATAATGATACGGTTATTGCAAAAGACCTACTTATCCACTTCGTACAAACCGCTCAAACCTATCCAAATGCTGGTTGCTTAGGTGCCAAAATTTTTTACTACGATGAACCTATAACGCTTTGGCATGCAGGTGGATTTCTTCATTCTAAAACCCTCCGCCTCTATCATAAGGGCTATAAAGAAATTGATCTAGCAAACAAATATAATCATATTGCAGAAATTGAATACGCCTGTGGTTGTGCTATTTTTGTGACAAAAGAAGTGATAAAAACAGTAGGCACTCTATCCAAAGAATTTTTCCTTATTTGGGAAGAAGCAGATTGGTGTTGGCGTATCAGAAAATCTGGTTATAGCTGTCTTTTTGTACCTCAAGCAAAAGTTTGGCATAAGATTTCTTGTAGTTTAAATAGAGGGACTCTATGGCACTATTTTTACTCTCGCAATCGTTTAACTTTCTTAAACTATCACCTTCCTAAAAAACAAAAACGTGCTTTTTATTGCTTCCAATTCCCCAAAGAGCTATTTTTCCTTTTTTTTTATGCCTTTCATCCTCAGCTTACTAAAGCAACACGCCTTTTACATCGTGCAGCATTAAAAGGCATCTTTGATTATTACCGAGGGCTTTTAGGCCCTTGTCCTCATAAAAACTTTCGTTAAAACCCAACGATTCTTTCAATAAGGCTTCTCTAGATCATGGTCTTTGGAAACTTTATCTTTTATAAACATAAATTATAAATCATATAAATAAAATAACCTCTCTTGCTTACTAATTCATTAGTTGTTAAAAGACGATTAAATAGATTTATTAAAATCTGATGCTATAAACAATTTTAATATAATTTTAGACACTACATGGATATGTTCGCTTTTGCGCAAAATACCGACTGTATTATCCTAGCAGGAGGGCAAGGAACTCGTTTATTTCCTCTTACTCAAACCCGCTGTAAACCAGTGGTTTGCTTTGGCGGAGCTCATCGCTTAATCGATATTCCTCTTTCTCATTGCTTACATGCTAAATTAGACTCAATCTTTGTGATTACTCAATACTTAGCCTCTTCTTTGCAACAACATATTTATGAAACCTATCATTTCGATCAGTTTCATAAGAGCAACATTCAACTACTTTCCCCTGAAGAAACGCCTAAGCGAAAAGTTTGGTTTAAAGGAACTGCTGATTCTATTAGGCAAAGTCTTGAGCATTTTGAAGCCTCCTCTGCAGAGTACTTTTTAATTCTGTCAGGAGATCAACTCTACAATATGGATTTTAATAAGCTATTTGCCTTTGCAAAGGAAAGTAATGCCGATTTTATTATTGGTGCTTTAAGTGTTGGAGAACAAGAAGCAAAGCGTATGGGCGTACTCAATATTTCTACTAACAAGCAAGTTTTGGACTTTTTTGAAAAACCGTCTGATGCAGCCACTCTTAAACGATTTAGCCAATCAACTTTACAACCTAAATACCTAGGATCCATGGGTATTTATTTATGCAAAAGAGAAACTTTATTTAATTTGCTAAAAGAAGAAGGGGATGATTTTGGTAGACATCTTATTCCATTACAGGTGAATAAGGGAGGAACTTATTGCTATCAACATGAGGGATATTGGGAAGATATTGGCACTGTTCTTTCCTATTACAAAGCAAATTTAGCTCTAACTCAAAAAAACCACCTTGACGCCAAACCTATTTTTACTACCGCGCAACAACTACCTAGTACTTTAATTAGAGATACAAAAGTAATAGATTCCATTATTGCTCAAGGATCCATTAGTGAAGCTTCTCAAATTACCAATAGTGTCATTGGTATGCGCATTAAAATAGGCTCTGATAGTATCATTGACGCTTGCGTTTTGGTGGGAAATCTTAGTGCATTCCCTTCCCCTAGTACTCTGCCACAATATTGTTCTATCGGCAGAAACTGCATTTTGAAAAAAGTGATTGTCGATGAGCATACCATCATCGGTAATAATGTAACATTGACCAATCCAAATGCAATAAATCACCTAGACGCCTTTAAAGATCATGGTATTTATATTCGAGATGGGATTATCATCGTAACATCTGGAACAAAAGTTCCTGATGGGTTTACTATCTAATGAAAATTTGGGCTCTTGCAGATCCACACCTTTGTTTTGGCGCACCTAAAAAATCTATGGAGGTTTTTGGTCCTGCTTGGAAAAATTACACCGATAAAATCCATACAAATTGGCTAGAGTGTATTGAAAAAGAAGATTTGGTGTTGATTCCAGGAGATATCTCTTGGGCCATGCGTCTAAAGGAAGCTCTTATTGACTTATTCTGGTTAGATGCCCTACCTGGGCATAAAATCATTTTACGAGGAAACCACGACTATTGGTGGAGCTCAAAAGCAAAGCTTGCACAAGCTATGCCTCCTTCCATTCAATGTATTCACAATGATGCTATTCTATGGCAAGATATAGCCATCGGCGGCAGTAGGCTATGGGATACTTACGAATATCAATTTAATGACTATATCGAATTCAAAGAAAATCCCTTACTAAAAAAACCCTTAGAAGAGAGTGCTGAAAAGCAAGAAGTTATTTTTTTAAGAGAACTTGAGCGTTTGAAATTAAGCTTAAAACAGTTATCTCCTCTTGCACGTATTCGTATTGCGCTCACTCACTACCCTCCCATTGACCCCCGCTTAAATCCTTCTCGTGCTTCAGAAATTCTAGAACGATTTCAGGTACAATACTGCGTATTTGGGCATCTACACAATGTAAAAAGAAACGCACTTCCTTTTGGCACAGCTCGCGGAATTCACTATATTTTAACCTCTTGCGATTATTTAGATTTTAAACCTTTACGTGTTCTCTAATACTTCTTTAACTATATCCAAATAAACAGGATCTTTCTTGTTTAACAAGACCTCTACAGGATACTCTTTACGAGTATTCCTAATTTGAGAAATGCGTCTTTCTTCTTCTTCTAAGTCCATGTAATGATAATATTCAGTAATCATTTCAAGCACATCCTGAAATTGCTCCTCTATTTTCATAAAGAGAAGCGCTTGTTTGACTACTTTAAAGAAAAACTCTCGATTTCCCCGATAGGCTAAATAATCCATCAAAATCAAAAGGGATTCAAAATCGGGTTCTTCTTGTAAATACCCTAAAAATCGATCGAACATCAAAGAAGCAGATGGGGTACCCGTTGATAGAAATAAGCAGATTCTTAACGCTTCAAAGCGTTTTTTATGAGTTACATAAGGAGAAAATCCATCTAATAACTCAGAAGCGCCAACATAATTTTCTTCTATCATTTGATCAGCAATGTAATCGAGAATAAAACCTTCTAAATCATGAGCAGAATAACTACATGCATATAAAAAAATCTCTTCCGTAGACCCTTCTTTATCTGCTGCATTGTCAAGAATATCCTCCAAGGACTCTAGAGCTTCTTGTAGTTGATCAGCTTCTACCAAAGATCCACTATCATATGCCTCTATTAAACAATCTAATTGATCACAAAACAAAGAAATAGGTAGATTTTCTGGCAGGAGTCTACGCCACAACTCAAATAGCAAAAGATAGCATTTAGCTTGGTTTTCTTCCTCTTTTGGCCATATATGCTTAGTTAATTCTTCTGGACTATCAAATTGCTGAGCTTGTTCTACAAAACTTACCTCATCAAAAAAAACACCAAGCCTACCCAGACGTGTAAATAAAGTAGCAAGCTTCAATTCTCGTAAATCTTCTATCTGCCAGGGGGCAACTTGAGATTTAGGATTATTGTTGTGTTTTATTCGCAATAAATTATAGAGAGACTTTCCACGTAATTGCATATTACCATATCTGTTAAGAAAATATTAAGACTACTATGCGTAAAGATATTTTGTCAAATCTATACAAAAAAAAGGGATCAAAGGTAGATTAGAAAACGTTATGAAAATCAAGAAATACTCTTTCTTATTACTAGAGCTGTTGATCGCTTTATTTTTGCTTAGCACTATGATCCTACCTTTTGCTTATTTGCCTATAAAAGCTCTACAAAAAGAATATATATATCTACAAGAGCTGCAGCTACGTAGATTAGCTGATATCCAGTTTTCCGCTATTAAAAAAGATCTGTATTCCCAGGAAAAAAAATTTCTAGCTGTTCTATCAGCAAAAGGTTCAAAAGAAAAAATCGAGCTTTCAGCACCTAAATTGCTTATTTTAAAATTGGGCTCTTCTTCTAAGAAATTGATCATAAAAGAGTATGGATATACACATTTACAAGAAAAGAACCACTATTTGATTCGTTTTCTCATCGAGATATATCCAGAAAACGCAACAGCTAAAAAAAGATATTTCATTTACCAGCTCTTCATAAAAACTCGTACTATTTAAGCTATCTCTTTATTAGCTCTTTCTTCCTCTCCTTTTCCTTGCTATTCTCTCTTGTTTCCCTCTGATCCCTGCTCGAATTTCTGTTTTTGGAAGCCTTATGTCCATTTCCAGCAAGTCGAGTATTTCTAATGGACACCTATATAAGGCGAGGTTGAATTTGCTCTCACAATAGCTTCTCTTTCATACAGCACAAGGCTTGTACCCGTTAGGATCTTGTACAGGATCTACTAAAGACATTAATCCAATTGTACAAATATATGTATAGTCCTCGTTGTCTTCATCGTCATCAGAAGCTACAGGAATAATAGCCTCTTTCCTATATCTCTGGTCTAAATTTCTAAGACAGTTCTCTAATTGACTAGGAGAAAGATTTAGCAACCACATCAAATCTCCCCAAATTGTATCGTTTTGTATACAATGTTGGATAAAATGATCTGTTGCATTTGGTAAGTATTGTCGAATGATTTCTGCTTTATCTTCCTCTCGAAAAAACCAATCGGGGCTGATCCTTTGCCTAGCAAATGATTCATGAGTGGGCTCGTTGCAGAGCATATGCTTCCCAAAAAAAAAGCTTGTAGTAGCTATAACAGCATTTATAACTAGCAGAATAGCTAATCTACGCTGTCTTTCTCGATTTGATCGAAGCCAACCTAAAGGCTCCTCTCTAATGCTTATTAACCAGCAGTATTCAATTTTAGAGAATACCCAAATAATGAGGAAAGAGCTACTTTTTAAGAGGTTCATAGAAAATGTATAAGGCTTGTGGGTATAGCGATAAAAAACCAAAGAAATAACTGTTAAAACTGTATAAGCAATTGTTTCTACAATTGCTATTGGTACTATAACAAGAGAAGCTACTTGACCTACAACTGATTTTATAAATTGTACTTCTCGTAGTTTTGCAGTTTGCGACCTATATCTATTGAAAATAGATGCATACTCAATAGAATCAGACCAATTCCTTTCCCAGCCATCAGGATTCCTTAAGGTGTTTATCCCGCTTAAAATTATGCTAGAAGCACATCTCATATAAATTTCCTATTTAAATAAAAATTTACATAACAATTTAAATTAATAACAGCTCAATCTAAGAATGGTTTTTAAAAACCTAAGACAAATAGACAGCCCTTTTGTACATGTTCATAGAGGCTTACTCTTATGAAAAAGGTGATTTTCTTTAAAACTTTTAAATGGAATTTATCTTTAATAACTTAAGATGCAGGAGTATATCCTTCTATTTTTTCTTTGCGAAAAGTATACAATAAATGCAGAAAGAACTCTTGATACAATTGTTTAATAAAAACTTGAAATGGATAAAAAAAGAATAGTAAAAAATCTCTTTCCGCGGCATTTTCAAAAATAAATAAAGATTTTTTACAATGAAAAATATTACGGAAAAAGCACCTAGAGAATTCACTCTACGTGCCATCTTGCTAGGGATGCTACTTGGATTAGTCTTTGCAGTTGGTAATGCATATTTAGGTTTGAAAATCGGTACAACTGTCTCTGCTTCTATTCCAGCTGCTGTGTTATCTATGGCTATCTTACGCACTTTTTGCAAAAAAATATCTATTTTAGAAAACAACCTTGTACAAACCATCGCCTCTGTTGGAGAAGGACTGGCTGCTGGAGTAATTTTTACCGTTCCCGCACTCTTTTTTTTAGGAGAGCGTTTATCCGCTTGGCGCATTTTTATATTAGCTACATTAGGTGGAATTTTGGGTGTGTTGTTCATGATCCCCATGCGTCGTTACATTATTGTACATGAACATAAGAGGCTCCCTTTTCCAGAGGGAACTGCATGTGCTCAAATTCTACAGGCTAGAGATTCTTCTCCAAAAATGGCTTTTTTTGCCTTTTTAGGGATTATCTTAGGAGCTATTCATAAATGCTTTTCTGGAGCTTTTCAACTGCTAAAAGAAACTCCTAAATGGGTTCTACCTTTTTTTCAAAAAACAGAATTTAGTATGGATTGCACTACTGCATTACTTGGCGTAGGTTTCATCGTAGGTCCCCGTATTACCAGCTTGCTATTATGGGGAGGAGCTTTAGGATGGTGGATCCTCATTCCTTTAATCCAATTATTTGGCTCTAGCCAGACCGTTATTTTTCCAGCAACCATACCTGTTACACAAATGTCAGCTGAAGAGATTTGGGCAAATTATATTCGTTATATCGGCGCTGGTGCAGTAGCTATTGGAGGATTGATTAGTTTAATTAAGATTGCACCTATTATCCGTAAAACCTTCTCTGTTGGTTTAACAGAACTATTCCAAAGAATTCCTAGAAAAAACATACCAAGAACAGATCGGGATATTTCTCTTCGTTGGCTCATTATTGGATCTTTAGCCATTATTATCACTCTTTGGCTTTTTCCTGGATCTGTCATGAATTTAACGACTATCGTACTACTTTCTGTGCTAGGGTTTTTCTTTGTAGCAGTTACTTCACTAACAGTTGGTATAGTTGGAAGTACTTCTAATCCTGTTTCTGGCATGACCTTAACAACTCTTCTACTGACATGTTTAATTTTTGTCGCTATTGGTTGGACAGAGCGCATCTATTTGATTGCTGCATTAACCATGAGTGTAGTTGTCAATATTGCTATTGCTTTAGCAGGTACTACCTCTCAAGATCTAAAGACAGGTTTTTTACTTGGTGCAACTCCTAAATGGCAGCAGATTGCAGAGATTATCGGTATTCTCCTACCAGCTCTTGCCATTGGAACCACTCTATATTTATTAGATCAAGCCTATGGCTTAGGTTCTGCAGAGTTACCAGCTCCGCAAGCCACCATGATGGCTTTAATTGCAAAAGGAGTGATTCAAGGCAATATTCCTGTTACCTTAATTCTGGTGGGCGTACTTTTAGGTTTATCCATGGAATTACTTCGCTTACCTGTTTTGCCTTTTGCTTTAGGATTGTACTTACCCCTTTCTTTGAGCACAGCTATGATGTTGGGAGGAGTTGTTTCTTTTTTTGTGAAAAAAAGAGAAAAAACAGCACATATGACCACAGCTTCTGAAAAAGGTATATTAGCTGCTTCTGGTCTTGTAGCAGGAGATGCTTGTACAGGTGTGATCATCGCTCTGTTAACCGTACTTGGTGTTATCCCTGCAATAGAACATCCTTTTTTTTCTAACACAATTAGTTTAAGCGTTTTTCTTCTTCTTGCAGCAGGGCTTGGTGCCATTTGCTTTTATAAAAGAGACAAAATTTCTTGATACATAAAAAAATTTACAGTTGAGAGCAAAGCAGATTATGTGAGAAAATTCCCTCTAAAAGGATTTTTTCATGTTTCGTAAAATGCCAATCCTACTTTTGGCAATGATTCTTCTTATTCTCTCTATCGATCGGTTTATTCCTGTTTATCTCAAGCAGTTTATCTATTCTTTGAGCCTGTCTGTAAAATCTTTACTTATTTTTATACTCCCTATCCTTATTTTCATGCTGCTATTTAAAACGATTTCTCAGCTATCACGTACCGCTACAAAAGTGATTTTTTTTCTTCTTATACTCCTTTGCTGTTCAAATTTTTTATCAACAATAATTAGTTCCCAGATAGGAGCCATTATCTATCAATTGAATCTTTACATTAAAATGCCAACAGATCAAATAGCTCTTATGCCTATTTGGTCGCTTACTCTGCCTAAATGGATTGCTAATGATCATGCGATGTTTGCAGGGATTTTCTCCGGAATATTCTTTTCTCTTTTTAAACCAATGCTTGGTTTAAAAATTTCGCTCTATTTTGAAAAAGCAATTCAAAAAATGCTTAATTTTCTTAGCTTTGTGATCCCTATCTTTATCTCCGGGTTTGTCATGAAGTTGATTCACGATCAGCTTATTCATACAATTATTTATGACTATTCTCTTATTTTCATATTGGTAGCTATTTCTCAATTTATCTATATCGCATGTATCTATTTGATGGCTAATCGCTTTTGTCTATCCTCTTTTTTACATACGCTTAAAAACATGTTCCCAGCCGCTCTTACGGGATTTAGCAGTATGTCAAGTGCTGCTGCCATGCCTTTAACAATCATAGGCACTGAAAAAAATACTAAAAACCTTTCTTTAACTCGTCTAAGTACTCCTATAACGGTAAATACGCACTTAATCGGAGACTGTTTTGCTATTCCTATTTTTGCTTTTGCAGTTATGAAAAACTTTGGCATTCCTGAACCCACTTTTTTTGCTTACCTATTATTTGCTCTTTACTTTGTCATAGCAAAGTTTTCTGTAGCAGCTATTCCAGGTGGAGGAATTATTGTCATGCTACCTATCTTAGAGAGTCAACTAGGATTTACCACAGAAATGTCTTCTTTAATAACTGCTTTGTATATCTTATTTGATCCTGTCATCACCTGTGCAAACATATTGGGAAATGGAGGATTTGCATTAGTGCTTAATAAACTACCTGTTTTTTCTAAACTAGAAAAAATAAAGTAATATTTATAAAATGTTGCTACAGCTTTCATCTCATATACATTTAAAAAGAAAATGAAAGTTGCAAGATCAGTGTTTAGTAAACAAACAAAAAATTGAGGGCTGCAATGAGAAAAATCATCTTAACGATATTCATTTCATTTCTTTCAACTGTAATTGCATTTGATTCAACAATCCCAGTTCTCCATCTTCCTGACTTCTATAATGAATCAACGCGGATAGACTTTCTAAATAATCTTGAAAAAGCAGCATCTGAGGTTGGCTTTTTTGGTCTCACCGGTGCAGGTGTTGATATTGATCTTCTCGACCGTACTTATGATCAAATCATCGCATACTTTGATCGAGACGTTAATGAAAAAATGGCTATGAAAACAAATGATGGACAACGAGGATATGTTCCTGGAGAGTCAGCAAAAGGAGAAAATCGAATCGATTTTAAAGAATTTTTCCATGTCGGTAGAGAGCTCAGTAAAGAGGAATTAAAAAAGCTTAAATATTGCAAAAATGTATGGCCAGAAAGTCCAGCCGACTTTAGATCGACCATGATCGATCTTTTCCAAGCCATGGATAAATGTAAAGACGCCCTTGGAGATGCAATTACCGAAATTCTTCAACAAAGCCCTGGCTATATCAATGAAATGACTAGAGAGGGGGATTGCTTAATGAGAGCAATCCACTATCCCGCAAACCCCCCAGACAATGCAATTTGGGCAGGAGCTCATACAGACATCGATTTTTTAACAATCCTACCTCGTTCTACAGCCAAGGGACTCCAAGTACTCAATAAAGAGGGCAATTGGATAGATGTAGTCGTCCCCAATGAATCCCTTATCATTAACTGCGGAGATATGCTAGAAAATCTAACAAATGGCTACTTTAAAAGCTCCTTTCACCGCGTAGTAGATTCAGGCAGCGGAAAAGAGCGTTATTCTGTTGTTTTTTTTGTTCATCCTCGATCTGATGATCACCTAGATCCTTTATCCTTCTGCATAGAAAAAACAGGTGGAATAAGAAAATATGCAAATATTACCCGAATGGAGCTTCTTGCTGAAAGACTCATTGATTTAGGACTTGCTTCCAGTTCTTTAATGGAATTTTTTGTTCAATCTGGTGCGATTAAAAAACTCAAAGAAGTAGGTAGGTTCAGTCCAAAAGCTGAAAAAACACTTCTTGATGCAGGATTTGTTTTTTAACAAAATGTCCCTCTCAAAGCGAAACTATTTATTTTGAGGATTTACATTAGCACTTAATAAGCTATCCTGTTTTTGCTAATTTAGAAAAAACAGGATAGCAATGAGCCTTAAAGTCTGTCTAGAGCTTTTTTTGCTAATATAACTGCTACAACCCCACCCAAAATCCATGGAGTCCAAGAACGAGCAGATTGTAAAAAATTATTAGCCTTTTTGTGATAATGATCAGCTAAAGCATCCACGAAAATCTTATCTACTACTTTTTTAAGATGATTTGCTGAAATACGTATTAGATCTCTTGCATAACTCAATTTTAAAGCTCCCAATTATAAATTCCAGCTATAAGATTAAATCTTAAGCAAAAACGTTTCCGTCGATTTCTATAACGATCAGAGAGTATTTTAAACCTCTTAAGCAGGCCAATCACATTTTCATTAATAGAGCGCTCTCTAGCTAGATATTGGTTGTTGCATTTATCTTCTTTTGTTAGGGGATTTTTTTTAGTTCTCCTTTTGGGCATTTGTGTTTTTTTATGAAGCTTTAACACCTTTTTGCTTAATTTTATCTGGCCAATTTTCAAAGGGAATGTTTCTCCATCTTTTTGCTTCTCCATCCACAGATCTTAAAGCTTGATCTCCTGTTAGCATAGCTGCTAAAATGTGCAAAACAGTTGCTTTTAAATTTTCTTTAATCTCCACATTTTTTATAATCAAATCACCAATAGCCTGAGAGAAATCTGGTCTCCGCCCTTCTCCTTCCACTTTAAATGAATTAGATAAATCATGAAGAGAAATGTATAAGCTAGAAAGAACAGAAATAGCCTCTACTACCTCACCATCGTAATTATAATCCTCTCTAATTTCTTCAAGTCTTTCCTGGAATATTTCCTGATTAGCAAAAATATTTGCAGCTCGAGCAGATAAAGCAACTTTTTGATTACAATAGCAACAAGCTAGATCTCTTTGTTCATTTTCTTGATATCTTAAAGATTGTGCTATACAACCAATATGATAGAAATGATGACATGCTAGTTCAACAATCTTAGTCACATCAGATATTTCCTTCCCTTGATAATCTTCGTGGCATATTGCGCATGTTTCTTGAGTAGTATTCGAAATAGAAACAGTCATGATTATTCTCCTGGTAAATTATTTAAAATAATTAATTCAAAAATGAAAACTATCTCTTTTACAAATTAACAAACAAAATATTCTTAAAAGACCTACAAAAGCTTGCATCAGAGCAATTAATTCCTATTGAGGAATCTTATTTATCTTAAATATAGAAATAATTTAAGATCATTATCTGCTTTAAGGATGACTTAAAAATGCCTAAGAAAAAACACTCTATTACCTTATTAGAAGTTTTAATTGGTTTGGTTCTAGCAGGAATCATATTGAGTTTTTTATTTTCCTTGCTTAGACAAGCTCTAGAGAAAAAGCAAGAGATCACTCAGCTAAAACAAACGATTTTTTCTCGTGAAATGATGCGATTGAGAATAAATCAAATCATAAATTCTCTTACTAAAAACGAATTTGGCATCTGCACAGATTCCTATGAAAATCATCCTGCATTATCCTTTTGCTATAATAATAAAGATAAAGATATAAATCTTTGTGGAACGATCCATTCTATGCTTTATGTAAATGAATATAAGCAGCTTGTTTTAAATACTTTTTCTAAACAAGACAGTAAAAGAGATGAGGTCTTATTAGAAAATGTCCACGTTTTTACCTTTGAACTATTTGATCAAACAAAAGCTACTTGGGAATCTGAGTGGTTGAAAACAAAAGCACAACTTCCTGAAATGGTTCGCTTACACTTAAAAATAGATCAGGATGTCTATGATCTAGTATTATTTGTTACAGAACCAAAAAATCCTATTATCTATGGTGTAAAATCATGAATGTACTCCCTTTTATTTTTGCGATTTTTGCAATCTTTACCTTCCTATTCAACTCCTTATTAAAGAATACAAAAGAGACAGGGATATTAACACATGGAATAGAAGATTTTTATCAGCTGCAACAAAAATATCTCAATGGTGTAGCAGGTCTTAGCTATAAATCTCTTACAATACAAAAACAAGGAAACTTGCCTAAAACTCCAATAAACCGCAGAACGGAATACAAGTCTCCTCGTTTTTCACAAGCGCTCAAAGGGTCACAATTGAATTTGTATCCTTTGATTCAAGAACAAAAACCTCAAAACCATCCTTTTTATGCTATTACAGCTAGGCTTTTATGTCTGATCTACCCAGCCATATTGCCCGATAACCAAGCTGCATGTGCTTTGTTAGATGCTTTGCTTGCTAAAGCAAAAACACTAAACGAACCTATTTTGAACGAACTTATGCCAGAAGATCCTCTTCTACAGGAGAGCTATTATAAAATCATTCAAGGAACTAACCAATATGATATTAAACAAAAAAAAGGGATCCCACCACTTGCCGATTTTTTAATGATTTATAAAAACGAGGCTTGTTGCTATTTATGCTCTGCTCATTTTCTTGTTTTACAAGCAATGTTTGGAGAGGATTTTACCCATACAATTATTGCAGGTGAAAAGAAGAAGTGGGAGAGTGGGAAAGCAAAGCTATTCAACAAACAGGAACTAGAATCTTTGATTAAACAATACCCAACAGAAACAGCCTTGTATGAAACCATCAAAAAATATTGCCGAGCACAATTAAATCAAAAAAAGGCAGTTTCTAAAAAAACCCAAAACGGAATCAGTTTTAGAAAAGAATCTTAAACAGGTAGTATCCGTTTTAGCTTAGGTAACAAAATAGTAAAGGTAGTCCCTACACCCATCTCAGATTTCACCGAAATAACCCCATGATGGTTTTCGATAATTGTTTTTACAATAGAAAGACCTAATCCAGCTCCTCCTAAACGTCTTGAATGTGCCTTATCCACGGTGTAAAATCTCTCAAAAATATGCTCAAGATCTGCTGCTGGAATGCCAATTCCCTTGTCTTGAATGGTAATAGAGATCTCTTCTGAAGCTTGTGTAATTTGCACCAAAATCTCAGCAGGAGAAGGAGAGTATTTAGCAGCATTATCCAATAAGTTAATAATTGCTAATTCTAAGATATCTGGATCAGCTGCTACAAGAATCGATTCTTCATTTTTTTCAATGCGAATCTTTGCTTTTTCATAAATGGACAATACAACTTGGCGACAGGTTTCTACAATAGCTACTACATCACACTCTGTAAATCGAGAGGGAGGAAGGTTTTCTAAATCAGCTAGAGTTAATAGATTTTTGACCAAGCTATCCATACGCTGACAATTACGAACAATTTTTTCCGTGATTTCTATAACAACATCACGCGGTAGATCTGGCAAATCTTGCAGGGTTTCTGCAAAGCCTGTAATAATAGTAATAGGAGTGCGTAATTCATGAGAAGCATTTGCTATAAAATCTTTCCCCATCTCTAGTACTTTGTAGTGACTAGTCTTATCTTGTAGAACTACAATAGCCCCGCTTCGATGATTTTTAGGAGCTGCAATAAGATCGATATATTTCTTCTTTCCATTGATAACGATCATGGAATCGGTTAATAAAGCACGCTTTTTTTGACAGCTTTCTAGCAGTTGTCTACATCTATTGAGTAGCTTAGCATTAGGTATTTCTTCTAAAGCAAAGGTAAACACATTTCCTAATACCTCTTTTTTAGATAATCTTAGCATTTTACTAGCCATAAAATTAATATAGCGAATATGCATCTCTGCATCTACTGCAATAACTCCTTCTCCTAGAGAATCTAAAATGGCTTCTTTTTCATTTCTCTCATCAACAATTTGTTTAATGTGAAGACGCAAGTGCTCTGAAAGAGAATTTAATGTTTGTGCTAATTGGTAAAATTGATCTTTTTCATCAATAGAATCGCTCAATACAATTGGATTAATGACGGTTTCTACTCCTAATTGATAGGGTTTGATCGCACGAATAATCTGTTGAATAGGATAATTAATCCGATGGAAAATCAGCCAAGTAATTGCAGCAAAAAATAACATGGCCAGAAAGCAGAAAGCTAAAAACCACATTTCAAATTCACGAGTAAATTCATGCATTTGAGAAAAGGGAATAGCTGTTCGCAAAATATATGTTTGATTATTTACATGAAAAGGCAATGTAATATACGCTAGCTTTTCTGCTTCTTGCTTATTATAGCCTATAAAATACACAATTTTGTGACCTAAAGCATCTACAACCTCTGAGTTCGTTAAAGGGTTTATTTCTTCTTTTTCAATCACTTGCTTTAAAGAAGAATCATATAAGGCTTTGCCTTTATCATTAAAAAGAGAAACATGAAAAAAAATATAATCATCTGCATCTTGTAGAAGAGTTAAAATTTGTTGTTCATTTCTTGCTTTATCTAATAAATTCACAAGATAAGAAGTGCTTACATGTAAACTATTAAATACGATTCTTTGCACTGATTTAGTAATAAACGGAAAAGCAAAAGCAATGAACACCACAAATAAAAAAATATGACTGAGTATAATTTTTTGACGAAATCCAAGCTTATTTTTCATCATGATTTATAGATTTTTTTTACAGATTATTCATCTGGATCAATGGGATAAAAGAAACGATACCCTTCTTCTGTAATAAGAACCATATCTTCATATCGCACTCCACCAATATCTGGTAGATACAATCCTGGTTCAATTGTTACAACCATATTCTTTTGCAAAATCACTTGTGCCTCCTTTCCTTGATGAGAAATTCGAGGAAATTCGTGAGTTCTTAAGCCAATTCCATGACCTAGACTATGCACAAAAAATGACTCTAAATCATGTTTTTTAAATATCGCTCGCGTTGCTAAATCAAGTTCTGCAAGTGTGGTTCCTGGAGCGCAAAGATCTAAAGCAGCTTTTTGAGCTTGCTTTACAATCTGATATAAATAAGAAAGCTGCAAGTGCGGTTCCTCAAAAAAAACAACTCTTGTCATATCGGAATGATAGTAATCAACAACTACTCCAATATCTATTAAAACGATATCTTTTGATTGCAAAGCAACATTTTGGCTATGGTAATGAGGCATTGCACTATTTTTACCAAAAGCAATAATGGGTTCAAAAGCCAAACCATCCGCTCCTTGCTGCAGACAGAAGATCTCAAATTCTTTAGACAATTCTTTTTCTGTAATCCCTACTTTTAAAAGAGAACAAATATGAGAAAAGCCTCGTCTTAAGAGTTGAGCACTCATGGTAATTTTCCCAATCTCAACCGCATCTTTAATTGCTCTTACATTTTTAAGTAAATTAGGGTGAGCAATAAACTCCTTATTATACTTCTGCAATTCAAGATATCTTTCATAAGATATCTTTTCAGAATCAAAGGCTATTTTTTTTAACAAGCTATGCACAAGAAATTCTTCCCAGGCAACAGGTTGATCTCTTTCAACTTTTACAACTACTTTTTCTATAGCTGATTGAAAATATCGATCATCTACAAGTAATAGCTGTTTTTTTCGAGTCAACAAAAGAGCCCCTTTAGATAGGGATAAACCGGTCAAGTAATAAAGATCTACGGGATCTTCAATTAAACACGCTTCTATAGAACTCTCTAATTGCTCCCATAACCTAGCTACTCTTTTCAAAAAAATTTCCTTTTCACTTAAACCAATCATCTATTTGTACCTGTGTAATACAGCTTATAATTCTTTTTCCTAAAGGGCAAAAAAGAGGGTCTGGCAAACAAAGCAACTGCTTCACTAATCTCAAGGCTTTATCTTGTGAAAATGGCTGCTTATTTTTACGAACCCATCTACATAAAATAGCTGCATATTTTCTATTTCCCTGCTCTTTGCTACCTTGCAGACACTCTAATATGAGGTCTCTTACTTGATCTTGTTTCATAAATTCTGGTATAGCCTCTATCAAAAAAGCAGCCTCGCCAATGGGATAAACCTTCAAACCTAGTTGATGCAACTCATTTAATATGCACAATATTCCTTCGCCTTCTGCTTTGGAAAAAACTACAGTGTCAGGTAACAATAAAGTTTGAGATCCCTTAGGTTCTTGATTTTTCAACATTTCATCGAATAAAATCTTTGATTCTGCTGCATATAAATCAACTCCTATCATGGCTATGGCCTTTTTTGCCTCTACTATTTTCAATAAAGTGGATTGGGGATGTAAAAAAAGATAATGAGAAAACAACCCTATGACCTCAAGAGTATTTTCTATAAATGATTCTTGTTTGAATTTGGGTAAAGAATCATATAAAACATGTGCAAATGGTTCTTTTCTCCAAAAAGAGCTTTCTTGATGCTCAGACGAAATAGACATGGATACACTAGGCTGGTTTCTACTCCTTTGTTCTAATGCCCTTTCCACAGCTAATCGAATCAAGTTTTTCGTATATTTTTCCTCTTTTAAACGAATTTCTTTTTTTTGTGGATGGACATTTACATCTATTAAATGAGAAGCCATTGTACAATGCAGAACAAACAAGGGATGACGATCTTTTTCAATTCGTGTAGAAAAAGCGTCTCGCACCGCATAACTAAAACTGGGGCAAACAACAACTCGACGATTGACAAATAGGTACTGCCCCGAACGATTTACACGCACTCTTAAGGGAGAAGCCACAAATCCCATTACCTCATAGTTCTCTTGCTTATGCGCAATTACATGAATATCCTCTACAAAATCATCGCTAAGCAGAGTTTTAGCACGAGCAAGCATTTCTTCTTGTCTATTTTCAGAAGCACAAAAATCAAAGACTCTCTTATCTTGATGCCATAGAGAAAGCCCTATTTCTGGATAAGCTAAACTCAAAAAGGTCATTAATTTGGTAATTTCTGCACTACTTGCAGAAACGCTCTTTTGAAATTTTTTGCGTGCAGGAACATTATAAAACAAAGAACGCACCTCTATGCTACTCCCTTTCAATCTAGGAGCAGGATCTATGGATAAAACTCTACCAGCTTCTACTTCCAGTTTAAGCCCCACTAATTCATAAGAAGTAGTTAATGTAACTTTAGAAATAGCAGCAATTGAAGAAAGTGCCTCTCCCCTAAATCCCATTGTAGATAAATAAGATAAATCTTCTACTTTCTGAATTTTAGACGTAGCATGACGCGTAAAGCAAAGTAAAGCATCCTCTTGGCTCATGCCTGACCCGTTATCACTAACAATAATGCTTTGAAACCCTCCACTAAAGATTTCTACCTTAATTTGAGATGCTCCAGCATCAACAGCATTTTCTACTAACTCTTTTACCACTGATGCTGGATTCTCTATTACTTCTCCTGCAGCAATCTGATTAATAGTTTGTTCATCTAAAGTTCTGATTTTCATATAACTTCTAAAAAAATGATATGGATAGATTAACAAATAGTAAAAGAACAAGACATAAAATAACACATCTGATCTCTCCTCTATTTTCTTTCTAAAGGCAACCTCTCATAAAAATTGTAGAAATTACGCACTTCCTTAGGATTGTAAAATAGATACGTGTTTACGTGTTGCACTCTCAATATATTTTAAAAATCTTACAATTGACTTAAATAAATATTTATTTGATATTTATTTTTTATTTTTATAAATATTTCTTAACAAAAAAAATAGGAAGATAAATATGTCTATTTCAGATTTCCAAGCCACCTGCCATACATATCATTTCTCTACTTCTTTTTGCATTGCAAAAGAAGAGACTATACTTCCAAAAATCCCCCTAACACAAAAGTATATTATTAAGTTTTGGAGAAAACACGGAGTAGATTTTAATGCTCAACAAGTTTTATTCGATACATCTGTTTGTTTTGATCCTAAGAATAAAAAGATCCTATTCCCGAATGAAGAAATCCTTAAAAAGCTAGATACAGAAATTAGAAGTTGTGTTTCTTCTCTATTGTCTTGTTTAAAAACAGAACCTCTTCCTATAACAAAAAAAAGGGTTGAATGTATACTTGGCAACACCGTAGTTGTATTATCTAACCCTAGGGTCTTCCAAGAAGTCTAATGTTTCTATACTTATTTTTTATAGTTACTATATAAAATTTAAAAAACATACAAATAAAAAAACCCATTTAATTAATTCATCTTTATGATTTAATTAAATAAAGGAGCATAAATTTTAAACTGTTTCACTAATAAAAATACAGTTGCTAGAATTAATCTCTACTCATTCTAAATACAATTGAAAATATAGCTACTTAAAATAAGTAACTAAATATTGACACTTTCCTCGTTACAAATCTTTGCCTCTCAAACTAGCAGCAATAAATCTTATAAACAAGGAACCTATGTCAGATATCATAAATTCTACTTCTCAATCTATACCAGATTCTTTTAAAGAGCAAAACATTGCTCAAGAAGAGATAAAACAATCTCTAATAATTTCGGAAAATTTAAAAAAGCCTGAACAACTAAAAAAACAACCTTTACCAAATTTCAAAATAAAACCTATGATTCCACCTGATATGCCTTTAAATAAACAGAATCTAGAAGAGATCGAAAAAGAGCTCTCTATTCTAGAAAGCTTATCACCAAAACAAAGATCAAAATTTTCTGATCAGTTAATGCAAAAAGAATTTATGTTTATTGATCCTCTCATAGAACAAAAATTTTCTCAATTGGCATCTATATCACCTAAAGAACTAAAACCACTTATTAAGCAATTAAAAGAAAATATCAGCCAGCTCAAAAAAACAGCCAATAAACTAAAAGAGCTAGATCCAAAAAAAGCAGATCTTATCTTAAATACTCTACAAGAAATTAGTAATATAGAGACTGAATACACTTCTCTAAAGCAACAAAAAAAGCTCATTAATCAATTGGAAAAACAAACAGCTTCTTTAATGGAAAATCAACAATTAGAGCCTAAAATAGGCAATGTGCTTTTACTCTTTCTAGCTTTTGCTAAAAGCCAAATGGATCAAAACGATAAAACCATGTTAGCAGGCATAGAACAAACAAAAGTAAAAACAGCTCAGTTAGAGATTAACGCTGAAGCAATAAAAAATCAGGCTAATCAGTCCGTGCAAGGTCGCCATATGAGCGCAGCAAGCGCAGCAATACTTACTATAGCGGTATTCGGTCTTTGCTTTCTAGCTCTAACAGGCATAGGAGCTCTAGCTGGGATGGGACTTTTAAGTGGAACGCTTGCAATAGGAGGTGGGCTTATGGGCTCGTCTTCTTTGGCAGCAGGAATCACTTCAGGATTAATTACTGGTTTATCAGCTGGCAGCATCTGTATTGCAGCTTACAAAAATCCAGAACTACCAAGCCTTGAATGGATGACAGAATTAGGTCCTGAAGATAAAAAGCTCATGCTCTCCCAAAACCTAATTAATTTTTTTAACACCCAAACACAAAAAATTAACTCTCAGTTAGGTGCTACTGAAAAAATGTTTGTGGAGAATACTTCCGATAGATCTGCGCAACTAGGCCAGCAATCAGGACAAGCAATTACTGAATTTGGACAAATGATGAAAGCAGGATAAATCATTTTTGGGGTTATCTTTATTTTAATAAAGATAACCCCATTTGAGTCTGTTCTGAAAGCTAATACAAATGATAAATTAAATCGTAAAAGAGATCAGAAAACAAAATTCTTATTGATCTGTTTTTTCGTTTTGAGGAATTTTTAGAGAGGATCTGATCATTTCTAAAAGCCTTTCAATAAAGCTTGTTCGCATATCAACAGCAGTAAGTTTATTTTCCATATTGCTAATACGATTTTCTATACTGCTAATGCGATTGTCCATTTTTTCAATCCTTGCATCCATTCTGTGAACCATCCAAGCAAATCCACTAATCGTTGGAACTAGAATGCTTATAATGAAGCCAAACGCTGGAAGCCAATCTGTGCTCATGTCCATACTCACCTTTTTATTATATTAAGAAAACCAAACAATACAGTGGCAAATAGGTTAACACATACTATAGCAATTTAACTTTAAACTTTCACGACAAAGAAGTATGATGCTTACATGGCATATTCCTATCTTTGGAGTGACGGCGCGTAGCATATTTAATTGGATCAAGAGAAAAGAACAAAGGCCCTTAGCTCCTAATAAAACAAGAAAAAGACGTCCTAATAAAATTGAAGGAGAAAAGCTAAAAGCGTACCTTCAAGAAAATCCGGATAGCTACTTAAAAGAAATAGCCGAAAGATTACTTTAAAAAAAGACGCCCTTCTATCAAGAAAGAGATGATGAGAAAAGAGAGTAGAGGAAATTGCTGAAGAAGATCGAGTTTATGTCGATGAAAGTGGGATTAATGAATATCTTCAAAGGAAGAATGCGAGAGCACCCAGAGGGGAAAAAGCGTATGGTCTGTATCAGGAAATCGTTATCACAGAGAAAGTTTTATAGCAGTTAAGAATCGATCAAACATTTTAGCACCCTTTTGTTATACAGGAACATGTAATACCCAGTTGTTTAACATGTGGCTCGAACAAATACTCATCCCTGAGCTAAAACCTGGACAAGTAGTTATTTTGGATAATGCGAGTTTTCATAAGTCCAAAGAGAGTTTAGAAATCATTAAAAGAGCTAGATGCGAAGTATTATTTTTGCCTCCCTATTCTCCTGATTTGAATCCTATCGAAAAGTTTTGGGCACATTTTAAGAAAAGAGTAAAAGAAGCCTTAACCTGATATTCAAACCTTGCAGAAGCTATTGATCAATCTTTTTTACAAGTGTGTAGTTAATGGAAATTTTAAATTCAAATCACTATAATATAATGAGTCCATGTATAGAATTATCCGTCATTTCAATTCTCTATTTTGTAACAACATATTTATCTCTGGTTATCATCCGTTAACATAAGCGAAATAGGAAAATCTAACTTGATAAGAGCAACAAGCTCTCTCTATATGATAAAGTATAACATATTTGAACTGTCTTTGAAAAAGAGATAAAAGTAACATTAGGTAAAGAAGCTAAATTGTCTATTATGCGTAATTTTGCACTTGCTAAACAAATTGTACAAACCCTTGTAAAAGCTGGATTTACTACCTATTTTGCAGGGGGTTGGGTACGTGATTACTTGATGAATCATCCTTCTGATGATATAGATATTGCAACTGAGGCTCCAGTAGATGTCATCCAAAAGATTTTTCCTAAAACAATCCCAGTTGGATTAGCTTTTGGAATTGTTATTGTGGTTGTTGAAGGACATCAATTTGAAGTAGCTACTTTTCGCAAGGAAAAAGCCTATGTAGATGGAAGACGCCCTACTCATGTTGAGTCCGCTACTCCTGAAGAGGATGCGCTGCGTCGGGATTTTACTATTAATGGTTTGTTTTGGGATCCTCTTACAAAAACGCTATATGATTATGTAGAAGGACAAAAAGATCTCACCTTAGGAATCATTCGTGCTATTGGAGATCCGCATGCTCGTTTTTTAGAAGATCGATTGCGTATGATACGAGCTGTACGCTACTCCACTCGCTTTAATTTCACTATTGAGATAGAAACCGACCAAGCTATTATCGCTCATGCAAAAAGCTTATTTCCTTCTGTTGCTATCGAGCGTGTATGGCAAGAGTTTCATAAAATAGCTCGATTTGGAAAATTAGATATCAGTTTTTTAGAGCTATATAGACTAGGTTTATTAACGACCATTTTTCCAGAGCTTCAAAAGCTAAAACTACAAGAACTAGAAAAAAAAGTAGAGCCTTTTAAAAGATTTCCTAAAAAAACTCCTGTCATTGCTTATATATTAGAGCTATTTCCTAATCGGTCTTTGGAAGAGCTATTATCTATCTGTGAGTATCTCAAATTATCTCGCATAGAAAAGAATTTCACTTTGTTTCTTCACCGTACAAAAAAAATGCTATCTATGCCTAAAGATTGGCTCTCTAAAATAGAACTTGTTGAGTGGGCGCATTTTTATGCAGATCCTCAGTCCCACATTTGTTTGCAGATTTTTGGAAGCGGTTTACCCAATAGAGAAAGAAAAATTTTTTTTGATTTTCATCAGCAAAAACAGTACTTATTGAAAAAAGCTATTGAAAGAATTCAAAAAAAACAACCCCTTGTTACTTCTAGCTCTCTTAAAACAGCAGGAATAGCCCCAGGTAAACAGATGGGCCTTTTATTACAAGAAGCTGAAAAGATCTCTATTAACCAACAGATTGAAGATCCACAAGAAATCATTTCCCAGCTAAAAAAAATGCCTTTTTGGAATCATTTATGAAATTCTTTTATCTTCTCATTGAAACTGTAAATGATCAACTAAAAAATAGTTCCCAGATTGAACATACAAGACATAGATCAATCAGTAATTGTTTGGTTCATACGCCTTGTGCAATTGCGACTTATATGAGACAACCTAAAAAGCCTTGTATTAAGATGTCTGATAAGGAAAGCTTAGAGCTAGTTGTTTGCTAGAAAACCCAAAAATTAAGGTTTAAAGTAAAAAATAGAGCTTTTATATGACGTGAATTTTTTTTAAAGACATTACATTCATAAATAGAACCTCTTTATTTAAAATAATTTAAGAACTAAGTGCAATTATTATTGCTGCGCAATCTATTTTCTGACAAAATGAGTTTGTTCAAAATAAATACTCTCATGAGCTACCTTTCCAGTTTGCAACACCCTCTTGTAAAGCATTTAGTTAAATTAAGACGAAATCGCGCATATCGTTATGAACAAAAAACCGTCTTAATTAGTGGGATAAAATTGATTTGCGAATTATCTCAAAAATTTTCTTTTAAAAATATTCTGATCGAAAAAACATACCGACCTCTTTTTTCCTATAAAGCACAACAAACCAATACCACTTCTTTAGCTATCCTAGAAAAAATTACAGGGCTTGAAGCTCCTGAGCCCATTGCAGCTGAGGTCTGCATGCCTATCTTTCAAGATCTAAAGTCTAGTAAGCGCCTATTAATCTTGGATAGAGTAGTGGACCCTGGAAATCTAGGAACTCTTTTACGTACTGCTCTAGCATTTGATTGGGATGTATTCTTAGTAGAAGGTTGCGTAGATCTATATAATGATAAAGCGCTGCGTGCTGCTAAAGGGGCCACTTTTTTTTTAAATTTAACCCAAGGAAGCCTTGTCCATCTACAGAGTCTACTACAAAAAGGATCTTTTTCTATCTATGCAGCCGATGCTAAAGGAGACAAACTTCAAAAAAACCTACCAAAAAAATCTATTGCTTTAGCTTTGGGAAATGAATCCCATGGAGTAAATCCCTTTATCATGCAACATGCTAAAAAAATAGCCATTCCTATTAAAAAATCTGTTGAATCTCTAAATGTGGCAATCGCTGGAGCTATTTTCATGTATCTACTACAGGAACCCCAAGAATGAGTAAGCAAGATCACTTTCTCAATTGGGAAGAGCAATATTGGGACTCAGACAGAAAGGCTTCGCGTAAACAAAGAAAAACCGCAGAAAAAAAAGATCGGTCTAAATTTAAAAAAAGCAACCAGGATCAACTGCTTAAAAAAAGCAAAAAGCCGGTTAATGCAACAGATATACAAGGTCGAGTTCTCACTATTGCAGCAGATAGAATTACGGTTTTTACAGATGAGCACTCCTATCTTTGTTCTTTAAAAGGCTCTCTTAAACAAGAGCACGCCCTCATGAAAAACCTCATAGCGGTTGGAGATCTTGTACTCATACAAATCATCAATGAGACTCATGCTGTGATTACTCAAGTATTGCCTCGCAGATCTATTTTATCTAGAGCGGATAACCTTTCGCGTAATAAACAACAGTTGATCGCTACCAATGTAGATCAAGTTTTCATTACAGCCTCTGTTTGTAGCCCTAAATTAAAACCTCTACTTATTGATCGTTATATTATAGCCGCACAAAAGGGAAATATTTGTCCTATCATCCTTATTAATAAAGTGGATTTACTAGACACCCCCCTTAATAGGCTTTCTTTGGAAGCAGTTGAAGAAGAGAAGAGATTATATGAAGAATTTATTCATACCTATAAATCCCTTAATTTCATTGTAATTCCTCTGAGCGTTATCACTCAAGAGGGCATCGATATGCTAAAAACACAGATGCAAAATAAAACATCGGTGTTTTCTGGGCAATCTGGTGTAGGCAAATCTTCTTTGATTAATTTAGTCACAGGTCTTTGTTTTGCAACAAGAAAAGTGGTAAAACGCACGGGTAAAGGTTCACATACAACAACGCAAGCTCGCATGATCCCTTTAGAAGGAAGGAGCTATTGTATTGATACTCCCGGTATTCAGAGTTTTGGAATCTGGGATATAGATAAAAAAACACTATCTTCTTACTTTTCTGAAATCTTTACCGCTTCAGAGGGGTGTCAATTTCCCAATTGCACCCACAGAAGAGAACCTAATTGTGCAGTAAAAAAAGCAGTAGAGATAGGAAAAATTTCAACCTTGCGCTTTGACTCTTATTGCGCTTTAATGTCTTCTCTATCTAAAAAACATCAAAAACGTTAACCATTTAGGCATTTTATATGAGCAACATCGAATCTATTGATGCTTTAGAAGTACTTGACTCCCGTGGTAGCCCCACAATTGAAGTTTCTGTTTTTGCTACAGATGGTAGCCAAGGCAAAGCCATTGTCCCCTCTGGGGCATCCACTGGCGAACATGAAGCTGTTGAACTAAGAGACAAAGACCCTAAACGCTATCAAGGTAAAGGTGTTTTACAAGCTGTAGAAAATGTGATAGATCCTCTTGCCAAACTCTTAAAAGGAGAATCCATTTTTGCACAAAATAAAATTGACCAGCTAATGATTCAAGCAGATGGAAAAGAAAATAAATCACGCTATGGAGCTAACGCCATTCTAGGGATTTCTCTTGCAGTGGCTAAAGCCGCTGCTTGTTCTAAAAAAATGCCTCTTTATAAGTACTTACATTCTCAGACTCATTATACTATGCCCTGTCCTATGATGAATATTATCAACGGAGGAGCTCATGCAGATAATCTGCTCGATTTTCAAGAGTTTATGATTCGTCCTATCGGAGCACCCACTTTTCGTGAGGCGTTGCGTTGGGGCGTAGAAATCTATCACACACTAAAATCACTTTTAAAAAGCGAAGGGTACTCTACTTCTGTTGGAGATGAAGGAGGATTTGCTCCTAGATTAGAATCCAATGAAATAACCCTTGATTATATCTCAAGAGCTATTAGGCAAGCAGGCTATGAACCAGGTAATCAAATAACTATTGCAATGGATTGCGCAGCTTCTGAATTTTACGATAGCTGCAGTAAATTCTATATTGAAAGAAAAAAACAAGCAGCTGGTATGCCTTTTAGTGCACGCTCGGCAGAAGAGCTTATTGCCTATCTTAGCAAATTATGCGAAAAGTATCCTATCGATAGTATTGAAGATCCTCTCGATCAAAATGACTGGAAAGGTTGGCATAAGTTAACAGCCGCATTAGGGAAAAAAATCCAAATAGTCGGAGACGATATCTTTGTAACCAACCCAAAATTTCTACAAAAAGGAATTGATCAAGGAGTCGCTAATGCTATTTTAATTAAACTCAATCAAATTGGGACTTTATCAGAAACCCTTGGAACTATAGATCTAGCCAAAAAAAATCGATATAAAACGGTTATCTCTCATCGTTCAGGAGAAACAGAAGATACAACAATTGCTGACTTAAGCGTTGCTTTTTCAACAGGACAGATTAAAACAGGAGCACCTTGCCGCACAGATAGAGTTGCCAAATACAATCGTCTATTGGAAATTGAGCACGAGCTTAAAGCTCATGTGCATTTTGGCAAATAAGTAGCGGCTGTCCTGCAAATAATAGAGTATGCGCAACTAAAGGTTTTAGCTGCTTTTCTATGGATAATACATATCTATTTCCAATAAGAGAACCTACCTTAGAGATAAAGTCTCCTTGCGCAACATAAGTAATAAACCGCTGTTTAACTTCCTTTTCAAGCAAATTCCAGCTTTTATTTGCTTGTTTAAATATCCCTGGAGGATGAAAAGCAATAGAAGGCTCTTTACTTAATAGATCGTAATATTTGATGAAAGTATGTCCAGCTAACGCTCCTCCTAAGCTACAACCTATTACACGCGCTGTATTTGTCTTCTGACGAACTTGATCCAGCCATTCTTGAATCTGTAATTGGGCTTTCCTAAAAACTCTAAACCCAGGGCCAGAAAAATCCAAATCGCTAAAAAGAGAAGCTAAACCCCTTCTAGTAGTTGGGCTTAAATCTGTTCCTCGAAAAATTAAAAGTGAAGAAATATGAAGGTTTTTTGGGATCCAACCAAATGCTGGCATTTGCTGCCAAAGGTTAAAAATCCGATCTAAAACAAATGTTTCTAAAGTGATTTGATTTTGTAAATTGCGAATAGGAATTCTTATCTCATAGTTCAAAGCAACATCACGATAGGCTAATGCCTTGCAAAGAATCTCTGTTACACAAAAATCTAGCCAGTTATTGTCTACTTCCATAGTGTTTTCTAATGCTTCTTGTACAACTTTTAAATCCTCTTTACTACTAGATACAAAAGAGAGCAGGGGCGCATGCGAGAAATATCCATGCTCTCTTGCGAACTTTTGTAAACTTAAAGGACTTGCGTATGTTCTCATTTCTTCTTGTGTTTCATAGAAGCGTCTCTGGTAGGGGAAACATACCTCAAGTAAGGAATCCAATTTGGACAAACTCCAAGTTCGTACATTACTCATGAGAAGGAAATATCTTTTGCAAAGCTGGTTTAAAGCGTTCTTCTAGAATTTGTTTTTTGTTGGTTAATAGACCATCATGCAATGATTTTACATCTATAAGCTGTAATCTTCTACAACTAAAAACATCCTTTTCTGCACGAAGAATCACTTTATATTCTTTATCGTGAATACAAAATTCTGTCGGGGAAAAACAAGCATTAAACCGGGTGATTACCACATAAGGCCAATGGCTTTCTTCTAAAACAGATTGTCCTGCATAATTTCCTATAAATGGTCTTTTCAATAAATAATGAAATAGAGTGGGGAAAATATCCATATGCGAACTAAGCTGATCTAAAGTACGCCCGCTCCATTGAGAATGGTTGCCCAATCGATAATACAAAGGAACATGAACCTGTGGATAACTTAGATGAGAAGCGTGAAAAAGATGTCCTTGTTCATAAAATTCCTCTCCATGATCTCCCGTAATTACTACCAAAGCATCTTTATCCAATTTAAGAGCTGTGAAAAATTTTCCAAATAAGGTATCCACAAAATGCAGTGCATTTCGATAACGATTTTTAATTTTTTCTAAATACTCTTTGTTATTAGAAAGAGCTTTTAGATAGTTAAGCGTTTGATCCACCGGTTCAAAAACAGATTTTTTTTCAAGAGGCCAGCTATAGCCCAAATGCGTGGAATCTAGAAAAGTAATAAATACCCGTCCTCCCTTACTCTGTTGCATATCCTCTATTAAACAATTGATAACAGCTTGGTCTTTTAAATAAGTAGGCACTGCTACAGAATCTTGTGTAACTATTTTATCAATAAGCGCTCGATTACGACCAAATAAACTCTCTTCCATTCCATAATAACCAAGACGTGAGGAGGCATATACATGAATACGATATCCACTTGCCTTCAATGTTTGTAAAAAAGGACTTCCCATGGATTTCTGCTTTAATAATACAGAATTCCAATGAAATGGCAGCTGCGAATAAAAAAGGGAAAACCAAGAAAGATGAGTTGCATTTGCATTCGCAAAAGCTAATTTAAAAGAAAGCGACTGCTCTTTAAAAGAGCTTAAATGAGGAGCCATTTCATGATTAATAAAATCTTCTCTTAAAGATTCCACTATGAATAAATAAATATCGGGTTTTGCATCTAAATGCAATTTCTCAATCTCTAATAAATTATGTTCTTGCAGAGCTAAAATAGGTTGATCTATTTCTAAATATTCCTTTTCTTTCACAAAAAAAGTTGTTTTCCAAGGCAGAATTTTTTGATATGCCTGCATATTATCAAGCATTTTCCTGTCTAGGGTTATTAAATCCCATCCACATAGTAAAAAAAAACCACCTCCTGCTAATACAATTAGAGAATTGAAAGAAAGATAAAGAGGAATTTTGTCGCTCCAGTATTGTGTTTTTTTAAAACACAATACACTCGAAATTAAGATAATAATCGCGCCAAAAAAGAAGAGAATCCAATTACTTAAAGAGATATTGCTCGCATAAAGCAGCTCTAAAATATTGTCTCCACCTTCTTGGAGCATAAAATTTAAAGCAAACCAAAATGAAATATCCATCAATCGAACAAGAGGAAAATCAAGAATATGGGCTAAAATTAAAAATAAACTCAACCCAACCATATTAATAGCAAAAGGAATATACAAACTGAGAGCTTTAGCTAATATCATTAATAAAATAGTTTCAAGAGCACACTGTCCTATTGCATCAACACACCATATAGCTGCACTAGGTTTTAGCAATAAATGAACAATATGTAATGTACTTATCAATAAAAAATAGAAGCCAAAAAACCAATAGTTAATCGATTTTTCTTTCATGGATTATCTTTAATTTAATAAATCAGTAACAAACTCTTCCCAAGATTTTTTTCTAATAAAATCCTCAATGCGTTCAGGATGCTGTGGATGTACTTGCTCCACAAATTCTGGTATAAATCGTGTAAGGTTATCTACAGCATATTCTTCATCCATACGACGAGAAAATCCTTTAATAAATTCATTCCACTTAAATCTGCTGGTCTTAATTTGACGCATACAATTTTTTAGTTTTTCATCAGAAAAAATATATCCAATAAAACGCAAAGGATGAATATAATTCACTTGATCCCCCTTTTTTTCTAGATAGCGCCTCTCCAGTAGTAATTTTACCAATCCTTTTTCTGCCATCGTTTTAATAATGATCCTGATATTTTTTTTATCCTCTTCTAATAAAGGAAGTTGGTAAAAAGAATCTTGCATAGACGCAGAAACAAAAAAAGTTTCTATTTTTCTTTGATAAGCGGTTAATTCTTTTTGCATATCTTTCCAACTAATCTTTTCAAATAGCTGACAAAAAACTAAAGGGATATTCTCATATTCTCCAGTTAATCTTTCAAAGACTTGGTTTTTAATGTTTTGATAGTTTTCATAATCAAATCTTTCAGCAAGAAAAAGATTCTGAGAAATTTCTTGAATAAGCACTGCTTTTGCTTGAAAAAAATCATTTTGATCAATTAATCGATGGACAGTATCAAAAAAAATTCCCTCTATTTTCTCTTTAGATTGCACAGAAATAAATCCTATATGACTGATAATCAGAGATAAAAGGAAATTTCTCAGCATCTAGCCCTCCACAAACCAAAATATTAGTTTTAATTATCCAAAGAATTTCCTACAACAATTTTACTCAAAAAAAGAAAGTAAAAAAACAATCAGACTTATATTGAATTTTTTTTTGAAAAAATATAAAGAAACAAATAAGTCCCTTTCAAAGGAGGAAGAGATGCGCCATACGGTTTTTTTATTCGGAGAAGCAGAAAAAGGAGAATTTTGCAATCCCAAATTCTGCGAATCTGTTTACCAACTAGCAGAAAAATTTGGTAATCCTCCTAAAGGAAGTGAAGGATTACCGTGTGGTATTCAAATGCTACTCTACAACAGGTTATTAATTTATTTTAGGGTAAAAGAGGAAGGCTTTAGCTTACCTGATTATAAACAAGGGTTAAAAATGCTTAAGAATCCAAAAGCATTCCCTAAGCTATCAGCTATTTGCATGCCTGGAGTGGGAGATGCAGATATCATCAAACGCACCATTGCTATTTGTTTTTTATATCAAAGCATCTTTGTCACCTCTCAAAAAGATCTCTATGACTTCTTGACCAGCTACACTTCTTAGCTAAAATAATTAACTAATCCTATGGTATCCGGTTGCATGGTTTTCTTACCCACACTCCAATTAGCAGGACAAACCTCTCCATACGCTTCAAAGCAGATTAATGCATCTAAAATACGTAAAGCCTCCTTTACAGAGCGTCCAAGTGGAAAATCATTTATTAAAAGATGACGTATAATTCCTTGACGATCGATTAAGAACAAACCTCGATAGGCAATTCCTTCTTCTTCATGTAGCACGCCATAATCACTAGCTATTTTCTTATTCAGATCAGAAATAATTGGATATTCTATTCCTTCAATACCACCTTTGGCTTTAGGAGTAGAAAGCCATGCTAAATGAGAAAACCCACTATCCACCGAGCAACCAATTATTTGAGAATTCTTTTGTTTAAATTGTGGAAGGGCCTCTTGAAAAGCGTGTAACTCCGTTGGACAAACAAAAGTAAAATCTAAGGGGTAGAAGAAAAGGACAACATATGTCCCTAAAAAATCATCTAAAGAAAATTCATCTATTATTTTCTCTCCTTGCACAGCTTTTGTTCTAAAAGAAGGGGCTTTTTTTCCAACTAGTAAACGACTCATAATGTCCTCTTATGTAAAAGTTTTTCCATTGCATGAATATTTGAAAGCTCTTGCTTAATTGTCGTTTTATTCCCATGCCCTGGATAAACACTAGTCTCTTGAGGAAGAGTTTCTAATTTTTTTAAAGATTCTATCATTGTAAGAGGAGGGCATGCTGTTGGCAAATCCATTCGACCAATAGCTCCTTGAAATAAAGTATCTCCCGAAAAGAGGATTTTCTGTTTCTCTAGGTAAAAACATACGCCTCCCGGAGTATGGCCTGGAGTATGGATGACTTTAATGCGCAGATCTCCTACATCAATCATCTCACCATCTTTTAGATAATGATCTACTTTTACCCCTTGAATAGGAATAAAAAGAGGGATCCCATCAGAACCAGGATTTATAACGTTAGTTTCATCATCCTGATGTATATAAACCGGTATATCCAAACGATTTTTTAAATAAGTAACATCTGCAATATGATCCCAATGAGAATGAGTAAGAAGAATTTTTTCCAGTATTAATTGGCACTCTTCTGCATAAGAACTAAGCTCTCTAGCACTACCCTGGCCTACGTCAATTACAACGGATGATTTAGAAGATGAGCAGATAAGCAAATAGCTATTCGTATCTATTGGTCCGGTTGAGAATCTTTTTACGATCATAGATAACTCTCTATAGAAAAAAAATGCACCAGAGAGGATTCGAACCTCCGACCTCTCGGTTCGTAGCCGAGTGCTCTATCCAACTGAGCTACCAGTGCGTAGGGGTCATATCATCCTGATTTACTTGATTTTCAGCAAGAGCGTTTTGTTTTAAATGATTTTCTAAATAAAGTTTAATTATACTTTTTTTTGCATTCTTGCCATGCTCTCTTTTAAAAATCCCAAGAGATCTCTTATGAAGTTCATCAAATGCTCGTTAATCTTTGCCTTTTTCCTCCTACAAACTTCAACGTTAACTGTAAAAAAATATTAAATCCACCCAAGCACCATCTAGATGAGTTCCAAAACGTTTCTGATCAATCAATTCATTTACCTGGTACTTGTATAGAAAAAAATGACTCTGTAAATTACAGCCTATTAGAAGATTTTTGTTTCTTGTCTGATTATTACCAAATGGACTCAGAAATAGAGTCTTTTATACTAACCTCTATACAAGCAATGGAAGATGATTTCTTGCCATTTGTTTTTGAATAGATCTCTCTTAAATTCAGAGAAGTCGCTTTCTTTGATTAAGCAAAAAGAACTATAAAGGTTTTTAAGAAAATCTTGGTTTTAAGCAAAGGGGAAAATACAGGGCTATTCTGTCAAACACTACATCAATAACAGTCACTATAGACAAAAATTTAATAACAGAAAACAATCTTGATGGTAATGGTTTCCCGTTTACTAAAAAAATCATCTTGTCGGTAAGAATTTTGCTCAAAATAAACTTTGTAAGGAATCTTATGGACTTTTCATCATCAGTATTAGACATAAAAGGATTTTTTACAAAGCTGCTTTCAATAAACTCGATAAAGGTATCAGAAATTCTATTAGCTATCAAAAAAATCGCTCCATCTTTGGGAGAAATAGTCCTAGTAATACGACCTGCCAAGCATCCAGCTACTCCTGATTTAAAGATATTAGTCGCATTTTTAGAAATTGTTTGCATATAAAAAGAATCATTCTGCCAAGCTAATTCTAAACTTTTTATTATATTTATTGCCATTACTCTTATTTCTTATTAAAAATAAATCTTTCTTTAAAGCAAGGATTTTTTAAAAATCAATGAAATAATTATAAATAGCATGGTTTATAAAAAGCTACAATTAACATCTTTAAATTTAGTAAAAATCTTATCCCTATTTTATAACAGGTTGAGCTAACTTATATAAGAGATTAAACCTCGAAAATACCCTTGCTTTCAGCTATTCTTTTCCCAAAAATACTAGAGTAACTATAATCATAGCTCAACTGATCTGGGAGAAAAAATGGATAGCAAAATATCGATGGATGACATTGTGGCCCTTTGTAAAAGAAGAGGATTTATCTTTCAAAGTTCGGAAATTTATGGAGGCCTTCAAGGGATATATGACTATGGCCCTTTAGGAGTTGAGCTTAAAAATCATTTAAAATCAGCCTGGTGGAAATCTGTTGTTTATGAAAGAGATGATATTGAGGGCTTAGATTGCTCAATTATTACCCATCGCTTAACACTCAAATACTCCGGTCACGAGGATACCTTTACTGATCCTATGGTGGATTGTCGTCAGTGTAAACATCGCATGAGAGCAGATCATATTGTTGATCATAAATGTGATCATTGCGGATCTAAAGACTTAACACAGCCACGCAATTTTAATTTGATGTTCCGCACGAATTTAGGGCCTATTGATGATGGAACAAGCTTTGCTTACCTTCGTCCAGAAACAGCACAAAGCATTTTTATCAATTTCAAACACATAGTAGATTCAACCTCAAGAAAAATCCCTTTTGGCATTGCACAAATTGGAAAAGCATTCCGTAATGAGGTTACCCCTAAAAATTTCATTTTTAGAGTACGCGAATTTGAGCAAATGGAGATTGAGTTTTTTGTAAAGCCAGGCGAAGATGAAATCTGGCATAAAGTCTGGGTAGAAAATCGATTGAATTGGTGGAAAGAGCAAGGCCTTCAGGCAGAAAATCTTCAATTACAACCACAAAAAAAAGAAGAATTAGCCCATTATTCAAAAGCCACTACTGATATTTTATATAGATTTCCATATGGTTTTGAAGAATTAGAAGGAATTGCCAATCGAACAGACTTTGATTTAGGATCTCATACTAAAGCTAAAGAAGAGTTTAAGTTATTTGCTAATGTAGCAGCTAACAGCGATTCCAATATAAAACTCGGCATTCAAGATCCTCAGACCAAAGAATACATCATTCCTTTTGTAATTGAACCTTCTGCTGGTTTAGACCGTGGAGTATTAGCTATTCTAACACAGGCTTTCACAGAAGAATTATTACCAGAAGGACAAAAGCGTATTGTTCTAAAACTAAAACCCCACTTAGCTCCGATTAAAGTAGCTATTGTTCCCTTAGCTCGTAACAATGAAAAAATTGTAACAAAAGCTAAAGAAATTAAGCATTTCTTACAAAAATTAGGTGTTGGGCGTATTAAATATGAAGATACGGGAAATGTAGGTAAAGCCTATCGCCGTAACGATGAGATTGGAACACCACTTTGTATTACAGTTGATTTTGACACTTTTGAAAATGCAGAAGAAACGGTTACAATTAGAGATCGCGATTCGATGCAACAACAAAGAGTTGCAGTTAAAGAACTCGTTTGCTTCATTAAAAACTACTTCTCTTAAAATCGCTCTTATTATTTCAAGAGCGATCTTTAAGGACTAAATTACAAAATGCTGCAACCACTCGTTGAACTACCAACGGGATGCAAAGCGACAGACTTAAAACCCTCATCTGAACTAGATCCTACAGCTACTGATTTAACCCCATCGTATGTAACAGGACCAGATTTACCGGAAGAAGATGAACCACGAGCTTTTTCAGCATATGCATTATATACAGATCGACTCTTCCAACCCATGACTGTTTTAGCAGCAGCAGACTGCTCCGCATCCATTTCAGAAATTGAACCACTAGCAAGAGACTTACCCGCATCTATTGTAGAAGATGAGCTACTAGGATCTATATACATGACATTAGGCTCATGCTTGTCTTTAGGAGGAATAGGCCCATATTGTATAGGAAGAACCGTGCCTGGAGTGCCTTTGTTTTTTGGTTCTAAATTCTTTTTTGTTTCCGGTCTACTCCCTTTACTTCCTTTACTTCCTTTACTTCCTTTACTTCCTTTAGTTTCTAAGTTTAGAATATCCATTGTTGGGCTTGGTGCAAATATTGCTTTGGTTATAGCGGACATTTTATTCTCCTTCTTGTAGGTTTTCTTGCAATTTCATATATACAAAAGAAGATTCTTGCTTCATGCGATTTAAAAGGTCTACCTTATAATCTCTATGAAAAGAAGATCTTTTTTTCCATAGATCTTGCAGTTGTCTTACACTTTGATAAAGACCTTGCCAAGAGTCGATGATTTCTTCCATAATAGGAGCTTCTTCATCAAGCAGAACTTCTTTTTCCGCTGATTGGATATAAATTTCTCGCATTTCTTCAAGATTCTTTATAAATTGCTCGCTTGCTTGTAAAAAAAAATCGATTTCCTGCAGCTCTTTAGCGTCCATATACTACCTGTTTTTTAAGCAAATTTAGCTATCTACTTAAATTCACTGTTAAAAGGTAAATTTTTTAAACATTTTAAGTAAATAAAAAAATAATTATTTAGATAATTTTTTTACTAATCTTTATAAAGAAAAAAATGGGATCGACAAGATAAAAAAAACAGCTTTGTTCTCTTTAGATTTGAGGACTCTTTTCAAAAAAATGCATAGATAAAAACCTCATAAAGAGAAGGTCTTTATGAGGTAAGAAAGATTAAAAGGCTTATATACTTAAAAATCCGTACCTCCCATACCACCCATCATGCCACTCATACCCCCACCCATCATGCCATTCATATTAGGCATAGAAGGGGCTGCTTTTGATTTGGGTTTGGGTTTTTCTGTAATTACAGCATTAATTGTTAATAACATGCCGGAAATAGAAGCGGCGTGTATAAGAGCACTTTTTGTCACACGCACTGGATCGATGACTCCATCTAAAACCAAATCGCTAAATTGATCCGTAAGGCCATTATAACCCCAGTTACCATGTTGCTCAAATACTCTTTCAGCAATTAAATCCCCTTGTTTGCCGCAATTATGAGCAATCGCAGCCGCAGGGGCAAATGCAGCTCGGCGGATGATTTCTACACCAACTGCTTCATCTCCACTACATGTAAGGGAATCTAGAGTCTTAACAGCTCGTAAAAGCGCAACTCCTCCTCCTGCTACAACCCCCTCCTTAACAGCAGCACGAGTTGCATGTAGAGCATCTTCAACACGCTCTTTTTTTTCTTTAAGCGCGGTTTCAGTACTAGCTCCTACATTAATAATAGCTACACCACCAGATAATTTAGCTAATCTTTCTTCCAAATGCTGTCTTACATAATCTGAGGTCTCTCTTTCAATTTCTGCTCGTAAAAAATCTATTCTATTTTGCATCGTTTTTTTATCACTAAAACCATCAATAATCGTAGTAGAATCTTTGGAGATTTTAATACTCTTTGCTGTTCCAAGAGCTTCTAGGTCTGCATTCTTTACAAAAAGCCCTAGATTTTCTGTAATTAAAGTAGCCCCCGTAAGAATCGCTATATCTTCTAAAAGATCTTTCCTCCTATCACCAAAAGAAGGAGCTCCAATAGCACATACGGGTAGTGGGGATTCTCCTAGTTTATTGATAACTAAAGTAGTGAGCGCTTCCTCTTCTATATCATCTGCGATAATTAACAAAGGTCGTTGAGTTTCTTTTACTTTTTCAAGAATAGAAATTAATTCTCTAGCTTGTGATAACTTTTTATCCGTTATCAAAATTAAAGGGTTTTCATATTCAACAATCATCTTTTCTGCATTATTCACAAAATAAGGAGAAAGATACCCTTTATCAATCTGCATTCCTTCTACAACATTTAAGATAGTGTCAATTCCTTTGGCTTCTGCAATGGTAATTATACCATCTTGACCCACTTTTTGCATGGCTGCAGCTACAATTTCTCCGATTTCGACGTCATTATTAGCAGAAATTGCCGCGATTTGCTTGATCTCTTCATTGCTTACAACAGGGGTCGCTAACTTGTCTAAAGCAACTAACAGATGGGCAACTGCTTTATCCATGCCTTTTTTCAGTAACATGGGATTTGCTCCAGCTCCCACATTTTTCATACCTTCTTTATAAATGGCATATGCAAGAACAATTGCAGTTGTTGTGCCGTCGCCTGCAGCATCCGATGCTTTACTAGAAGCTTGCTTAACTAGTTGCGCTCCTACATTTTCAAAGGTATCTTTGAGGAAAATTTCTTGAGCAACAGTTACTCCATCTTTGGTACAAAGAAGTGATTTTCCTCCTTTATTAATAACAACATTACGACCTTTAGGTCCCATTGTTGCAACCACTGCTCTAGATAGTTTCTTTATCCCTTCTAAAATAGATTTTAGGGCTTCTTGATTAAATTGCAGCATTTTAGCCATATAGCATATCTCCTTTAAGGCTTAAAATTTAAACAAGAACTCCGAGAATATCCTCTTGAGATATAATCAGATGCTCAGCTTGCTCATCTTCTGTTTTTACTTCGGTACCAGCATAGGAAGAAAAAAGAATATAATCTCCCACCTTTACGTGCATGGGTTTTAATTTGCCTTGTTCATCATATTTTCCAGGGCCTACTGCAACAACTTCTGCTTCTCGAGATTTTTCTTGCGCAGATTCTGGTAATAAAATTCCACTTTTAGATTTTTTAGCAGAAGCTCTTTTTATAAGAACTTTATCTCCAAGTGGCCGCATATGATTAGCTGACATAAAATAACTCCTAATTTTACTGATTTTGCATAGCAAATCCTACAAATAACAATCTATTTTTGTCAATGCAAAGAGCATTTTTTTAGCAAATTAAAGCTGTAAGTGCTAACTAATACAGCAAATAAGCACTACGTTTTGTTAAAAACTTTTGACGATCTTCGAATTGATAACCAATTAGCTTCCAAGCGACATATTCTTCGTTATTTAATATCTTAAGCATGTACTCGTTTCCATTAGCTTTACAAAAACTTTTCTTTCTTTCTGTTCCTAACTGTTTGAGCCTATTTGTAAATTGTTCTCGATAAAGGCTTTTTAAAAGACCTATGATCATATATTGTACACTAAGTGGTTTATAAACCTTATGATCGAGAATAAATAATAAAACCCCTTGGCAATTCTCTGATTGATAAAGCCCTGTAAGAGGGCGATAATAACAGGGATGAAAAATAATCCCGGGTAATTTCTGCGCATTTAGCTTTTTAGAAAGCTGCTTTGCATTGATCCAAGGAGCTCCTACAACTTTAAAAGGAAGAGTGCTTCCTATGCCGATATTTGCGATTCCTAACTCTCCTAAAATTCCAGTGGAAGCATAAAATAAAGGGGTCTCTGCCTCAGGAATATTAGGACTTGTAGGAATCCAACATAGCTTCGTATCTTTAAAAGCCATTGATCTCTGCCACCCTTTCATACGGATTACTTCCAAATCACATCCAATGTGATACTCTTGATTAAAATAGCAAGCCAATTCTCCGATCGTCATTCCATGACAATAAGGAACATTGATATATCCGATGTAAGAACGCCATTTATCCTCTAACATGGGCCCATCTACAATTAAGCCGCCCATAGGGTTAGGACGATCTAGAACCATCACTGAGATTTTATGTTTGGCTGCCTCTTCTAAGATATAACAAAGAGTCGTAAGATAAGTATAAGATCGGCATCCGATATCCTGTATATCAAAAATCAGTAAATCAATCCCTTGCAACATGTTCGAAGTAACTCGCCTAGTAGCCCCATATAAGCTATATACGGGCAAACCATGAATATTTTTCTGCTCCACTTTAACGCCTGCTTGCTCTAAACCATATAAACCATGCTCTGGTGCAAATAAAGCAATGAGTTGAGTATCATGGTTTAAAAATAACTCGATAGTAGAAGAAAGGTTGCTATCAACTCCTGTTTGATTGGTAATAAGTCCTAGTTTTTTACCTCGTAATTTAACAATATTGCTCGTTTCAAATAAGCAATCCACTCCTAGTTTTAACTCCAATCCTGTTACAGAAAGACAAAAACCCCAAATTGCTAAGAAAAAAAACGTGAAATTAAACATATTAGTTTCTTTTTATCACAGACACTAAAATATCATCCATTATTTATTTTTAAAATACTGTATATGTGAGCTTTAAAAAGAGATCCCTACTAAAGAGATCTTATATAGATAATTTAGATAAATCTCTAAAACAATAAAAAATGTTTTAAAAAAAATATTTTTTTATTAATGTCCAGAAATAGAGAAACACCATTACCCATGTGGATTAAAGGGGGAAAAAATGAAGAAGTATTTATTAGCCATTGGATTGGCTTTGCTACAAACAACATTTAGTATGGCTAGAGATCACTCTCCTGCTCAGAACGATAGGTTTGAAAAAGAAGGGTATATATCGCAAGATAGTTCTAAGGAGTTTGCTGACACAAGTGATCTCGTTGGAGCGCGTAATGCGAAACAACTGCAAGCAGACATGATGCAGAGAGACGATGTCTATAATAAAGATGATAGATACGATAATAATAGTAGACGTTGGGGAAGAAAAAAAGCAGATGATGAATTAAACAACGGGATGAACGGAGATGGCTGTTGCGCTCCTGCTTCTAAGCCTGTATGCTGCCCAAAGCCTAAGTGCTGTCCTAAACCTAAGTGCTGCCCAAAGCCTAAGTGCTGTCCTAAACCTAAGTGCTGCCCAAAGCCTAAGTGCTGTCCTAAACCTAAGTGCTGTAAGCCTAAATGTCCTAAACCCTGCTGCAAGCCTTGTGAGCCTACAAGGCAACCAGCTTGCACTACAGATGGATGCTGCACACCCACAAGAGAACCAGCTTGTACTACAGATGGATGCTGTGAACCCAAAAGATTGATGCAATGTGAAAAACCAAAATGCTGTAAGCCAAAAACATGCTGCAAAAGAAAACCAAAGTGCTGTGAAGACAACACAATGATGATGGATAATGGTAGTTACAGAGATAGCAGAAACAATATGATGAACTCTCGCGATAGAAATGCACCAAGAGACATGTAAGCCAAGATGTCAGTTATCCTTTCTAAAACATGTTTTAATTTGCCTTTAAACCCAAGAATTTATCAGATTACTTGGGTTTAAAAGCAGTAATTTCTTATCATCGATTCAAAAATTTAAGCTTCGGTGGTATGGACTTTCTAGAACAACTCAATTCTCAGCAACGTAGTGCAACAACTCATATTGAAGGACCCTTACTTATATTAGCGGGAGCTGGCTCTGGTAAAACTAGAGTAGTGACCTATCGCATTGCCTATTTGCTTAAAATAGGAGTTCCTTCCTCTGAAATCTTAGCTGTAACCTTTACTAATAAAGCAGCTGATGAAATGCGCCAAAGGATTTTTCATCTAACCCAAGAAACCATCCTCTCTTGTACCTTTCATAGCCTATGCGCACGGATTTTGCGCGAATCGATCACTCTCTTAAATTACCGCAGTGATTTTACCATTTATGATGAAGAAGATGGCGAGAAGGTAATTAGAGAATGCTTAAAAGCACTTGGGTTGAAAGAAGACAAAACAACTCTTAAAACATTAAAAATACAGATTTCTCAAGCAAAAAATGCATTGACCCAACCAGAAAACATCTCTTTTGATGAAAGCCCTCTTTGTCAAGTATATGGAATGTATCAACAAAAGCTCAAAGAATATAATGCTCTTGACTTCGATGATCTGCTGTATTTAACCGTGGGTTTACTTAAATCTAATAGCCAAGCTTTAGATACATATCAAAAACGTTGGTCCTTCATTTTAATTGATGAATATCAAGATACTAATATGGCACAATACATGTTAATTCGCCTACTAGCTGCTCTTCATAATAACGTTTTTGCAGTTGGAGACCCTGATCAATCCATTTATTCTTGGAGAGGCGCTAATGTACACAATATCCTAAATTTTGAAAAAGACTTCTCAGGAGCTAAAGTCATTGCTTTAGAAGAAAACTACCGCAGTCATTCTCTCATTTTAAAAGCAGCAAATTCTTTGATCCAACATAACGAAGGCAGATATCCTAAAAACTTATGGAGCAAGAGAACAGAAGGAGAAAAAATTACCTTATATCTTGCTGATACTGAATATGAAGAAGCTCGTTTTGTCATTTCACAGATTCATAAACTACACATAGATCAAAAAATGCATTTAAATGAGTGCGCTATTTTCTTTCGTACCCACTCTCAGTCTCGTCTATTTGAAGACTATCTACTAAAAGAAAATATTCCTTATGTAATCGTTGGAGGACTCTCCTTCTACCAACGAAAAGAAATCAAAGATCTATTAGCTTGGTTGCGTATGGCTTTAGCTAGCACAGATTTTATCGCTTTTTCACGTACAATTAATCTACCAAAACGAGGGTTAGGAGATACAACTCTTCAAAAATTACGTGAAGTGGTAGAAAAATATAAAATGGATATTTTAACATGTGCTCAAGGGATTCTTAATAGTCAAATCCCATGTAAACTCTCTAGCAAACAACTGCAAGGATTAAAAGAGTACACCGATCTTATTCTCTCACTGCAAAAAAATGCTCTGCAAAAGACAAAAATCTCTTTGCTTATTGAGCAAATTATTTATCAGTCCCGCTACCTTGATTACCTGCGTGAAGACCCAGATAGCTATCAAGATCGAAGAGGAAATATAGAAGAGTTGATTACCAAAGCAACAGAGTGGGAAGAAGAAAACAAAGACGCTTCTTTAACTCAGTTCTTAGAAGAATTAACTCTTAAATCTACTTCAGAAAAACCAGAAAAGAACGATCACATTCGCCTTATGACCTTACATAATGGTAAAGGTCTTGAATTCTCCTGCGTATTTATAGTGGGATTAGAAGAAGAATTACTCCCTCATATAAATGCTATTGGTCACTCTGATGCTTTAGAAGAAGAGCGTAGGTTATGCTATGTAGGAATGACACGCGCTAAAGATCTTCTATTTTTGACAGCAGCTCGTCAACGTCATCTTTGGGGAACAGCTAAAATAATGAGACCTAGTCGTTTCTTGAGCGAGATTCCCTCTACATTCATTCAAATACCTTCCAAAAAACCCATAGAAACTTATACTTATCAGCAAGCAGAACAAAAACATTTTCAGGAAGGAGACAGAGTATTTCATAAGAGCTTTGGTTTAGGAATTATCCAAAAACAATATAATACATCCCTTGGTATGACATATGATGTATTCTTTCCTCAATCTAAAACACTACGCTCTTTAGTTGCAAAATATGCAAAATTACTTCCAGCTGATTAATAAATTGGGCATGTTAGAGCTAACATATGCCAACGTAAGCTTTTTTTCTGTATTTTCCCTATATATTTTCGCATTTTATCCAGAGATTTAAAAGCAAAAGCGATGATCTCCTTATCGCTAAGCCTTAAAGCAAAGCTAAGCGCTTTATCGGGCTGCTTTAGAAGTCTACGAATTTTTTTAAGACATAAAGAGAAAATGGTTTGTATAATAACAACTCTTATCATCAACATCCCTGTTAGAATACAAGGAATCCATAAAGTTAAACCAGGTAAATTATCAAAAAAAAATAAACAACCTAATTGATAACACCAAATCCCTACTAATAAAAATAGAAATAGAACAACTTCTTTTGGATGAAAAAAAATAGGACCAAAATAACGCCTAAGCCAGTTACGAGAGGTTTTATATGCTAATACCTCTTCAAAAAAATTCTCCTTAAAAGCAATTCGCGTAGCATGAACAAGTTCATGCGCTAGAATCTCTTCTTGAGCACACCAAAAAGGAATACCCTTTTTTTTTATCTGCACAACAGGAGTAAAAATATCCTGGTTTTCTTCTATATACGTGGCAGCAGCTTCCCAAATCTGTAACTGGTCTGTTAGTTCAATTCTTACCCAGTTTGGATAAACATCAAATAAAGACTGCACAAAAGCTAACGCTTGATGAGAATTTTTCTGGCGCTTAGCTAATTCCGCTCTCTTAAGAAAAATAGAGACTTCCTCTTGAGGACCGGGGATAAAACCATGAAAATGGTATTCCATCAACTTTTCATCATTAATCACATTCTTAACGACCTACGCATAAAAAGAAAAAGTCCTATAAATCCTATAATATTTAACGTTCCTAAAGCTGCAAAACAAAGGTACATTTGATTCAACTTTTTGCAAATGACAACTAGTCTTTTACGAACCATTTTTTCAAATACAGATTCTGTTTCATGCCAACTTCCTGCATATTGATGTCGAGCAAAGATTGCTAACTCATCTCTTGGTGCATCAAAATAATAAGCTGGAAAAACAATATCTTGATTTTCTCCTTGATTATTTTTATTCTTTACAGCCTCTCCAAATAACCAAAAGGTGCGATGCAAAACACGATTTAGAGTAGTATCTCGATCGTTTCCTTGGTATTCCTCTTGAATCGTATCCCAGCTGCTAGACAATAAATCCATACACTGCTTTAAGATAGGATGATTTGGTTTTGCTCCTATTAAATTATTCGTAGTGCAAATACAAGAAGGCAGACTGCTTTTATACGGCATATCGATACCGCAATAAAAATCATAAGTTCGATTTAGCAGATCAAATTCTTTAAAACATTTTACATCGTGATCTACATAAATTCCTCCTTCTTGAAATAAAATCTCATAACGCAATAGATCAGATTGCTCTCCATAGTTATCGGAAATAACAAAATAGTCGCGAAGTTGCGTAAAAGAGAGACTGTTTATTAAACGTTGTTTCATTCCAGGACAAGGAGATGGTCTATTACGATCTGTCCAAAAATTTATCTCCCAATCTGGATGTTTTGCTATCCACATACGTACATTTTCCACTGAAGCCAATGGAAATGGCTTTGGACCGAGCCAAATAAAATGAATAGTCTTAGGAATACGATAAGAAATACCAGGATCTTTTAATAAAGGTCTACGTTGCTCATATATATGAGAAAAAAGATGTAAATATTCAAAATCTTCTTTAGTTTTAATATACTTCCAAGAAGGGGTATGCCTACCACTTAAACTTTCAAAATCATCTATTACAACAATACTTTTTTTTGAGCTACACGAAGAACACAAGAAAAGCGTCATCATAAAAATAAAAAGGCACTTAGCCATAAGTTTTCCCTTAAAAAAGAATTTTACTTCAAGAGTAATAATCCTCTCTGTTTGCCGTCAAGACTTATAGAAAAAATTAGCTTTATTCTTCTATTTTTTTTAAGGGAGTACTTCTAGGTAAATAGCAGGCTCAACTCGACGAGGTATTTCATACCCAGAATCTGAATCTGAACAGGTGCTTCTTATAGACTCATATCCAGAATCTTTTGAGAGATTTCTTTTTTTGATATTATCTATTTCTGAAATAGGAATATTTAAAGGTTTTATTACAAAATATTTTTTTAAAAACCCTCTGATTCTTTTCCATAGACTTTTTTCCTTAGTTAGTTGAGGAACTTCTCTAGTTATTAGTTGAGGAATCATCCCATAAAGAGGATTAGAAATAGCCCTCCTAGAAGGATGCGTTGCCCAAGGAATAGGAGGTGGATCATTTTTTTTGGACTCTTTATTCTCTTTTGGAGAATTATCTTCTAATTCTGCATATATAGGATCTGTAGACAAAAGAGTAAATGTACATGTAACAAAAGTAGCCCCATTCTTACTTCGATGTCTTGTTATATACTCAAAAAATGCATTTTTTACATTTTTTGAGGATAAATTTAGTGAATGCTGTAAGCCATTTTCCACTATATCTGATTTCTTATAAGGATTTTTTAAGTTTTCATATATACGAACTTTGGATGTCACACTAAATATAAATACAAGCTCATGAACTTTGCCGAATTGAAAACTCTTTTTCATCTCTTGAAAAACTACCTTTTCTATATCTTTTGAAGCTAACTTCAGTGTAATTTGAGATCTCTCTATTATTAGATTTGATGTTGGCATGAAAGAATGAATAGGCGACATAGTAACTATTTCCTTATTATAAAAATGTTTGTTTTAGGAATTGTAGAAGTTTAAATTTAAAAGAAGAGTATTTTAATATAATTCAAAGGTGTTTCTTGTATACTTCAATATTCAAAATTAATTAATAATTTTTAATTAAATTTATTTTTTGATATATAATAATAAGACAATATAAAAACAATTTATTGCAAAAAAAATAGAATATCAATAGATGATTAAATATACTTACAAACATGTTCCACTTAATTCGAGAGCAATAAAAATATCTAAAAAGCTAAAGCAATCTTATCCCACTGTTATCCTCTTTTCTTATAATTTATATTTTCTAGAACTTGATATTTGGATGATCCTCTGTAAAAATCCATATATCAAAAAAAAAGTTGTATATATTTTCAACTCCATAATAGTAGAATTTTAAAACATCTCAGGAGAAATTTATCTTGATTTTGACAAGCATAGCACTTAAGCTGCCCATTTTTAATCCATTTTGTGACTTGTCTTTTAAAACAGTCTTGTTGTACTGCTGGTTTAAAATAGATATACATAGGTTATAATGACAAAAGCATTAATTATTGTAGAATCTCCGGCTAAAATTAAAACATTAAGAAAGCTCTTAGGATCAAATTACTTATTCGAATCCTCATTAGGACATATACGCGATTTGCCTCAGAAAGGTTTTGGAATTGATGTCGAGAAAAACTTTGAGCCACAATACACTATTATGCCCGATAAAAAGGATGTAATTGATCGCTTAAAAAAAGCAGCAAAACAGGTGAGTATTGTTTACTTATCTCCAGATCCTGATAGAGAAGGAGAAGCCATTGCATGGCATATTGCTTCCATTCTCCCTAAAGGGATTAAATGTAAAAGAGTCACTTTTAATGCGATCACTAAAGAAGCCGTATCAGAGGCATTAAAGCACCCTCGTCAAATCGATCAAGGCCTTGTAGATGCGCAACAAGCACGTAGATTGCTCGATCGAATTGTAGGATACAAGATTTCACCTATTCTCATGCGACGAGTACAAGGCGCACGAGATGGAGGGCTTTCTGCAGGTCGTGTTCAATCAGTTGCGCTAAAGTTAGTCGTTGACAGAGAAAAAGAAATTGAAGTTTTTATTCCTGTTGAATATTGGAATATTCAATCCATTTTGCAAACAGATAAAAATAGCACACCGATTTATGCTTGTCTTTATGCAATCGATGGAAAAAAAGTAGAAAAAGAAGCGGTACCCGGTAAAGATTGTATCCTTATTAACAATGAAGAAGCAGCTCATAAGATTGTAACTCAGTTACAAAATTCCTCTTATAAAGTGCAATCTGTTGAAAGAAAAGAAAAAAAACGCAATCCCGTACCTCCTTTTATTACCTCTACTTTACAACAAGAAGCAAGCCGACATTTTGGATTTTCGGCATCGCGCACTATGAATATTGCGCAAGGCCTGTATGAAGGAATTGACCTTGGTAACACAGGAGCTGAAGGATTAATCACTTATATGCGTACTGATTCTGTCCGTATTGCTCCAGAAGAAATTGATTCAGCCCGCGAGTATATTACAAAAGTATATGGTAAAGAATTTCTTCCCACTCAAGGAAAACAGTACTCCAGTAAAAAAAATGCCCAAGACGCTCACGAAGCTATAAGACCTACTAGTTTACAATATAGCCCGGAGGAAATTAAAAGCTATCTAACGACTGATCAATATAAGCTATATCTACTGATTTGGCGTCGGTTTTTAGCATCTCAAATGAATCCAGCCATCTATGATACAGTTTCCTGCGATATCATAACCAATCAAAAAATGCTGTTGCGCGCTACAGGCTCTATTCTCAAATTTTCTGGCTTCTTAGTCGTCTATGAAGAAAAAAAAGATGTCTCTGAAAAAGAAGAGAAAAAAGAAGATGAAAAAATGCTTCCTTCTTTAGTTGAAGGCCAGCCCTTACTTCTCCTTGATGTGGATGTTCAGCAAGCCTTTACTCGTCCTCCTCCTCGCTTTACAGAAGCCTCTCTTGTTAAAGAATTAGAAAAATCAGGAATTGGTCGCCCTTCTACATATGCAACCATCATGAATAAAATCCAAAGTAGGGACTATACAGTTAAAGAAAAAGGCTCTCTTAAACCAACAGAGCTAGGAAGAGTCATTGCGCACATGTTAGAAGAAAATTTTAAAATGATCATGGATGTAGGCTTTACTTCTGCAATGGAGGATGAATTGGAGGAAATTGCCTATAATCATAAAGACTGGAAAGTATTACTTCATGATTTTTGGGAAAGATTTATTCCTTTTGTAGCAGCTGCTGAAAAAGAAGCCTTTGTTCCACGAGTCACTACAGATATTAATTGTCCCAATTGCGGTCATAAATTAGAGAAAATCTGGGCTCGTAATAAATACTTTTATGGTTGTTCTAATTATCCTACTTGTGACTTTACTACCCCTTTAGAAGCCCTAAATTTCAATAAAGAAGACTACGACCCTAACTTTAACTGGGATCAACTTTGTCCTAAATGTGAAAGTGCCATGAAAATTCGCTATGGTCGATTTGGTACTTTTCTAGGCTGTTCTCGATACCCAGAATGCAAAGGGATTGTAAATATACCTAAAAAAGATGAAATTCCAGCACAAGATCTCCCTACATGTCCTGCTTTAGGGTGTGATGGGAAAATGGTGCAGCGTCGTTCTCGCTTTGGCAAATCTTTTTTTTCCTGTTCCAACTATCCAGATTGCGATGTAATCATCAATAATCTGGACCAACTGACTGAAAAGTATGTAGATCACCCCAAAACTCCCTATGTTTCTAAAAAATCAAAAAAAGGGAAAAAAGGCTCTTCTAAAGTAAAAAAAACAGATAAAAAATCCGTAAAAAAACCTGCAAAAAATGCACATTTATATACCTTATCTTCTGAACTGCAAGTCATTGTTAAAGAAGAAAAACTATCTCGCCCGGAAGTAGTAAAAAAAATGTGGGAGTATATCAAAAAACATAACTGCCAAGATAAAAAAAATAAACGCTTGATTATTCCAGATGCCAAATTAGCTAAAGTCTTTGGCTCAAAAGAACCTATTGATATGCTCAAACTAGCGGGTCTTTTGACTCCGCATTTGCAATAGTTTTTAACTAAATAGCTGATAAAATGCTCTATGAGTCCAAATATAGCTACGAGAAATCTCCTGATTAAACCATATACAAATGTGCTCACGCTCTTTGATAGACATCTTCTAAGCGAACAATATCATCCTCTCCCACATACTCACCTACTTGAACCTCTATCAATTCTAGTAACACTTTACCAGGATTTTCTAGGCGATGAATCGCTCTTTTAGGAACAAAAATGCTTTCGTTTTCAGATAGAATAGTTTCTTGCTGATCAATTGTAACCTTAGCTGTTCCTTTTATCACTATCCAATGTTCGCTACGATGATAATGCATTTGCAAACTAAGCCGCTGTTTAGGCTCAACTACGATTCTTTTTAACTTGTACCGCTCTGCCTCTTCTAATACGGTAAAATGGCCCCAAGGACGATGCGATGTAGGATGTAAATAAGATTCCTTAGCCTCTTGCTTTTGCAATTCTTCTACTAAAGCTTTTACTCTTTGAGATTCTCCTTTCTTGCCAATTAGCAATGCATCTGCAGTTTCTACAACGATTACATCTTCTAGTCCAATGGTAGAAATCAAACGTTTGTTCCCCATGATTAAACAATTTTTTGTATCTATATCTAAAACATTTCCCATTTTTGCATTATTATGCTGATCTTTTTCTAGAAAGTCATACACACTATCCCAAGATCCTACATCTGACCAATTAAGGTCTAAACGAACAACTTTCGTATTAGTGGATTTCTCCATTAAAGCATAATCAATAGAAAGATTTGGCAACTCGGAAAAACTAGTCGTAAACTCTTTGAAATCTTCTGAGATTCTCATGCCAATTTCTGGGCAATACTTTTGAAGCTCTTCAATAAAATATTTAATTTGAAATAGAAAAATGCCAGAGTTCCATAAATATTGACCTGAAAGCAAATATTTCTGAGCTAGGGCAAGATCAGGTTTTTCTACAAACTTATCCACATGATAGATATTTTCTTGTTCTTGCATGCCTAATTTAATATAACCATAGCCTGTTTCTGGTTTATTAGGACGCACACCAAAAATCACATTCTTTTCTTTTTGTGCAATTTTTTCTGCTTCGACTAAAGCATGGAAGAATATCTCTTGAGGGGAAATCAGATGGTCTGAAGAGCAAATCAAAACACACTCTTGAGGAGAAATTTTTAAAAAAGAAGTTAGATAACAAATAGCAAGCGCAATAGCAGGCGCTGTGTTTTTTTGTTCGGGTTCTATTAAAATCTGATTTTCTAACTGCAGAGAAATTTCCATTACTTGTGTTTTTACCAAATGAAAATAATTTTGACTGGTTATAATCAAAATATCTTTTGGATCAATAATAGGAATAAACCTCTCAATGGTTTTCTGTAATAAAGAACGTTTTTCTCCAAAATGCAAAAATTGCTTAGGCATCTCTCTACGGGAATAGGGCCACAACCTTGTTCCACTACCGCCTGCTAAAATGATGGCTTTCATATTTTTCCTCGGTTTTTTTATCAACAAGAGAGCGAAATTCTTCATGAAATCTCTTTCTGCTAAATTTTTGCGCATGTTGATAAATTTTATTTGGATCAAACTCTTTTTTTTCAAAACAAGCAATGGCTTGCAATAAACTAGCCACTTGTTGTTTTTCAAAAAAAATTCCTGTTTGATTTTCTATAACGGTTTCTAATACTGCTCCTTTTCCAAAGGCGATAATAGGGACCCCTGCTGCTTGTGCTTCTAAAACACAAATACCAAAATCCTCTTCAGCAGCAAAAATGAACCCTTTTGCTTTAGCTACATAAGAACGTATGATCTCATCGGATTGATGGCCTAAGATTTCTACATTTTTAGTAGCTAATTGTTTAATTTTTTTCATTTCAGGGCCGTTACCAATTACAAGAAGCTTATGTTGAGGCAGATAAGAAAAAGCCTTTACTATCAAGTCCACTCTTTTATAAGCCACTAAACGAGAAACCGTAATGAAATATCCTTCTTTTTTATCTTGTATACAAAAACGTTCAACATCAACCGGAGGATAAATCACAGATGATTCCCTGCCATAAAGTTTACGAATACGGCGAGCAATATAATGAGAAATCGCTATAAAATGATCAACTCTGTTGAGTGATGCAATATCCCAATTGCGTAAATAATGAAGAGTAAATCGGGCAAACCCTCTTTGCCATATTCCTGCTCTTTCTAAATAACAATGCATTAAATCCCAGGCATAACGCATAGGAGTAAAGCAATAACATAAATGCAACTGGTCTGGGTGAGTCAATACCCCTTTTGCTACCGCATGCGAAAGAGAAATCACCACATGATAATCCCTTACATCAAACTGCTCAATTGCTAAAGGGAAAAAAGGGAGATAGTAACGATAGCAGCTAGATCCAAAAGGCATTTTCTGTATAAAAGAAGTATAGATCTTTTTTGTTAAAAAGGTAGATTTAAATGTCTTTTTATTATGAACAAGAGTGTAGATAGGAGAGGGGTAAAGCTCATAAATAGCCTCTAGAGCTTTTTCTCCACCCGCTGATTCCACTAGCCAGTCATAAACAATAGCTGTTGTCATATTTCAATTAACTGATCAATCTTTTCCAAATGTTTTTGTGCAGATATTTCCCAGCTTAGGGCTCTTACAAGCTTTAATCCTTTATTAATTAGTTGCTGTTTTAAATCAGCATTTACCATTACTTTTTCAATAAGCTGTGCTATGTGTCGATAATTATAGGGATTACAGTAAAGTGTTGCTGTTTTACAAACCTCTGGCAGAGATGCAGCATAAGAACAGATTGTAGGGCAACCGCAAGCCATTGCTTCTAAAGGAGGAAGGCCGAAACCTTCATATAAAGAAGGAAATATCATTAACTCAGCTGTTCTATAAAAACCGACAAGCTCCTCATCTGAAACATTTCCTAAAAAATGCACTCGATGCTTTAAATGCAGCAGGGTTTCTTTAAAACATAAATCATCAAGATGTTTCATTCCTTTAGAATTGCCAATACAAACAAGATCTATTTCAGAAACCCCTTGTTTATCTAACAAATCAAAGGCTAAAAGCAAGGCTCGTATATTTTTGTGAGCTTTAAGATTCCCTACATATAGCAAAAATTTTTTATTAATGTTAAACTTCTCTAGCATTTGATGACTCTCCTTTTTCGGTGAGAATCTATCTAAATCAACCGCCAGAGGAATCACCTCTATTTTATCTGCTATAACGTTGATGTATTTACACAATTCGCTTTTTGAAAAATGAGAATCTGTAATGATTTGATCAGACCGATAAGCTGCCTGTTTGATCAAAAACCCTGCATAAAAACGCTCCAATCGATTGAATGATTTAGGGTAGGCTAAATGAAATAAATCATGAATGGTAGTTAATCTTTTCTTAGAGGAAATAGGGAAAATAGGAACATTAAAATGAGGAGACCAAAATAGATCACAAGAGGGAATTTTTCTAGCAAAGTCTATTTGTTCTATTGGTGAATAGATAGGTGTAGAAATGGGAATTACTTCCATCCCATCAAAATAAGAGCTCTTTTGATAAGGATGAATTAAAACATACCAGTGTATAGGAGCCTTTTTTAAATGATTCAATATATTTTTTAAATAAGTACCAATACCAGAATGAACAAGCATTCTTGCATCCACGCAAACCTTCTTCAAAAGTAGACCTCGGTTTCTTTAGCGCTTTTCTGCACTAGTTTTATATCACTATTAATCATGAGACTAACAAGATCTTTTAAACCAGTATGAGACTTCCATCCCATTTTTTGTACAGCTTTAGTAGAATCCCCTATGAGTAGTTCTACTTCTGAAGGGCGAAAAAACTGGGAATTAACTTCTATTAATACTCTTCCTGTTCGACAATCAATTCCTTTTTCTTCTATTCCTTGTCCTATCCATTCAATAGTAACACCTACTTCTTGAAAAGCTAACTCTACAAAATTTCTAACACTTGTCATCTCTCCTGTAGCCAACACAAAATCTTCAGGAACATCTTGTTGCAACATGCGCCACATACCTTCTACAAAATCTTTAGCATAGCCCCAATCCCTTTTTGCATCTAAATTGCCAAGTTGTAGTTTTTCTTGTTGATTATGCATAATTTTAGCTACTGCTAATGTAATTTTACGAGATACAAAATTTTCTCCTCGACGCGGGCTTTCATGATTGAATAAAATGCCATTACACGCAAATAAATCCCAAGCTTCTCTGTAATTAACAACAGCCCAATAAGCATATAGCTTTGCTATTCCATAAGGAGATCTAGGATAAAAAGGGGTTTTTTCTGTTTGTGGTGTTTCTTGTACTTTGCCAAATAATTCTGAAGTGGAAGCTTGATAAAATCTCGATTTTGGACAGATTTTACGTGTTGCTTCGAGTAACCGTATTGTTCCTAGAGCGTCTACATCTGCTGTATATATAGGCATTTTAAAAGAGGTGCCAACATGACTCATAGCTGCTAGATTATAGATTTCATCTGGTAAAATGGATTGAATTATGCTTTCCACATTACCTGAATCGGTAAGATCTCCTTCATGTAAATGCAGATCTTTATCCAAATGAGAAATTCTTTGTAGATTATAAGAAGAAGATCTTCGCACCATTCCATGCACTTCATAATCTTTTTCTAGCAAAAGCTCTGCTAAATAAGATCCATCTTGTCCTGTTATTCCTGTAATAAGCGCTGTTTTCATAAGCTTTTCCTCTTCAATAAAATACTAGAATCATTTTTACATATTAACAATTATATATAAAGCTTTAGAGATCCACAATCTGTTCTTCTTTCTACTTTAAAGATTGCAAAACTCTTCTTTAGATATTTCGAGCATTAGCATAGTAAATATGATAAATTAAAAAGATCTGCACAGAGTATTTTTCTATTTTAGAAAAAATTCTGAGGAAGATTTTTTTCTTATCCAATCTCTAAAAACTGAGGTTAAACAAAAAGAAAAAAATAGTGTATGTAGAATAACAATACTTAACTGCCAAGTAAAAAAAGCATATAAAGAAGGAGCAACAAAAACAAGTATGATGATGACTCCTATTGATTTAATAAAGGTAAAAAATATTTGCACAGAATTTACGAGCAATTGTTTTTGCAAGCCCATCAAGCCATTAGAATACAGAGAGTTTGGCCATTGAAAACTTAAACAGATTCCCATTAAAATAATTGACTAAACTACCTCTGTTAAAGAAAGATGTATCGGGCGCACCCAGTTATAGGCGATTGAATTTAATAGATGACTAATACTAAGACCTACCAATATACTCCTTCCAAAGATCGAAATAGATCGGCTGTTTTTAAAGTTATATTTTCTGCTACTGTAAGTTAAACCATTTGACGGCTAATAGTTGCACCAATTGCTGCTTCAATAGGAACCAGAAAAAAGCTTAGCAACAGAAATTTGGTATTAAATGGATCTTGGAATGATTTCTACTCATGATCTTGGTAAAAAAGTTCTCTTTTTTACATGACAAGGTTGCAAAATAGTTGACTTTTGAGCAATAGCATTAAGTAATGCCAAAGAGGTAAAAAATAAAATTTTTCCATACATTTGCTCTACAAAATAATAATCGCAACACCCAATCCATAAAAGTCCTATGAATATACTCAAAAATAACGCTTGTTCTTGAGAAAAAGGTTTTTGAATAGTCTTTTTCAAAATAGAAAGTAAAAAGGCACCAAAGAATATGAATCCGATAATTCCTGTTTCAACTGCAACTAACAAATAAATATTGTGTACTTTTGCACAAAGAAAAAGTCCAAGTTGAATAGGGTGATTACAAAGTTGAAAATTATTAAATCCTATGCCAAACCAAGGGTTTGCTTTGATCATTTTCAAAGCCATTTCTTGATAAATAATTCTCTCTTCATCTGAAGATTGAACCACTTGGTTATAGTTTATAATCCCTCCTCTATTAAAAAATTGCTGATGGAAAAGAGTTAAGCAAATAATGCTACTTAGAAAGAAAATTAACAAAATTTTTTTTATTTCTTTTTTATACAAAAAATCTTCTATCCAAAAGTATTGAATAATCGTCCAAATAATTGTACCAATAATACAGGCAATCATTGCAGCTCTAGAAAAAGAAATGCTTAAAGCCAGAAAATGCAGGAAAATAAGTGGTGTCAATAACCATTTAATCCACTTTTCCTGATGAACTACATATAAATAAGATGCATTCAAGAGAGAGAAAAATAAAAAGCCCCCAAATACATTAGGATGAGAAAAGAGCCCTGTTACTCGATAGAGTACGTTTAAAGGCAGTTGAAAATGAGAGAATTGATCAAAAATCCAACGTTGCTTTCCTGGATTGGAAAAACTGAACCAATGTAAAGGAGGCTCTCCCATTTTATGAAGCCCCAGTGGACTCTGAGAAAAATATTGCATACAAGCAATGACACATTGCACACTTAGAGTAATGACAACTGCCCAAGCAATCCATCTGATAAGTTGACGAATTCTATTTTGATCTACGATATATTCAATAGCACAAAAAAGCAAAATCATCGTAGAAAACTGTAAGAGACGTATATATTGCAATAAGTAATGACGAGTAGGAGAGAGAGCAATTGAAAAGAAAGCAGTAAGACAAAATAAAACAAGCCATCGAACAGGTGTTGTAAGTAATTTACTACCTAAGGTTTTTGGCGCTTGTAAAAGCACAAGCAATACGAGCACAAAAATCACTAAATCACCTGGAAAAAATTCAATATGACGATAAAAAAAATCTGGTACAACCAGATCAGTAGGGATCATTCGATCAGAAAATTCTCTCAAAAAAGTACTAAATCTTTTTTGAAAAGGAAAAAGTAAAAAAAGAAAAATCAATACAGCATTAGAGAATAAGTAGAGCAATCTCTGGGTCCAAAAATAAAACGGTCTTTGAATAAGCATGTTTTTTATATCTCTTCCTCTAGCAAACGCAATTCTTTATAAGATTGAAGTTGGTCACGAAAAGCTGCTGCTTCTTCAAATCGCATCTCTTTAGCTGCTACTTTCATTTTCTTCTCATACTCTTTAATTTTTTGCTCAATTTCTTTAGTCGTCAGATGAGTGATTTTTTTTTCTTCTAAAGTATCCATGATATTTGCAAAAGTTTGAGCAAGATTTTCTATTCTTCTCTTTTGAATTGTTTGAGGAATAATGCCATGTTTTTCATTATATTCTTTCTGTATATTTCGTCTTGTCTTTGTAATATCAAGAGTACCTTGAATCGATTTTGTGATTTTATCTGCATACATCACAACTCGACCATCTATGTTACGCGCTGCTCTTCCGCAAGTTTGAATTAAAGCCGTTTGACTACGTAAGAACCCTTCTTTATCAGCATCAAGAATACAAATAAGGGATACTTCTGGAATATCTAGACCTTCTCGCAGTAAATTAATACCAACTAGAACATCAAAAACCCCTTTACGCAAATCATTGATGATCTGCACACGTTCTAGAGTGTCTATATCTGAATGCAGATATTTTGCCTTAATTCCAACTTCTGTTAAATATTTAGATAGATCCTCTGCTAACTTTTTAGTTAAAGTAGTGACTAAAACTCTTCTATTTTTTTCTGTTTCTTGATGAATAAGCTCTAAGCAATCATCGACTTGACCAGTAGCTGATTTAATTTCAATAATAGGATCTAGCAGTCCCGTAGGGCGAATGATCTGCTGTATAATTTCTCCTTCTGCTTCCTTTACTTCCCATTCAGAAGGAGTTGCAGAAACATAAACCACTTGATTGATCCTTTGGTGAACCTCTTCAAATGTTAAAGGGCGATTATCAAATGCAGAAGGAAGACGAAATCCGTATTCCACTAAAGATTTTTTACGTGCTCTATCTCCATTGTACATTGCATGTAATTGGGGAAGGGTTTGATGAGACTCATCGATAAAAACCAAGAAATCATCTGGAAAATAATCTAATAAACAAGGAGGAGGATCACCGGGCATTCTACCACTAAAATGACGAGAATAATTTTCAATTCCTTTACAAAAGCCTATTTCTTGCATCATCTCTAAGTCATAAGTTGTTCTCTGCCATAACCTTTGCTTTTCCAAAATTTTATCTTCTGCTGCTAAAAGCGCAACTGTTTGCTCTAATTCCTTTTTAATAGCATCTATTGCTTTAAAACGAACCCCTTCAGGAGTCACATGGTGAGAGCCTGGATAAATAGTAATCTTTTCTAAAACGGTACGGACTCTACCGGTTAAAGGATCAATCTCACAAATACGTTCAATTTCATCTCCAAAAAATTCTATACGATAAGCTAGGTTCTCTTCATAGGCCGGAACAATTTCTAATACATCTCCACGAGCACGAAAACTAGCACGTATAAGATCATAATCATTGCGCTTATAGTGCATTTCGACCAAATGCAATAATATATCATCGCGACGACGTTTTTCTGCGGTTGTAATTGTTAGTAACATCTGGCTGTAATATTCAGGCAATCCTAAGCCATAAATACAAGAGACAGAGGCAACGATGATGACATCTTCTCTTTCGATCAAAGATCGTGTAGCACTTAAGCGCATCCGATCGATTTGATCGTTAATCGCTAAATCCTTTTCAATATAGGTATCGGTTCGAGCAATATACGCTTCTGGTTGATAGTAATCATAATAAGAAACAAAGTATTCAACTGCATTATTTGGAAAAAACCCTTTGAACTCTTGATACAATTGAGCAGCTAAGGTTTTATTGTGTGCAATCACCAAAGAAGGTCTATTTAATCTTTGGATCACATTAGCCATCGTAAATGTTTTTCCCGATCCCGTTACCCCTAAAAGAACTTGAGCTTTTTTCCCCTCTTGTGCTCTTTTTACTAACTGATCGATAGCTTGTGGTTGATCCCCGCAAGGAATGAATGCGCTGCTTAGGGAAAACATCATAAAAAATCCAAATTAAACGCTACTTGATCCTAGCATATTCGCTATCTGTAAAAGAAGAATAGAAACAGCAACTATAAATACTAGAATTAAAGAAGGCTTACCAAAAGGAAATCGATAAGCCCCTTTCATTACCTTGCGATAGCGCCCAACCCATACCATAATTACTGGTAAGATCCCATAAAGGACCACTGCACAAATTCCCCCTGCAAAATTCAAAGCTTTAAAAAATAACTGTGGGTAACAAAGAGCAAAAAGTAAAGGAGGACAGAAAGTAAGCAGACAAAGGCTTAAAGATTCGTGTTTTTTACACCTAATCTTAAATCCATCAGCTAAAAAATGTACTAAGCTCAATGCTTGAGAAAAAAAAGAAGTGAGAATAGCAAAAAAAGCCAGTCCTCCAGCCCATATCTTAATTTGAGTAAGATTCAAAAATAAAGAAAGCGCCTGCGAAGAGTCCCTTCCTGTTTGTAAAGATTCCGTAATTTGATCTAAAGGAAGAATGCCTAACACAATAAATTCCCAAATTAAGTAAACTGCAAATGCCATTAAGCTTCCTACAACAATAGCAAGACGTACACGCTTTAAGTCTCCTTTCATATAATTGGTAAGAGAAGGAACCATATTTTGAAATCCAAATGCAATAATGAGTAGAGGAAAAGACTTCGGTGCATACATAAAATCCACATGCAAAAGTAACTGAGGATTGACATAATTCATACTAGACAACACAAGAAGCCCAAAAAAAAGAATTTTAACCGACATAAGAAAACGGTTGCATAAATCAACACTTCTTGTTCCTAAATAGACAACCCATCCAAATAAAACAATTAATGCTACAGATCCTAACCAATCAGGAATCTGCAGATTAAAAAAGGAATAAAAAAAAGAAGCAAATAACGTACCAGCACCAGAAATATAGGCAACCAGCAATGCATAAAAGAGAAAGAGATATGTAATCCATCCAACTGCCTTGAAAGACCTTCCGATTGTATGATCTAAAAGAGACAAAAAGCTAATTCGTTCATGAAACCAACCATTTGTTTCTACAAGTAATAAAGCTGTAGAAATCATGAATCCCCAAGCAAGGAAAAACAAAATAGTAGAACAGAAAAAGCCAGCCATTCCCGTTACTATGGGCAAAGCTAACATGCCAGCTCCAATACAGCTTCCTGCAACGAGCAAAGCCCCTCCCAAAACACTGCCTTGTTTCATCCAGCACCTTTAGCTATCTTCTTCTCAATAATTCGAATCTCTTGATCTAAACGACCCAGCTCATATCCTTCATAATCAACAAATTTGAAAAAACGCTCAAAAATAGGCAAGACATGACATACTTGTTTTGCCATCTCTTGTGCAATAAATCGATAGGTAGCATGACCTGCTGGAGCAGAACGCAGTTCGCAAAGCCATTGAAGCGAACGTAGATTTACATGAAAATACCAATGCATATTAAAAGCCATGGGAGCTACATACTGTGCTTCCTCAGAAAATTCTTCTGCAATTGTATCATAAACTTTTTTAGCTCTTTCTATTGCTTCTCTGTAGGGCTTTTCCATCTCTGTATCTAAAATTTCATGAGGGATGAAATAACCAAAATCACAGGTGATAAGTTGTCTTTCCTGAGTGAGAATTCGATGGCGTTGCAAATCGCGATATACACCAAAATCAGCTACTATTTCAAAAGTAAATGTGGCATGCTCCAAGGCTCTTGGAGATTTATGTCTTCTATTCTCACGGAAATTAGAGGCTGAATCTAAAATGTGATTTAACTCTTCTTCGGAAAGATTTCTACAGTGCTCTTGCAGTTCAAATAATCCTGCATGACAATGCTCAAATAATAAAGCAGCTGCTACTTTTATAGGAGATTCTTCTTCATAACCAATCAATCTCACCCCTGCGTGCTCCATTTTATCTAAACCAACAGAGTGCCTAGAAGCTAAGAGTTTTAATGTATTGCCCATCTGCTCACAAAATCGCGTAAAACTAAGTTGGTATTTATGATTAAGATCAGCCCTTCGAACAAAGGAGGGAAGGATTTTATTCAACTCCTGAAAACTTTTTCTGCCAATATCTTGTACTTCCGCTAAATTATGGCTATTTAATTTCTGTATTAAACATTCAAAAAATCGCCCATTCCCATATATTCCCATATTTGTCAGTGTGCTTACAGGCAAAAGACCTCGCAAACAATCAAGAACCTTAGCACGCAAAGCAGCTACATAGGCAACTTTGGAGATATCGTGTTCCTTAGGGAATTTTTTTTCCATTTGCTCCATTAAAGGAGGTATTAAAGAAGAATATGTTTCAAATAACGAGTTGCAAGTTTGCAAATACGTTTCGCGAAATGCTGATGCTAGTAGAATAGGCTCTCGGTAAAACAAATATTTTCCGTCTATTTTTTGATCAAAATAAATATAACGAGTAGATTTTTCTAAAGGAGATCCACCAATTCGAGCATCTTCTATAATCTTAGCTGAAATCATAGAAATATTTTCAATAGCAAGATGCCCTCCACCTAATTCTCCAATAGAATCATCACCATAGCCATCTAAAATCCGGTCGTAAAAGTTTTGCGCTTTTTTGATTCCTATAATTTGATCTTCTATTTGTTCCTGATCTAAGTCCACTTGAGTCCCTGTAACTGCTACGAAAGCAGTTTCTTCGTTAAGGATAAAATCTTTAAGTAATAAAGATCTCAATCCTAAACTGGATCTAGAATAGCGAGAAAATAAAGCCCCTTTAATTACTTCTGGTAAATTTCGTAAACAAAAAATATTACTTGTAATATGAGTTACATATCTTTGAAGGATTTTAATTTGACTATCTGTGAATTCTTCGTAACCTTCGGTCATGAAATCTTCCTTTTAATCCTTGTTTCTTTCATTTAATGATTTGCCTTAAATATTAATAGAGTGACACATTCCTTGGGCACAATCAAGAAAAAAACCACTCTTACAAATAAGAACTTAAAGCTCAACATTTGCATAAATAGTCTTTGATGTGCTTTGATCAATATGCATTTTCTTATATAAGGTGCTTTCATGTTGATTAAAAGACCTCATCGCAATCGAAAAACCATAGCCATACGCTCTCTTTTAGCAGAAACTGTACTGCTTCCCAGTGATTTTGTATTACCTATTTTTATTACAGCAGAAAAAGAAAAAAAGAGCATTGTCAATATGCCGGGTATATTTGCTTGGCCTCTAGAAAAACTCACTAAAGAAGCAGAAATCTGGCATGCTAAAGGAATTTTAGCCATTGCTTTATTTCCTATTATTCCTCATGAATATAAAGATCCAAATGCTACTTATGCGCTTTTAGAAAAAGGATTAATCCCTCAAGCTTTACAGAAATTAAAAAAAGAACTCCCTTCTTTATGCGTAATCACTGATATCGCATTAGATCCTTTTACCTCTCATGGACATGATGGCATTCTCAATGAACAGAGAGAAATCCTTAATGATAAAACAGTTTTTATTCTTTCTCAAATGGCTCTTTTACACGCCCAATTTGGCGCTGATTTAGTAGCTCCTAGCGATATGATGGACGGTCGTATCAAAGCAATTCGAACTATGTTAGACAACCATTTTTTTCATCAAGTCGGAATTTTAGCTTACACAGCTAAGTATGCTTCTTGTCTCTATTCTCCCTTCCGCGGTGCAGTAGGTTCTCTTTTGCAGCATGGAGATAAAAAAAGCTATCAAATGAATCCAGCAAATGCTCGAGAAGCGATCCGCCAGGCCCTATTAGACGAAGAGCAAGGAGCTGATATCCTCATGGTAAAGCCCGCTCTTTACTATTTAGATATCATTACTAAAATGAAAGCAGCGCTCTCCCTACCCATTTGTGCCTATCACGTCAGTGGAGAATATGCTATGATCATGACTGCTGAAGAAAAAGGGATTTTACAAGCAAAAGAGGCTTTTCAAGAAGCTATGCTCGGTATTAAACGAGCAGGAGCTGATTTTATTTTCAGCTATGCAGTCCCTCTGTTATTCTCTTAGAAATTTAAGAGAACCTTCATAGAAAGAGGGAGTATAAATTTTAGAATAGGTTTTTCAAAACCGTTAAAGGTAGAAGCAGCAGAAATAGTATAGGCCCCCATATTTTCAAAAATAATCCAATCTCCAACATTAAGAGAGGGAAGGTAACAAGTTTTTAGAATACAATCCATTCCATCACATGTAGGACCCCAAACGCTGCTTTTTTGTAATCTATCTTTAGAAGATGGTTTCATTTGGTAGGCTAATGGCGTAACAGCAGCATGATCAAAGACAAGACAGTTAAATGAACCGTATAATCCATCATTAATATAATACATATTCATAGTGTCTTCATTAGGAAAAGACAGCTCTCGTTTAGCAATGACATTTGTACAGAGGGTGAATGCAGAAGCTGTAAAATATCTACCAGGTTCAGCAATGATCTCAACACCAGAGTCAGCAGGAAAATGTCTATCCAATTTCTCATTTACAATATGAGCAATCTCTTCAAAAAGGATGAGATCCTCTTTAAAACCAGGAAATCCCCCTCCAATATCTAGGAAAGTAAAATCAAAACCGAGGGTTTTAGCTAATGCAAAGATTCTAGCAGCGGTTTCTAAAGCCATTGCATAGGCATATGTATCTTGACAACCACTGCCTACATGAAAGCTCACTCCAATGACGTTAAGATCTAGATCTTTAGCTACACGAAGCAAACCAGGAATGTGTTGCTCATAGCAGCCAAATTTCATACCAAGCTGACAGATGGATTTACTATCATCCACTCTTATACGAAGAACCATTCTAGCTTGAGGAAATAACTTCTTTATTTTGTGAAGTTCTAATTCGTTGTCAAATGTCATAACATCGACCCCTATAGAGGCAGCATATGTAATAAAAGAATTCGCCTTACAAGGATTCGCATAAATGATAGATGAACTACTAGCTCCTGAACTTAATACCGCATCAATTTCTTTCTTACTAGCGCAATCAAAACCAGCTCCAAGAGCAACCAGAAGATTCAGGACTGTAGGACAGTCATTACATTTTACAGCATAATATGGATGGACTCGTGGTATTAAGTCTTTCCAAAGATTATACTTATATACAATATTACCAAGGTCCACGACATAAAACGGATCTTCCCAACCCTCTTGAGTAGTATCTTTGATAACATCTGATACGGTTTTATCGATATCTATCTTAACGGATGCATCTACAGTCATATTTATAAAGATCCTAAAAATTTAGTTTATTTCCAATCAGAGCTGGTATAACAATATCTTTTTTTTATCTCAAGATTCTAGCTCTATGGAAGGTTTTTTAACAAAGCCGATCTTAACAATAATTGACAAAAAAAATTAAGATGGCAATCATTGATGATTTTATTAGGAACTATATGAAAATTCTATTCTTTTTTATATTTATTTACAGTTCGATTGGTGCTAAAATCATCGAAATAAAACATTTTAGTGAAAGTATTCCCTATCTAACAAAAGATACAATTTTCATTTTAGATATTGATGATACATTACTTGTCCCTAAACAAATGCTCGGATCTGACATGTGGTTTGAAGACAGAATCAAACAACAAAAAGGATTATCTTCTACAGAGGCCTTTGAAAAAACCTTAAATGAATGGGAAGGAATAAGGCATTTTACACAGATGCAAATCGTAGAACCTGGAGTGCAAAAAATCATTGAAGAGCTACAAAAAAAAGAGCATTTAATCATCGGTCTTTCTACACAGTCCTTAACCCTATCTAAAGTAACCTTTAAGCAACTCATAAATAACCAAATAGACCTAAGAGTAACAGCTCCTAAGGAAAGCTATTATTTTCAAAATAAAAATAATGGTGTGCTTTATGTAAATGGTATTCTTTTCACATCAGGCACCTCTAAAGGAAAAGCTCTTTTTCAACTTCTTGAAAAAACAAAACAAAGATTTAAGCGCATCGTTTTTATGAATGACAAAACCTCTCATCTTGCAGATATAGAACAGGAAGCAGAAAAAAATCATGTAGAGTTCATTGGATTGCGTTATGGATATTCTGATTTTCGCAAAAAATCTTTTGATTCAAGAATGGCTCACATACAATTGAATCAATCAGGATTTACACGAATTTTGTCCGATGAAGAAGCAAAAGCTCTTTTGGTTATTAAAGAGACTCATTAATCTACATCTGTATCAGCAACAATAACTATGCGGATAATCTCCTTAACATTATAAGCGTTTATCTTCAACACTCACTTGATTGCTATATGCTTCGCGGATCATATCTTGGATCCCATATCTTATAAGCAAAACTTAGATCTTAAAAGTTGATTGCTGTAGTTGCATCCAAGATCTATTTTTGCAAATCTTCTATAGTGATTTGAATTTAAAAATTCCATTAACTACACACTTGTAAAAAAGATTGATCAATAGCTTCTGCAAGGTTTGAATATCAGGTTAAGGCTTCTTTTACTCTTTTCTTAAAATGTGCCCAAAACTTTTCGATAGGATTCAAATCAGGAGAATAGGGAGGCAAAAATAATACTTCGCATCTAGCTCTTTTAATGATTTCTAAACTCTCTTTGGACTTATGAAAACTCGCATTATCCAAAATAACTACTTGTCCAGGTTTTAGCTCAGGGATGAGTATTTGTTCGAGCCACATGTTAAACAACTGGGTATTACATGTTCCTGTATAACAAAAGGGTGCTAAAATATTTGATCGATTCTTAGCTGCTATAAAACTTTCTCTGTGATAACGATTTCCTGATACAGCCCCATACGCTTTTTCCCCTCTGGGTGCTCTCGCATTCTTCCTTTGAAGATATTCATTAATCCCACTTTCATCGACATAAACTCGATCTTCTTCAGCAATTTCCTCTACTCTCTTTTCTCATCATCTCTTTCTTGATAGAAGGGCGTCTTTTTTTTAAAGTAATCTTTAGTCTTTTACATGCATAAAAAACCGCAGTTATCGTTACTCCAAAGATTTGACTTGCTTCTTCTTTTGAATTGCCTTTCTCTATATAGTCTAATGCTTTTTTTCTTAAATCATAGGAATATGCCATGTAAGCATCATACTTCTTTGTCGTGAAAGTTTAAAGTTAAATTGATATATCGAAAAGTTTTGGTCACATTTTAAGAAAAGAGTAAAAGAAGCCTTAACCTTATATTCAAACCTTGCAGAAGCTATTGATCAATCTTTTTTACAAGTGTGTAGTTAATGGAAATTTTAAATTCAAATCACTATATAATGCTGTGATCTTTAGAAAAACCGAGGATATCATTTAATAAGTGAAGCAGTATGTCTTTATTTTTTTAAAGGCTATGTCGTTTTTTGGTCTAAATATTTGGAAAGTGCCATATTATTAAGCCTCCTTCAACGAACAGATGCTACACATTCATTATATAATAGCTCATTTTAGCAATCCATTTTTTTGCTGTTAAGTTTGAAACTTGCATTCTTTTACCTACAGATTCTATTGCTGATTTCTCAATCATTAAGACATAACTTAAAAATAGCATATTTTTTACACATACGTGGTTCTTAAAATATGAAAAAATATACTTGCTTATTTTCTCTTAAAATTTTAATTTTTATCATGTTTTTAACTGTTCTTTAAAACTTGGTTAATAAAAACTGATTTTTTAAAGAGCGAATTAATGGAGGCATCATGACAAATCCAGTTAGTTCCGATCTCGCAAACCACACTCCTATAACTAATCAAACAGAGCAAGGAACTTTTGCGGGAAAAACTTGGTTTTCTATTCTAAAAGGAGATCCTTCACTGCCCAAAGAGCAAAGAAATTTGGTAAGAACGATAAATCTATTCGGTTTATCTCTTTGCTTAATAGGATCGGTTTTACTCGGTATTACTATACCATTATCTGACGATTCTATCTCTAATTCTGAGTTAATGTATTCTAAATATAGAGACATTAGTAGTTTGAGGTTTCCTTGCTTGATTTTAGGTGCAAGCGCTTTATATTTTGCAAAACTCACTACAACTTATTTAAAAAAAACCAACGAAAACCAAACTGAAATATCTCCTAAATTAATGCATGAAATTGAAGAACAAGTAAAAAAAAGCATGCTTTCATTGCAAAAAAGTAAATCCATTCAGTAAAGGTACATATGACTCATCCATTAAACGCACAGCCTCTAGTAATAGACATGCCGCAAACTCAACAAGAAGAGAGGTTAGCGCAACAAAATAGCATTTGGAATAAAATTACCACAATGCAGACATCGCAAAAAGGATTACTGATATCTCTGGGAATATGCTCTATTTGTTCTGCTGCTGCGGCTATTGCAGAATTTTTTGAACCAGACCCTCCTCCTCCTAGCCTATTACCTTCGTTTGTAGATAGTACAGTCGTTGTAAAAAACACCCAAAAATGGGCCTTTGGGCTTGTTTCTCTAACTACTATGGCTGCTGCCACGCTTTATGCAAAATACTTCCTGCAAAAAAACCAGCAACAAACAGACCTCATCCTAACACCAGAAATAGCTTTTACTATAAAAAGCTATGTTGATAAAGAAATTAAAGCCGCAACTCCAGGACCAAGCGGTTTGCAAACAGGAATAAACCATTTTTAAAGAGGCTTATATGAGCGCAATTACATCCTACACAAGGCTACTACCGGAAATACCGTCAGAACAAGCCACAAATCAATCTTCTTGGAGAACTCGGAGTTGGAAGCTTCTTAAACCTCAACGAGAACTTTTTATGGACTTAGGTAAACTAGTAGCAGCTCAAGGAGTTGGTTTGATCATAACTGGATTACTTAGCGACATATCAAGCCAAGGTGATTTTGCCAGGAATTTAAACTTGCATTTGACGGATACCTACTATACAACTTGTCAGCAGGCCGCACAAGCATTTCTCGTTGTAGGTATATTTAATACGGTTTTGCTCTTATGTACTGGTGGTTATTTCCTAAAAATGAACCAAGAAAAATGCAATGAAAATATATCCTCAAACATGCAAGCTGCCATACAACATCAAGTAGAAGAAGAGATGCAAAAACAGTTAGGAAGAAGTTAGGATTTTCCAAAGTTTAAGGATCTTTCTAATAATTATAACGGGCACGGTACAAAGTATCATAAAGAGATGTCCCTGTTTTTGCTCTAGCTCCTACATCTCGAAGATAGGCTGACATAGAAAACCCAAGATAGTTACGAGAACTACGGGGGAAAAAAAGATCAAGTGGTAAGACAAAACAAAAACCTTTATCGTAATAGACTCTTCCATTTACTCGATCATGACCATTTGTAATGGTCATCCAAAGAGAAAAACGTAATCCGCTGGGAAAATAACGGCCCAGCTCTATACGAACTCCTTTGTCTTTAGCTAAAAATCGTCCTACACTCATTTGTAGATCTACATGTAAGGGTTTGCAGTCATAATAAACATCCAGGAAATATTGCATCCCTGTAAAAGGAATCTCGACATACCCTGTTTTTTTTAATTGTTTTACATGGTTGGTAAAGGCAATACCCTGATATCTACGTTTGTAAGTTGCAGCGCATTCCAAGCCAATTGCCCAATTGCTATTAACCGGATAAAATAAACACTCCGTTGCAATTCCTGCATAAGCGATTTCAAAATAACCAGTTGCTGTGCGAAAAAACCATCCATACCCTAAATTCCAGGTTTTCTGTAAATAAGCCTCTTCTAAAGAAAGTCGATTAGGACGCAAGTAAGATAATGTATCTGAGCGTACAATGGGTAGATATGAAGGATTTGTCTGATGTTGCGTGATTTTTTGCATACTAGATGCAATTGAATAGCCCAATTGGATTTTATAATAGAGCTGATCTTTAATATAGCCCTCTGGAGAAACAATAGCACCGATATTGTACTTAAATTTGCCATTGTTGGTACCAAAAAAGGTAAGTATGCGAGGACGTATTACCAATGTTCCAATTGGCTTATGCCTTTGAAAAATAATGGCTTCTTCATAACAATTCTTACATTCTGGAACTTCTTGTAAAGGAGAGAGTGCATTATATGCAAAATCGCTTATTTGATTGTGATACCAAAATCGCAGAAGTTCTCTATCAAAACAATAAGCTTGGCAGTTCACTCCGCCTTCTTCTACAACTAATAAAATGCTTGTAATATCAGAAGGAGTTAAAGCAGCCAAAACACATTGAATCCTCTCTCTAACTTCACACTCTTCGCGATAACGTGTATTGATAATTTTTAAACACAATTGCTTATCTCCAAAAGCATTGTATTGAAGAGTTGCTCTATATAAATCAAGACCTTGCTGCTTTAATGCATAAGCAATTTCTTGAGAAAAATCTTGCTCATTACGAATACATCCTAAAGGTTCTGTATTGATAGGCGATGCATATAAACAAGGATCTTGCGGTTTTGTTTTTTGATTTAAGCCCAAAGGAAATTGCAAACAACCAGATACAGCTACTTCTTTTCCTTTTAGACTTGCAATAGAGAATTGAAAATAATCCCCTGCTGAAAATACAAGACCTGTATTTATTTTTCTTTTTAAAGACTGTGACTTATCACTACCAGAGTCATATTCAGCAATAAGTGAGAAATTTTTCAAAAATGTTTTTTCGCTTTTTCTAAATGGGGTCCAAGATATACCTGCAAATACTCCCTGCAATCTTTTTCTACCCCATCCCAAAGAACATTCTAAATTTAAGGGAAGAAACTGCTTGCTCATCACAATATAGGGAGAATTAACGCCCCTTATTCCGATAAAATCATCTATACCTACTGCAAGAATTGGAAGATAAGTAAAATCATCTTGTTCAGTAATCAATCCCAATTTAATATTTGCTATTCTATCTGTATTTTGTTTTTTCTTGCCTTTGTAGATATGATAATTAGCTGATATTTGAATCCGGTCAAAAAATTGAAATCCGATACCGTAAATTTGAAAAGAAGAGGTAGCTATTATATTCGCTGCTAAATTACCTGTTGTATCCATACGAGCAGAAGGTGTATGAAAATAACCGCCTAATGTCGAATAATTGTAGATAAAAGGGAGTCTATCAGATGCCTCTTTACACATTTCTCCTGATAACTCTAACTCATGGAAAAGAGAATTCTCTTCAAATTTTTCTAAGCAAAAAGAATTTTGTTCTGCGAAAATCCAAGAAGCACTAACAAAAAAAATAGCACAACACATCTTAAGTGAAGAATCCACAAAGCACTCTTATATAGTATGCGTATTTTCAAAGGACGCATCAAAAATAAAGAGCTACTTAGTTTTTAACAAGACTTTAAAATGAATTAAACTATGGCAAACTACAAAAGTCACACTAGATTCAATCTTTTTCTTATGCTGCCTATTCACAAAATAAAGCTATTTTCTCTACGTGGATTTATCACATTGCCTTTTTGCGTGATTGCTCCAAAATAGTTAAACACAGAAGCATTTCCTATTCTTTTTTATTAGGATCTTTTACGTGCATTATTTGGCTTCATTTTTTCTTTTTCAGATAACCTCCTTTCTTTTTACAAGCATTTTAAAACATATTTTATCTATTTTTTAATAGGCATTTGTTTGGCCGATTGGAGCCATTTGCTTTTAGATGTAAAAAACAAGAAAAAATAAAATAATCTTTTTTTAAAAATCAATCCTTTCTATCTCAGGAATTGTTTTTAGGGTTTTAATTGAAGATAATTAGTTGAACTCATATACTCAACGGATGCAAGAAAAAGCAATCTGCACTATTAGTTAAAAAGTCAAAAATGGAGCTTATGATCCTTTTGACGACGTTTTCTTTCACATATTTTCTATAATTTATAAGGAATTCAAATGAGCTATCTTAAAGATTTCCAAACTCATATCGCTAAACACAACTATTCTGGAGTACTCAAGTTGTGGGAAGAGTATTGCGCCGGAGATGAGTTGGATATAGAAGAACTCAAAGAAATTTTAAAAAGCATCAAACACTCTGAAATGGCTGATTCTTTTGGTCTGCACATACAAGAAATTTTGCCCTTGTGGCAAATTACCCCACAAAGCCCTGGTTCTGAAGAAATATTCAAACTTATCATTGATTTACAGACAATGAATGATGATGCTTTGGCTCATATGACATTGGATTTCTTGAAAGCTAAATACCCAAATGATCCTCTTTTTAATGAAAAAATCCGCCTAGTAGGGTTACGTAATCGAGAAAAGTTCCAAGGCGCTGTTAGCAACTTTGAACTGCTCTCTCACATGAAAATTGGGAATTATGTCTTTCATACAGGAGGATGGGGTGTTGGGGAAATTGTAGATTTTTCTTTTGTTCTTGAACAGGTTAGTATTGAATTTGATTATGTTCCTGGCAGGAAAGATCTTTCCTTTATAACAGCATTCAAAGTTTTAATGCCTATTCCTGCCGATCATTTTTTAGCTTTGCGATTTGGAAATCCTGATTTGCTCGAGAAAAAAGCCAGAAAAGATCCCGTTAGTGTAATTCATATGTTATTAAAGGATTTAGGACCTAAAACAACAGCAGAAATTAAAGATGAACTATGCGATCTAATCATCCCTGCAAAAGAATGGACAAGATGGTGGCAAGCGACTAGATCCAAGTTAAAAAAAGACACCTTTATTGAAATCCCCGAAGACATTAAAAATAATTTTAAATTGAGACAAACAGAAATAAGTCATGAACAAAAGCTCAGCGACGTATTACAAAGTAAACCTAATGCGGACACTCTTATTGAAATGGTCTATGGATTTTTAAAAGACTTTCCAGAAACACTGAAGAATGAAGAGTTCAAAACAAACCTGAAAACCAAGCTCTCCGAAGCTCTTTTGCTTACTGACATCACTCCTGCTCAAAGCCTGCAAATTCATTTCTTTTTGCAGGATTTAAAAGAGGAAAAAGAATCTGAAAACATAAAAGAAATTTTTAAAAACTGTTCCTCTATTTTTAAACTAATCGATGAGATCAAAATCATTAGTTTTAAAAAACGTTGCTTAAACCACCTACAACAAAACTCTGAAGAATGGCCACAGATTTTTTTAGATTTGCTTTTTTATATCGATATTTCTCCATTAAGAGATTATATCCTTTCCGCTTTACTTACAGCTAAAGCTTCAGATGGCCTCATTCAAAAATTAGAACAACTATATATACATCCAGATAAATACCCATCTGCCTTTATTTGGTACTTTCAAAAAGTTATTAATCAAAAAGCACTCCCTCTTTGTGATAAACAGGGCCGAACAAGATTTTTTGAAGGGCTTTTAGTTTTACTTAGCAGGATTGAACATCAACCTCTACAAAGAGACCTTGTCAAAAAAATTCATAATCTCCTATCAACTGATCGTTTTGCTATAGTAAGACAGATCATGCAAGAATCTAGTATTGAAGATGTAAAAGAGTTTCTTCTTCTTGCCACAAAATGTCATTCTTTAAGCGATCACGAACAAAAAATCTTTGTTTCTCTTGCAGAAGTAGCATACCCTAAGTTGGCTAAACTTCATAAAAAAGAGGTTCAAGAAGATCTTACTATTTGGACAACTCAAGAAGGATACCAAAAATTACAACAAAGAATTCAACAAATAGCTACAGTAGAAACTGTAGAAAATGCTAAAGAAATTGAAATTGCAAGGGCTCACGGAGACTTAAGAGAAAACGCAGAATTCAAAGCCGCTTTAGAGCGCAGAGACAGGCTACAATCAGAGCTTAAAACCTTATCTGATCAAATGCATCGTGCACGTATTTTGTCTAAAGAGGATATTTCCACTCAAGAAGTAGGAGTAGGGGCTATTATTGATTGTAAAAATACTCATGGAGAAAAAATAAGCTATACAATTCTAGGCCCTTGGGATGCAGATCCAGAAAAAAATATTCTTTCCTTTCAATCCAAGCTAGCCTTGACCATTAATGGTTTATCTGTAGGAGAGTCTTTTCAATTTCAAGAAGAAACTTTTACTATAGAAGCAATCCACAGCTATCTTTAAAATTTTGAAAAGGAACTTTGCATCCAATGTCTCTGATTTGTTATATCTTTATTAAAACAAGAGAATAGCTTTATGCGTTTGATTATTGCCAGTAAAAATGTACATAAAATCAGAGAGTTTCGTGCTATGCTTAAATTATTTCCTAAACTGGACCTATTAAGCTTAATCGATTTTCCTTCTTATATCCCTCAAGAAGAAGTAGGAATAAGTTTTATAGAAAATTCCACTACTAAAGCTATACACGCTGCTGCTCAATTGAATGCATGGGTAATTGCTGATGATTCAGGACTTGTTATTCCTGCTTTAAATGGAGAACCCGGTGTTTTTTCTCGCCGTTATGCAGGAAATAATGCAACGGATAAGCAAAATAGGCAAAAGCTACTTAACTCTATGCAGCATTTACAAGATCCCTTGCGCCAAGCCTATTTTGAATGTGTGATCTCTCTAGCTTCTCCTGAAGGTTTAAAAAAAACCGCTACAGGAAAAGTAGAGGGAGTTATCTTAGAAAAAGAAAAAGGCAGTTTAGGCTTTGGTTATGATTCTATTTTCTTAAAACACGAATATGGAAAAACTTTTGCTCAATTAGAAGAAGCTACTAAAAACAAAATCTCCCACCGTAGAAAAGCATTAGATAAACTTTTTCCTATATTAGAATCTCTTATTTAATGCGTTACTTTGTAGATGGCTATAACCTGCTTTTTTATTTAACAAAAAAACACAATCCTCTGCGTCAATACCGTTATGAACTCATATCCTATTTCGCAACCTCTATCTCTTCTTTTTTAGATATTGTCTTAGTCTTTGATGGTAGTGATCCACATGAAAAACACTCTACGAAACATCATATAGGCCCAATAGAGATCATCTATACCCCGTTAAACATGACAGCTGATTTCTATATCTTCGAAGAAATTCAATTACATAAAAATCCAGCACATACAACAGTTGTATCCAATGACCAAGAGCTAATTATTCGTTGCAGAGCATTAGGAGCAAAAACCCTTTCCTTAACAGATTTTCTCTCTTATGTTACTAAAAAAAATGAGAAGCAAAAAAAATCCACAGAAACTCCAATTCAAGAAACCCCACAAGAAATTTCTCGTTTGCTAAAAATTTTTGAAAATAAATTGAAAGAATAAATAAAATGAGCTGCCTTAAGTTTTAAGGCAGCTCATAAGAGATTTAGAAACCAATTCCGTAGCTAAAAATAACTTCAGGAATGTAGGAGGTTTTGTAAGATGTAGGATAAGAAATGCTATAGGAGCTCTTATGATGAGTCCAAGTTTTCTTAACGATCTTATCAAGAGCAAAAATAGGGAAACCTATTTGCATTTGGAAGAAACGTTGACAATTTGTTTCATTTCTATATTGCTTACCAAATACGAACTCTGGATAAACAGCTACATGAGAGTTATTCACAAAATCTGTTTTCTCGTGTACACCTTTAATGCCCATGCCTAAACCAGCATAAAATTCAGATTTTAGATTTGGTTTGAAAAAGTAATTGTATAAAACGCTTGCACGAGCTGTTGTTTGCGTCCAAGTTTTAGCAATGGACCCAGACAAATCAAATCCATGATGATCTTTTTGAGCTCTATAACCAATTCCAAAAGAAGGAACTAGCTCAGGTAGAGGACCTACTCCCACATTAAGATATCCAAATGAGTTTTCAATGCAGCAACAGCTAGTTTGTTTCTTTTCCTGAGTCTCCGGGTTAGCGCATAAAAAGCTAGCAGGTAACATAAAACAAGCTGTAACAATTTTCAATATCTTATTCATATACACATTCTCCGTTGTTAATAATGAAATACAAAAGACATTCTATGAACACAGAACATTTTTTTCTTCTTAAAAGAAAATTTATATAACAAAAATAAAATCCTTATCTTATCTTTAACATAATAAAATCAAGAATGTCTCTGCTTGAAAACAGTCTTAAAAAGACGTTTAGAAACCAATTCCATAGGTAAAAGTAAATAAAGGAGCACATTCCAAATCAGTTTTCACTGTTTGGTAATCGTGATAAGATCTGATCTTTTTAGATCTAGTATAAAGACCTGGTAAGCTAACTTGTAGCTGTATAAAGCGTTGATTGCCTTGCTTATTGTTATATTGTTTACCCAATGCAATCTCTGGAGAAAACCCTACGATGGATCCGATTCTTTTTATATCGATATAATTAACCCCAACTCCTAATCCTACGTAAGCCTGAGAACTTAAATGAGGAAAGAAAAAGAAGTTGTATAAAATATTAGCCTTTCTTCTTTGAACACGAGCTTTTCTAGCTTCAAAGCAAGATGTATAATCAATGGTTTTACATACAATCGATGCCGATAGATCTAAACCATGCTGATTTTTTTGCAGTCTATATCCGACTCCAAAAAAGGGAGAAGAAAAAATAGACTCCATACCAACATTCACATATCCGAATGAATTCTCAATAGATTTTGCGACTTCTATTTCTTGTGTATCAGCAAACAAAGAACCAAAGGCCAGCATAAAAGCAGGAACAATTTTTAATATTTTTTTCATATAATCTTTCTCGTTTCTTATTAATAATAATGGATAACGACCATTCTATTAACGAGAACCTTTTTTTTCTTCTTGAAAGAAAATTTATATGATAACAATAAATATTAAATGAAATCTTTAAGATAAGAGAGCAATGGAATTAGAAAGGTATTTTAAAAACCAATTCCATATCTAAGAACAAATACGATAGCATTCTCTTCCTTGAAGAGAATAGGAATTTTTAAGAAGCCCACTTGCATTTCTAAAAAACTGCTTATATATTGCTTCCCTAATGCAAACTTTGGGCATAATTCTACAAAGGGTCTACGTTGTATCTCAGCAGAACGCCTAAAAAAGAAAGCTGTCATTGCCTCTTCTTTATTCATATGGTAATCAATGTCTAGTCCCATCCCTATATAAAATAGCTTTACATAAGGTATAGATAACTTTAAGCCACGATAATCCTTTTGCTTATATCCAGAAAAAGAATTCTCTAATTCAGAGATGCTTTCAATAGACTGTGTGACTTCCAAATCTTGTATCTCTTGTGTGTTAGCAAATAAAAAGCTAAAGGCTAACGCAAGATAAGCATAAGCAATTTTTAAGAATTTTTTCATATAGCCTTTTTGTTATTTAAACAAATAGAAACGGCTTTATTTTATCAGAAATATTTTTTTTCAAAAGTTGTATGAAGATAAAAAAAATATAAAAACCATTTTAACAAGAAGAGATAACTACCTCTTCCCAAGCATAATCTGCGATCAGCTTGCGAATTTCTAATGTTGACTCTGCTCTATTAATCGCTTCACGTAATTTAGAAGCGCCTTGCATGCTTTTTAAGAACCAACATCCAACCCTTCTTAAATCTTGAACCGCTTTTCTCTCTTCTTGATAAGAGATAATATGCTCTAGATGTTCTAAAAAGATATCACGTCTCTCGTAAGAAGTTCGTGTAGGTATTTTTTTTGTGGTTAGATATTCATAGATATCTTCTACAATCCAAGGGTGACCCATTGTACCACGAGCAATTAAAATGGCATCGCATCCTGTGTATAAAAAAAGCTTTTCTGCATCAATAGCTGAAAAGACATCACCATTACCAATTACTTTGATTGTTTGCGCGACCTGTTTGCATTCACGAATCCAATCCCAATTCGCAGGCCCTCTATATGCTTGTGCTCTAGTTCTTCCATGAACACAAATCGCTTTTGCTCCTGCTAACTCAGCAATCTTTACAATTTCTACTGCATTAATTTGAGAACTATCCCAACCAGCACGGATTTTAACAGTAACAGGGATTTGTACTGCAGATACCATATTTGCTAAGATGTCACCGATTAATTGAGGTGTTTTTAACATTCCTGAGCCGCTACCATCTTTTGTCACTTTATCAACAGGACATCCGCAGTTTAAATCAATACTATCAAACCCTAAGTCTTGGATAATACGCGCACATTCTGCTGCAAGCTCTGGCTTGCTTCCACATAATTGAGCACCGATGGGATGCATGGTAGGTTCAAAATCTAAAAAGCGACAGGTTTTAGGGTTTTGGCGCACCAAAGCATCCATTTTGACCATTTCGCAAAAAATCAAACCAGGTCTGTATTTAGCGAGCATTCGACGAAAAGGAAGATCTGAGCAACCGGCTAGAGGAGCGCAAAAGATATTAGAAGGCAGGACAAGAGAGCCTAAAGAAAAAGATTTCTGCAACAAGGACATTAGATAAAAAGCCGCAGAAAGAAGTTTTCAAGAAATTGTAGAACAAAAAAGGCAATAATTGGACTTAAATCTAAACGTCCTCCAATAGGGGGAATCAGGTTTCTAAATACATTTAAATAAGGGTCTGTATAGAATCGTAAAAAATGCATAAACCTCGTATGGGAAAAAGAAGGAAACCAAGAACCCAATATACGCAAGGTTAACATGATCGTATAGACAAAGAAAATCCAATGAATAATATTAGCTAGCAAAATAGACATGGCACTAATATTATCTAACTTTTATGAATCTTTTCAAGATCAACTTTTTATTAGATCATATAAAAAAAATTCTATAATTTGAGGTCTATTCTTGGTTACAGTAGGAATTGCACTAAATCAAGAGAAATTACATATTGCGATTTTAATTAAGAAAAAATCAAAAATCACCATTCAAAAATTATATATAGTAAAAACCGATTCTGTAAAACAGCTTTACAAGGATTTGTCTATTTATAATAATAATTATATTATATCTACTTTTTTAGAAACACAAGATGTCATCTTAAGGCGTCTAGTTCTTCCGCTAACAGAAAAAAGAAAGATTCTAGCAACACTACCTTTCCAAATTGAGTCTTTAATAATGACTCCAAATGATTCTGTAGTTTCTGTATGTATTGATCGAATTTCTAAAAAAAGCTCTTCGGTTGGCGTTTTTATAACCTCTCAGAATCTCTTCTTTAAACGCATACAATTCCTAGAAAATAAAGGTCTTCATACTCATTTTGTCAGCTGCAGTAGTTCTAGTTTATTTCGTTTTATCACCTGGGCTTTTCCTAAACAAAAAACGGGAATTGTTATTCATATTGGATCTCAAGAAATGCTTTGCTTATTTTATCAAGAAAATCGTCTTGAATCTGCTAAAGCGTTTTCATTAGATCCTGCATGCTTTAGAAAAAATTTAGAAAAATACCAATTGTTCTTAATTCAAAAGGGATGGGATACCAATTGTCCTTACGTGTATATTGAAGAAACGCCTTCCCTTATCGATCTCAAAAATATAGTAAGAGAAATCTTTGTTGGTGAACAACTGACTTTAGAAAACCTAAATTATCACCCATATGCTCTTGCTATAGGGTCTGCATTGGATGCCCTTGCTGAAGACGGTAATCAAGTGAATTTTAGTCAAAAAATGTTTATGACAAAAAAAACTAAACAATATTTATTAAAAAAAACATTTTACTATTTAGGAGCCTGTGTAGTTCTGAATCTAACTAGTTTAATAGGAATACAAACATATCTACACCAAAAACAAACAAAACTTCTTGCGCATGTCTCTTCTATTTTACCTAAAGAGTTACAAAAAACCTCTTTTAAATCGATTAAAGATTGGCAAAAGCATCTTCTTTCCTGGAAAAATAAGCTCAGCACACAAAAGCTTCCCTTCTCCCTTCTTCCCACAGTTCCTAAAGTAAGCGATGTTTTAGCATGGATAAGCGCTCACCCAGCATTTATCAACGAAGCAAAGGCAAAAAACGGAATAGAGATTTTATCTATTCATTACCAAATGCTCAAGTATCCAACCGTTGATCAAAAAAACATTCCTTATGAAGCACAGGTAGAAATTGAATTTTCTGCATCAGCCCCAAAACTTGCGCGTGAATTTCATGAAATGCTACTTAAAGAAAACCAAATGATTCATACAAAAAACCCTGTACAATGGCATGCGCAAGGAAATAAATATCGCGCTATTTTTACCCTAAAACCTTTGAACTAACTATTTTTATGCGCTTATTTTTGCATCGTTTGATAATTACAAGATATAAATGGATATTGCTACTACTATTAGCACCAATGCCCTGCTGTTTAATCATTATTCATGGTTATTATCGCCTATACCAGTTAGAAGAGCTGGCAAATACTACTCAAGTCATCCATAAAAAAATTCTATATAATGAGCAAATACAAAAAAAAGAGGAAAAAATTCTTTCTCAATTAAAAATGAGTGACTCTCAATACTTGGATAAATATGTAGAATCTCTCTGTTTTCTACAACCAGAGCAGAAAAAACTACATACTCTTTTATTGGAAAACAGGTTAGACTCTATCTCCTCTCAACGGTTAAATTGGATTTCTCAAGAAAATCAGCTAACCTTTTTCGAAGAAAAAATCAGAAAACACTCTTTGTTTCGTGAGGTAGAAGAGAGACAACAAAAAACCATTCAAGCAAATGAAGAAGACTTAAAACAACTACTTTGTTTTATTGAACAGGTACACATCTGGCCCTATGGACCAAAACCTGGGGTTCCTTTTTTATTCATTACAGACTTTCATCTGACTAAAAAATCTATTACCCCTCAACAAAAAGTTTTCTGTATCGATATGAAATTGGTTAAACGAGAACCTTTATGACAAAAAAAATACTTTTTATAATAGCTCTTATCATCTGCTCTGGCTGCAGCTCCTCTTTTCAATCTGACTCTCCTCCAATTGTAAGTTTACAACTCATCGATAGAAATGGTTTTGCAGAAACTATTAGTAATCAAGATCGTTTATCGAATTATCAAAACATAGATTTTTTGCAGCCTCAACCCTATCAAAAAGTGCTTAGGGTTTATAAGCGCACCAATCTTGGCCAAAGCTCTTCCATAGTGACTAGTTATCACGATAATGGCCAACTCTGGCATCATTTAGAAGTTGTCGATGGTAGAGCTCACGGTCTATATCAAGAATACTATTCCAATGGCCAGCTCAAAATAGATGCTTTTGTCATTGAGGGTGTAGCAGATATTCATAATTTAGCTCAAGCAAGCTGGATCTTTGATAAAAAGAGCACAGTAAGAAATGAACAAGGGCAAATCATTGCTGAAATTTTCTATGATAAAGGGCTTCTACACACGTCCAGTATCTACTATTACCCCGAAGGGCCAATCAAAAAAATCATTCCTTACCAGCAAGGATTCATTGAAGGTTCTTTGGAAGAATTTGATTTCGATGGCAACATTTTGCAAAAGCTAGCTTACCACAAAGGAGAAAAAGAAGGACTCTCTGTAGGTTATTGGAACAAAGAGCAATTACAATTCAGCGAGCTCTATCAAAAAAATCATTTAATAGAGGCTACTTATTTTGATCCAAGTGGGAAAAAAATAGCAGAAATCTACAATGGATCTGGTCAAAAAGCAGAATTTATAGAAGGAAGATTGCATCAATTAATCACTTTTTCTGAAGGGATCGCGGAAGGAGAAGTAAAAATATTTAACCCTAATCAAAGCCTACACGCTATTTATTCTATCAAAGACAAAAAAAAACAAGGCGAAGAGAAAATCTACTACAACGGTTCTTTAGAAAACCCTCAAATCAAACTCTGCCTTTATTGGGATGATGATATGATTCAAGGCATGGTTAAAACCTGGTACCCTAGTGGTAAATCAGAGAGTCAAAGAGAATTCAATCAAAATAAAAAACATGGAACTAGCGTAGCTTGGTATGAAAGTGGCGACGTGATGTTAATCGAAGAGTATGATCGGGATTTATTAATTACCGCTAGTTATTTCAAACCCAAAGAAGACACACCAGTCTCTCAAATAGAGCAAGGAAAAGGAACTGCTACCTTGTATACTTCTAATGGTATATTCTTAAAAAAAATCAGCTATGAAAAAGGAAAGCCAAAAGTTGACGAAGAACCACTCTTACGCTAAGCAGTTAATTAGAGAAGAACTCATCAAGATACGTAAAGGTCTTTGTGAGACTAGAAAAAAACAAGCTGCACACAATGCTTATTTGCAACTTAGCAAAAAATTAAAACCCTACAAAAACATACTCTCGTTCTACAGCATTAAAAGTGAAATTAATATAGATTTATTGAATCAAGACCTATTCAAAGAACATAAACTTTTACTACCTAAAATAGAAGGTACAAGTCTTAGCGTTCATAAAATTACCAAATTTGAATTCATCCCTTCTACTTTTGGTATACTAGAGCCTAATCCAAAATTTTCTACTCCTGTTGCCCTAGAAAAGATCGATTGCATTTTAGTACCCGCATTAGGTTTTGATCGCCTATGTCACCGCATAGGCTATGGCAGAGGTCACTACGATCAACTTCTAGAAAACCTGCAAAAGAATCACTTCAAACCTTACACAATAGGCATTGGTTTTCAAGAACAGCTCTGCATCAAACCTTTACCTATTGAAGAGCATGATATCGCTCTAAATGAATTATTACTGTTTTAAATAGAAAAAACAAAATCTATGGTTTTTGAGGAGGTTGCATTTCCTGATACTCTTCTTGAGGAGTATGGTCTTTTTTTCTAGCTCTACATGTACGCGGGCCTAAACAACTAAGAGCTTCCACGGCCCCTCCTGTAGCTACTGTATCACATATAGAAAACTGCTCTCCACTTAAACAATACCAAACTACTGCATAAGGTGTTTGCGAACGACTCTCTTGTATCGGAACTCTACTTTGATAGGGGCCATATGTATTATACCAAGTGGTTGAGTTTTGTGAACGGATGAGCATCTCTCCTAAAAAAGAACCATCAGCTCCCCGTACTACAGCTCGCAAATCATAAACACTATTATTAAATAAACGTATGGATTCAGCTTGTGTATATGAGGCAATGAAAAGAAAGCATGTTGAAAAAAATGTTATTATAGTTTTCATAGTTGACCTTAAAAAATTTACTTAGAAATAGGTAAAAATTTATTTTCTGTCAACTCTAGCCCATTTAAAATCTATCCCTCCGGTAGAAGATAGCGCTACTTGGCGAACATTTCGATTTAAATAGAGCATACGATAATAATAAATCGGAATCATGGGCATATTATCCATTAAAACCTGCTCTGCTTGTTTCAAAAGAAGCATTCTTTGCTTGCTATTTACTGTTTTATTAGCAGAGTTGAGTAGCTGTATATAATGAGCGTCCTCCCAACCTGTATTATTGGACCCGCCTTTTTTGTATTTAAACACTTCTAAGAAGTTCATTGGATCTTCAAAATCTGCAATCCAAGATCCTGTTGCTAATTGGTAGTCTCCTTTGGAAATACGGTCAAAATAGATTTTTGCCTCTACAGCTTCTAACTCTACAAGCACCCCAAGAGATTGCATCCACTGTTGTTGCAATCCTTGCGCTAACACATGATTTTTTTCATCAGCTCGATAAAGAAGAGTGATCTTAGGAAGATCTTGTTGTAAAAGCTCTTTGGCGCTTTTTAAGTCTGCATCCAAAAAATAGGGGTTATCTTGCAACCCTAACCCAGTAGGAACTAAGCCTGTTGCAATCATTTGATTTCCTTGAGTGATATGAGATACAATATCTTCTCTATTAACCGCCAAAGCAAAACAGCGTCGAATAGATCGATTATTAAAGGGGGGGCTTTGCGTTTGTATTCTTACCAAATATGTTCCTAAAAACTCTTTATCCATAAAATAAGCAGATTTTTTTAAAGAACCCAAAGCCTCAACAGGAAGAGTGGATAAAGGAGATCCAGCCCAATCAATTTCCCCTGTTTCAAATAGGCGTAGCTCTGTTTCTTCAGAAAGCATATAAGCTAAAATTTCAGATAAAGAAACAGAAGAACGATCCCAATATAGAGGATTTTTATGCAGCCGAATCAAATTACGTTGTTCCCAATTAGTTAGAATAAAAGGACCATTAGAAACATACCCAGAATCCTGCCAACCCCAGTTGGGATTTTCTGCATCTAGTTTGCGGTGTACAGGGAAAAAAAGCGGAAAAGATAACAGCTCTAAAAAATAAGGAGCCGGATGTTCTAATTCGATTTCTAATTCATAATCCGATAATACACGAACTCCCAGTTCCGAACTAGGCACTTTTCCTTCTTTGACAGCTTGTGCGTTCTTAACCAAATACATTTGATAAGCGATATCTGAGGGAAATGCAGGGTCTAGCACTTTATGCCAAGCATAGGCAAAATCATGCGCTGTTAATGGGTCTTTGTTCGACCAATAGCTTTTAATTAAAGTAAATTGATAACGCGTTCCTCCTTCCAATACTTGCATGTCTTTTGCTAAAGCAAACTCTACTTTGCCTTGTGGGTTTTTACGAGTAAGCCCCTCAAACAAATGTCTTAATAAGGTAATATCTTTAAGAGAGCGCGCGCGCCTTGGATCTAAACTTTGAGGATCATCTCCTATGTTAATGCGCAACACCTGTGATTGGGCTTCTTTTTTCTCTTTTGAAAAAGAAAAGCAACCAGTCAAAAGCGCAATAATGCATGTTAAAAAAATTTTAATCATGATATTTTCCTATCATTTTATTAAAGAGACCTTTGTATTTGTACTATAAGATAACTAGATCTAATAACGCGAGGCTTAAAAAATCATGTCTTTAATAATCAGTGAACCCGTTCCTGTATTTAATACCGCTGAGTTTCCTAGATATTTTAAAGGAAAAGGTGAATGTATACCCTTAGATAATCAAGGATTAATGAGATGCTTAGAAACAATCCTTTTGCCAGGAATGTCACTCGATCCACGAGAAATTATACTTAAAAATATTTTAAAAATAAAGACCCCTAACTACTCCGGTAAAGAATTGTATATTCATGGAAAGTTTTTACCTAATTCTTCTTCAAAAAAACAACCCGGTTTATCTAATGTCGATGAAATTTGCGAAACATTAAAAGATTTAATTGGAACTCCTTATTTGTGGGGAGGAAATTGGCCAAAAGGCATTATTAAAATACTCAAACTCTACCCTCCCACTGTAAAACTGTCTAGCCTTGACCCAAAAATACAAAACATCTGGCAACTCAAAGGGGTAGATTGCTCGGGCCTTCTCTATTATGCTACTGACGGATATACCCCTCGCAATACAGTTGATTTAGTGAAGTATAAAAAAGGCCTTAAAATTGAAAATTTAAAAAAAGAAAAGATCATTTCCTTATTAAAACCTCTTGATCTAATCACATGGAAAGGACACGTAATTATTGTCATCGACAAAAAAACTTGTATCGAAAGTACACCTGAAAAAGGAGTTCATTTTCGTAGTCTCTCTGAGAGAATAGAAGAAGTTCTAAAAACAAGGAAGCCTATAAATAAAAATCCCTCTGATGACTCTTTTGTCATTCGTCGTTGGCATTCAGAGAACTTTTGTTCTAGCATAATGCGCGGCACCAAATAAAGCTGTTGTATCCTCTAATATAAGATAGATAGGAATCTCTTGCATAAGGGAAGAAAATCTTCCTTTAGCTGTAAAAGCAGCCATAAAACCACCATGTTTAAAAAACGGCAATAACCTTGGTGCCAATCCACCACCTAAATAAACGCCTCCTCTAGCTAGATATTTAAGCGCTAAATTTCCAGCTTCTGCTCCATATATGGAAACAAAGATCTCTACGGCGTGTATACAAGCTGTGGATAAACCTTCTAACGCCTTCTCTATCACCAGTCTTTGTGGTTCTAGTTTAGTGGAGATCTCTTCAATTTCTGGATCGCTTTGTTCTTTATGCGTGTCAACTAGAAACCGATATATTTGATACAGACCAAATCCCGATAAAACTCTTTCATAAGAGACATGTTTATATTGTTTATATAAATAAGAAAAAAGTTCTAGTTGCTCTTCATTACAAGGGGCAAAATCGGTATGACCACCTTCTGTTGCAATTGGATGATGTATTTTTGTATTCCAAAATAGACCCGCTTCTCCTAAACCTGTCCCTGCAGAAACCAATACCCGATTACCTATTGTTTGTTTTCCTTCGTTTAATGTTACATATTTGCTAGGGGAAAGAAGCTGTAGACCCCATCCGCTAGCTTCTAGATCGTTGAGTAAAAACACATGAGGGATTTTACATTGATGCTGCAGATCTTCTGCAGAAAGGGTCCAGGGTAGATTTGTTGCTCGACAAACCCCATCTTGCACAGGTCCAGCTATTCCAAATCCAGCTCGAGAAATAGAAATATGAGGAAATGGAGCTAGAAAATGATGCAATAAAGAAGAAAAATCGGAAAAATCACGACTATGAAAGGTTTTTTCTTCTATATATTGTAACTGCAACTCTTCTTCAAAAAGAGCTAAGCTAACCTTTGTTCCTCCTATATCACCAGCCAATAACATAAATTATCCTTTGTTTTTTATAATTAATTCTCGAATTAGACACCATTTGCAAAATCGATTATCCTTGACGCAAAGGATCAATCAGATTCAATCTTAAAATCAGATAACAAAAGGAACTTTATGGCTCAACAAAATGATACAGGAAAAAGAAAAGCTTTAGAACTAGCAATGACACAAATTGAAAAACAATTTGGTGAAGGATCTATCATGACTTTAGGTAAACATTCTTCTTTAAAAGGAGAGATGGGAGTAATTAAAACAGGTGCAATAACTCTTGATCTCGCATTGGGAATTGGGGGAGTTCCTCGAGGAAGAATTGTAGAGATATTCGGTCATGAGTCTTCTGGAAAGTCTACGCTTGCCACCCATATTGTAGCCAATGCGCAAAAAAGCGGAGGCCTTGCTGCCTATATAGATGCAGAACACGCACTAGATCCAAGTTATGCTGCTAAAATTGGTGTTAAACTTGATGAATTATTGATCTCTCAACCCGATTCGGGAGAAGAAGCACTAAATATTGCGGAGATGCTAGCGCGCTCTAACGCAATAGACGTCATAGTTATTGACTCTGTTGCAGCTTTAGTTCCTAAAAGCGAGCTTGAAGGAGAAATCGGCGATTCTTTTATGGGATTGCAAGCAAGAATGATGTCTCAGGCTCTTAGAAAATTAACAGCTACTCTTTCCAAAAGCAACACTTGCGCTATTTTCATCAATCAAATACGCGAAAAAATTGGAATTATGTTTGGTAATCCAGAAACCACAACAGGTGGAAAAGCTTTAAAATTTTACGCCTCTGTTCGATTAGACATTCGTCGCTGTGGTAGCATTAAGGGTCCAGATAACACAGAAGTTGGCAACCGTGTTAAGGTAAAAGTTGTGAAAAATAAAGTATCCCCTCCTTTTCAAGTCGCTGAGTTTGATATTTTATTTAATGAAGGGATTTCTCGCATTGGCACTTTAATTGATTTAGGTGTTGATCTAGATATTGTTGAGAAAAAAGGCACTTGGTTTAGTTTTCAAAACCATCGTTTAGGACAAGGAAGAGAATCTGCTAGAGAAGAATTGAAGAAAAATCCCCATCTAGTAGAAGAAATAGAGAGATTAATCCTAGCTAAAATTAAAGAAGATAAAGACCCGATTATCTCTCTTGTTAAAGAAGAGAAAAAAGAAATATTAGTCTAACAAAACAAGCCACCTGCTATTGCCGGTGGTTTGTTTTTTCACAAAAACATCTTTTTAAAGATTAAAATTGTCTTTATTACAAGATAAGTATAAAGTAGCATTTGCTTATACTTTTGGCTGTCTTTTCATAAAGAGATTCTGGCTCGTATTTTTGCATTCCACTACCATTTTCTCTTTTGAAAAGAAAGCAATAGTCTTTTTCTAATTTTTCACTTTCTACATTTGTATTTGGTAAAATATTAGCTATCTAAACATCTATTAATCTTAAGGGCTCTGCAAACAAGTTTTTATATGGTAATATTTTCCAAATTTTATGGGATCTGAATCTTCAGCGTTCTTTTTCACGGTTTCTGAAAAAAGATAAAATATTTTTTGCACTTGTTGAACATAAGTTACATTAAAAGAAAAAAAAGGCTCCTCTATTTAAAACAACTACGGTTATAGCAGATTCTCTTGCAGGAATACGCACACCATCATATGTATTTCCACTGCATTGCACATCAATTGACCAATCTTTTATAGTTTTAAAATTTTTCTTTCTTTGAGGGATTTCTTGTAAATCGAGCATGTTGTTTAATTGCAAATAATTTGTTGAAAAAACCACCGTTTAAATCCTTATTTTTAAGTAAATAACTTAGAAAGTGTATTGATCAAAACTATGATAATCAACACCAAACATTTTTTACAAACATAATAAATAAAACAATAAATAGTCTAGGTAAAGAGGAAAAATTATTTCTCAAATCTTGCGTAGTGAAAAAGCATATCGATAATCCTTTCAAAAGAAGGAGTAAAAAGACCCAGCTTCTTTAAGTACTCACAGCATCTAAATAACTCATTTTGGAAATACTCTAACGCTTTTTCAGGGCCTAGCATATGAACTATGCTGAGTTTAAGATTTTCTTGTTCATCTTGTTTGATATCATGAAGATCGTCTGCTATTTGAAAGGCAAAACCAAAGTGATGAGCTAGTTTTTTAACCAATTTAAGCTGCTTCATATCCCCTCCTCCAAAAAGCCAACCGAAAGCAAAAGAGATTTCAAAAAGGGCTCCTGTTTTTTGAGAGATAATTCTTTGTGCGGTTTCTAAAGAGTTGTCTGGGGGGAAAAGATCAAAAAACTGCCCCCCTGTAGCACCTAAAATCCCAGAGCATTGGGTAGCAATGGAAAGGGCTAACGTGCAAATAACATCACTCAATGCAGAAAAAGGAGGAAAAGATTTTTTAATAACCTCCGCATTTTTATGAATCTTGCCAAACCCAGCTGTCATCAAAGAATAACTTGCTAAAAGAGCCGTTGATTCTCCATAGATCTTATGAGTAGAGGGCTTATCACGCCTTTGGTCATCGTCATCCATACAGGGAAGATCATCGACAATTAAAGAGGCTGTGTGAAAAAACTCCACGGCCAGAGCTGCGTCAGAAACGTCTAGATGGTTGTTTAGAGCTTCTGCAACTAAGATAACGATCAAAGGGCGAAAACGTTTGCCTCCGCTCATTAAAGCGTATTCGCAAGCATCGCGCAATTTAGTTTTTTCTCCAAAATCAAAAAGACTTTGGATAATTTTTTCATCCACTTTTTCTAAATGCGAGGAAAAAGAAGAGGGGCTATTTAAGGTTGTCATAGAGATTCTACCATCATATGTGAAGAGGATTTTACAAGGCTTTTTTGTGAAATATATCTCCGAAGGGTCATATTTGGATAACAGATCACATCTTTTCCGATACAGGTGCCGGGATTAATTACAGTGTTGCATCCAATTTGAGAATTATCTCCTATACATGCACCTAGTTTTTTCAGTCGCGTTTTTATTTTTTTCTGTCCCCAATGAGCAGAAACACATTGATGATCTAGTCGATAATTCGCGCACTTTACGCCTGCACCAAGATTGACATTATTACCTAAAACAGAGTCTCCCACATAATTAAAATGAGGAGCTACTGCTTCATTAAAAAAAATAGAATGCTTTATTTCAGTACCATGACCAATTATACACCGGTCTGCAATTAGCGCATCCCCTCGAATATAAGCTCCTTGGCGGATTTGACAATCTTGGCCAATGATACAAGGTCCTTGAATATAGGCACCTGGCTCAATGGTTGTTCCTGGGCCAATAGAGATCTTATCAGGATCTATAAGCAGCACACCAGGAGCAATATGTATCTCAATTTTTCCTAAACCTTGCCTTAAGAGATAGGCGCGCAGTCTCTCTAATGCTTCCCAAGGATATTCCAGGCCGCTAAATAAATCCTTATGCTTATAGGCATCTAAACAAAATAATGAAAGACTTTCCATATTATCCTTAAGATCTTGAATCTTTCATTTTAAAGGATAATGGAGTTAATGTGCAGAGACATTTTTTTCATCTCTTTATTAAATTTTTTCATAACAGATATGGGAGCGAACTTTTTGTGCAACTCCACAGTAGCCTGTTTTAAGAGAAGAAGAAAAACAGAAGGAAAAATCAGAAGAAATTTTTTTAGTCAATAAAAGGCGAAAAAAACTCTTAGTCAAAATTTTAGGGCGAAATCCTTTGAAATTTTCTATATTAAAACCATTTGAATGGCACATTTTCTGCAACTCCTTTGGTTTAATAAATAAGGAATAAACATGCATGTTTTTTGGAGCATTTCGAACAAACCAATTTACTCCTTTAATCACAATAACGTAACTAGCAAGAGTCCGATTAAAGGTATGAAAAAAGAAATACCCTCCAGTGCGAAGCACTCGAGAAGCTTCTTGAATCAACTTTTCTGGATATTCTAGATGTTCCAAAATATCTGTTGCGCACACAACATCAAACTTTGTTTTTTCAAAAGGAAGATGATAGGCGTTAGCTTTGATATATTCCACTGAATTTGTTTGATCGTGTAAACGCGCTACTTCTAAACTTGTTTCCGAAAGGTCTATTCCTGTTACCGTATGTCCTTTTTCAGCAAGAAAATTTGCAAGAAAACCTGCACCGCAGCCAATATCTAAAATATTCTGGCCAGAAGCTATTTGAGAAGCTACCCAATCCTTTCGAAGTGCATTTTCAGCTCTCAGAAGAGCAACAGGATGGTCGTTTTCTAAATACCAACGCTCTTGCAATTCATTATAAAAAGAATTGTTAATCACTCTTTTTCTGCGCATTTTTCTTTCCAAACTAAGTTCCAAAAGACTACTTGATAGATCAAGAAAAGAGTAAGTATGATCACTTGAAACAACAAAAACTTACGTAAGATTTTTGGTTCGTTTAACCACTGCTGCACCCAGAGGGCAACAGGCTTTTCCTGACTGATCGGCCAAATAAATCCAGCTAGTCCTAAAGTAATTGGATGAAGAGTAAATAGCAATGCGTGCAACCAATTTTCTCTTGCACAACAATGATGCTTATGCACAAACTCATCTTTAGTTACTAAAACACAGGAAATAGCAGTAAGTGGCAAATAAATTTTTAATGTTGAAAAAGAAAAAGGAACAAAAAGAGCAAAGGAAAAGCAAATTAAAACGCTTAGCGTATCAATCGGATGCCCAATTCTCTCCCAACGAGGTAGCTTTCTTCTTATATGAAAATATCCCTCATCAAAAATTATAGCAATAGCTTGTAAAATAAAAGGGATAACAGCTATTAACCACATGGCAACCTCTTTTCCATTATAGACCCACAAATCGTAAGACCCGGGCCAAAAGCCAGACTTACAATAAGAGATCCGGTTACAACTTTAGGATCTTCTAAAATTTCCTTCCACACGTGTGGGAGAGTAGCTGAAGACATATTGCCAAATTGTTGCAAGATGAATTTACTATGGGCTACTTGAGCAAAGCTTAAACCTAACACGGCTTGAATAGATTGGACAATCTTAGGCCCGCCCGGATGGATAGCAAAAAGTGCATTTTGCAAGATGTATTCGATAGTAAATCCTGATTTTTGACTCATGCGAACTAAGTAAGGATAAATGGATTGAGCAATTAAAGCAGGTATTTCTTGAGATAAAGAAAGAGCAAATCCCCAGTTTTCTATTTTCCAATGCATAGAGTCAAAAGAGTTAGAAACCAGTTCTTCATGAAGAGTATAAAGTTGAAAATGCTCAGAAGAACAACTTGCTTGAGCTCGATACTTTATAAATCCATCTGCAAATAACGATTGAGAAACCAATTGGTTTAACCCATGCAGAGAAGGATTCGTATGTAAAGAGCAAAGTTCTGTATGAACGACATCGACACAACCTTCTACCTGCAGAGATCCTTGTGCTAACCTTAAAGCAGGAATAGATGCAGAACAACCCATATGATAAACATGCGAAACAAGAGTTTTCTCTCCCCATCCTCTTTGAGAAACCATTTTTTGTCCACCACTAGGAGAGACATATCCAGTACAAGTTACATGAATTAAATGATCTGGAGAAGCAGCTGATTTGGGATAAAATTGTTCGAATGCATCTTCTACCTGATCAGAAAAGATTTTAGAACGGGTTGTTAAATCAACCCCAAAAGAAGACTCTTCTAGGCGATATACTTTCATCTTTTCCCACTCTGTGTGCAGAAAATCGCTTAAAATATGCCCTCTTTTTGAAATTCGATTCGGTTTACAGGCAACATGATCTAGTTTTTGTCTAAGGCTAAGGGTAAAAGGCTTAATTTGCTCTGCTTTTTTCCCTTGAGAGTAAGCCTCTGATTGCGTATGCGCTTGAATGAGCCAATTTAATGTTTCTTCTTGGGAGCTTTCGTAAGTAGGACGAATGATTTCAAATTGGCTTAAAGTTAACATAATCCCAAAGTGTTAAAAAAACATTTATAGTATGTGGTTGCGTTAA